>VBBY01000213.1 GCA_005881595.1 Betaproteobacteria bacterium | reverse complement strand
GCGTGCCGTCATCGGCCCGCGCATACAGCGCGATCTTGCCGCGCCGCGATTCGACGGTGACGAGCTCGCCCGGCTTCGCGCCGAGCGCCGCGAGATCGAGCGGATGCAGCGACGCCACCGGCTCGGGCTCGATCGCATCGAGCACGCCGGAGCGGCGCGTGATGGCGCCGGTATGCCAGTGCTCGAGCTGGCGGCCGGTGATGAGCACCATCGGATAATCCCGGTCCGGCCGCTCGGCGGCGCCAATGAGGTCCGCCGGGACGAATTTTGCGCGGCCGGTGGCGGTGGGGAAATGCGTCTGGAACACGACCGGCTGGCCAGGATCGCCCTCGTTCTCGCACGGATAGGTGACCGACGAGTCGCGCTCAAGGCGCTCCCAGGTGATGCCCTTGATGGAATCCATGCAGCTTCTCATCTCATCGAAGACTTCTCTGGGATGAGAGTAATTCCAGGACAACCCCAGCCTCTTCGCGAGCTCGACGATGATCCAGAGGTCTTCGCGCGCCTCGCCCGGCGCCTTGAGCGCCCTGCGGCCGAGCTGGACCATGCGGTCGGTGTTGGTGACGGTACCCTCCTTCTCCGGCCAGGCCGTCGCCGGCAGGACGACGTCCGCCAGGTAGGCGGTCTCGGTGAGGAAGATGTCCTGCACCACGAGGTGCTCGAGCCTGGCCATGGCCGTGCGCGCGTGCTCGAGATCGGGGTCCGACATCGCCGGGTTCTCGCCCATGATGTACATGCCCCGGATGCTTCCGTCGTAGGCGGCATTCATGATCTCCACTACCGTGAGGCCGGGTTTCTTGTCGAGCGCCATGCCCCACAGCTTCTCAAATCGCTGGTTGGCATCCGGGTGGTCGACGCGCTGGTAGTCGGGGAACACCATCGGGATGAGCCCCGAGTCGGAGGCGCCCTGCACGTTGTTCTGGCCGCGCAGCGGATGCAGCCCGGTGCCCGGCCGGCCGATCTGCCCGGTCATCAGGGTGAGCGCGATCAGGCAGCGCGCGTTGTCGGTGCCGTGGACGTGCTGGCTGATTCCCATGCCCCACAGGATCATCGAGGCCTTGGAAGTGGCGTAGAGGCGCGCGACTTCGCGGATCGTCTGCGCCGGGACGCCGCACACCGGCGCCATCTTCTCGGGAGAGAAGTTCTTGGCATTTTCTTTTAATGCCTCGAATCCACTCGTCCTGTCGGCTATGAATTTCTTGTCAACCAAATCTTCGGCGATGATGCTGTGGATCATCGCGTTCAGCAGCGCGACGTCGGTGTCGGGCTTGAACTGCAGGAACTGCGTCGCATGGCGCGCCAGCTCGTTGCGACGCGGGTCCGCGACGATCAGCTTCACGCCGTTCTTCGCCGCGTTCTTCATCCAGGTCGCCGCCACGGGATGGTTCGAAGTCGGATTGGCGCCGATCAGGAATATCACCTCGGCGTTCTGCACGTCGTTCACCTGGTTCGACACCGCGCCGGAATTGATGCCTTCCATCAGCGCCGCGACCGACGAGGCGTGGCAAAGGCGCGTGCAATGGTCGACGTTGTTGGTGCCGAAGCCGGTGCGCACCAGCTTCTGGAAGAGATAAGCCTCCTCGTTGGAGCCTTTAGCAGACCCGAAGCCGGCCAGTGCATAGGGATCTTTATCTTTAATTCGCTTTAGCCCCGAGGCAGCAAGCTCGAGGGCCTCCTCCCAGCTCGCCTCGCGGAACACCCCGGACCAGTTGCCCGGATCGACCACGAAGTCCGCGGACTTGCCGACTCCCTCTTTCCTGATCAGGGGCTTCGTCAGGCGGTGGGGATGATGGGCGTAATCGAATCCGTAGCGGCCCTTGACGCAGAGCCGGCCATGGTTCGACGGGCCGTCCTTGCCGGTGACGAACTGGATCTTGTTTTCCTTGACATGGTAGGTGAGCAGGCAGCCGACGCCGCAGAACGGGCACACCGAGTCGACCTGCTTGTCGATGGCCTGCAGGCCGGCGTCGCGCGCCGGCATCAGCGCGCCGGTCGGGCAGGCCTGCACGCATTCGCCGCAGGCCACGCAGGTGGACTCGCCCATCGGGTCGTCGAAGTCGAACACGATCTTCGAGTGGTCCCCCCGCCCGGCGTAGCCGATGACGTCGTTCACCTGCTCCTCGCGGCAGGCGCGCACGCAGCGCGTGCACTGGATGCACGCATCCAGATTCACGGCCATTGCAGGGTGAGACAGGTCTGCCTTCGGTTGCACCCTGGACTTGAACCTGGGCTTGCCTACCTTCAGGTTTCGCGCCCACACATCGACCTTGTTGTTGAGCGTGTACTCGTGCTCGGGCATGTCTGCGAGCAGCAGCTCGAGCACCATCTTCTGCGAGGCGAGGGCGCGCGCCGAATCGGTCGTGACTTCCATGCCCTGGGTCGGGAAGCGGCAGCACGAGGGGGCGAGCGCGCGCTCGCCCTTCACCTCGACGACGCAGGCGCGGCAGTTGCCGTCGGGCCGCAGCGTGCGCGTGTAGCACAGGTGCGGGATCGAGATGCCGTGCCGGCGCGCCGTCTCGATGATCAGCTCGTCGGGCCGTCCGACCACGGTCTGGCCGTTGAGCTTGAACTCGATCGGCATCATCGCCACCTGCTCGCGGGTCACCCGTTCCATCACTGCACCTCTTGCGGGAAGTATTTCATGACGGTCAGCGCGGGATTGGGCGCCGCCTGGCCCAGGCCGCAGATCGAGGCGTCCATCATGGCCTGTGAGAGCTCGCCAAGCAACGGCTGGTTCCATTTGCTCTCGCCCATCAGCGCCAGCGCCTTGGCCGTGCCAACGCGGCACGGCGTGCACTTGCCGCACGATTCCTCGTGGAAGAACTTCATCAGATTGGCGGCCGCGGCAGCCGCCGAGTCGCGCTGCGACAGGATCACGACCGCCGCCGAGCCGATGAAGCTGCCGTAGGGCTGCAGCGTGTCGAAGTCGAGGGGGACGTCGCCCTTCGCGGCGGGCAGGATGCCGCCCGAGGCGCCGCCCGGCAGGTAGGCATAGAACTGGTGGCCGTCGAGCATGCCGCCGCAGTACTCGTCGATCAGCTCGCGCACGGTGATGCCGGCCGGAGCGAGGTGCACGCCGGGCTGCTTCACCCGCCCCGACACCGAGAACGAGCGCAGCCCCTTCCTGCCGTTGCGGCCATGGCCGGCGAACCAGGCCGCGCCCCGCTCGACGATCTGGCGCACCCAGTACACCGTCTCCAGGTTGTGCTCGAGCGTCGGACGGTTGAAGAGGCCGACCTGCGCGACGTACGGCGGGCGCAGGCGCGGCATGCCGCGCTTGCCCTCGATCGACTCGATCATCGCCGACTCTTCGCCGCAGATGTACGCCCCGGCGCCGCGGCGCACGTGGATCGGCGGCAGCGCGCAGGGCGGATCCTTTTTCAACTTGAGCAGTTCTTTCTCCAGAACGGCGCGGCAGCCGGCGTATTCATCCCTCAGGTAGATGTAGATCTCGCCCACGCCCGCGCACCAGGCGGCGACCAGCATGCCCTCGAGAAAGCGATGCGGATCGCGCTCGAGGTACCAGCGGTCCTTGAAGGTTCCCGGCTCGCCCTCGTCGATGTTCAGCGCCATGAGGCGCGGCTCGGGCTCCGCGGCGACGATGCGCCACTTGCGCCCCGCCGGAAAGCCGGCCCCGCCCAGGCCGCGCAGACCGGAGTCCTCCATGATCTTGGTGATCTCCTCGCGCGTGCGTTTGCCGGCGAGGCAATCGGCGATCAGCCCGTAGCCGCCGTGCTTGCGGTATTGCGCGTAGTCGACGTATTCCGGCTCGGGACATTTCAGCTGCTTTTGATCGACCGCGGCCTTCACCGCAGCGACGCTCGCGTTGCCGACGGGGTTCTGTCCCACCACCACGCAGGGCGCGACTTCGCAGCGGCCGACGCACGGGGCCGCAATCACGCGCACCTCTTTTCCAAAGGCAAGATTTTGGAGAAGAGATTGCGCACCGGCCAGATCGCACGCGATGGAGTCGCAGACCCGCACGGTGAGAGCAGGCGGCGGCGCCTCGCCTTCCTTCACCACTTCGAAATGGTGGTAGAAGGTCGCCACCTCGTACACCTCGGCCAGCGCCAGGCGCATTTCCTCCGCCAGCGCGGCGAGGTGCGCAGCCGACAGGTAGCCGTAGCGGTCGTTGATGCGGTGCAGGTGCTCGATCAGCAGGTCGCGGCGGCGGGGGGCGTCGCCCAGCAGCGCCCGCACGTCCTCGAGGGCCTGCGGGTCGGCCGTTCTGCCTTTCGGCCTGGGGCGGACTTTGCGTTTCATGCAGACCCTATTATCAGCCGCCCGCGACGCGCGATTCTTGACTGCGGTCAAGTAGACTCGCGGGATGTGCCGCGCCCTTCTCTACCTCGGCGAGCCGGTGCTGCTCGACAACCTGCTGTTCCAGCCCGACTCGGCGCTGGTGCGCCAGGCCTACATGCCGAAGATGCTGAACCTGCTCAACCTCGCGGGGTTCGGCCTGCGGGCGTGGGACCCGGGCTCGCACGCGCCGGGAAAGCCTTACTTCTACGCTTCGCCGTCGCTGCCGGTGTTCGACCGCAACCTGAAGAACCTGGCCGAGAAAGTCCGCGCCGGCTGCGTGCTGGCGCACGTGCGCGGGGTCGCCTATTCCACGGCAGTCGAGATCTCGCTGCAGAACGTGCATCCGTTCCAGTTCGACGGGCTGCCGTGGGCCCTGGCCCACAACGGCGACCTCGCCGGCATCGCCGACATGAAGCCTCAGCTTGCGCCGCACGTGAAGCCCGAGTTCCTGTCGCGCATCCGCGGCACTACGGATAGCGAGTGGATATACGCGCTTTTTGTCTCGCAGCTGCAGCAACCCTCGGAACCGGCCGACGAGGCCGCCATCTTTGAAGCGATTGAAAAGACGCTGGCCGTGCTGCGCAAGGCGCGCGAGCGCCTCGGCATCGCGCTGTCGTCGTCGGTGAATCTTTTCATCGCCAACGGCAGCCAGCTCGCCGCCGTGCGCTACTGCTTCGACTTCGGCTGCTACCGGACCGACGACCCGGCCCGGGTGCACGAGGCCAACTTGAGCTATCTCTCGCTCTGGTACACGCTGGGCCGCGGTTACGGCCTGCACGACGGCCAGTGGAAGATGACCGGCGGCGCCGAGCACGCCGACTCGATCATCGTCGCTTCCGAGCCGCTGACGCGCGACACCTCCGCATGGGTGGAGCTGCCGGAATACGGCGCGCTGTTCGCCGAGGTACGCGCCGGCCGGCCGCGGCTCAGCCTCAGGCTGCTCGATTAGCGGCGCCGCGGATCAAGCCGGCGCGCCTCGCGGGCGCGCATTCTTCACTGGTTCTTCACATTTACGACCTGCGCGTGCAGCGCCTTCTCCAGCTCGAGCGCTGCACGGGTCGAGGAAGTGAGGCGCGCATGGCTGATGAGCCGAGTAAGTTGCGTATTGGTGCGCGCGAGCGAGCGCAGCAGGCTTTGGTGAATCGCGTGCTGCAGGCTCGAATTACGCTCGTACTGCGCAAGAAACTGCCGCGCCGGGAATTCAAGCAGGCAGGTGTTCTCGCGCACCCTCGCGGCTGCGCCATGCGGCGCGCCCTCCAGCACCGCGAGGTAGCCGACCAGCTCGCCGGGCCCGGCCAGGGCTACGCGCCTTTCCAGATCCTGCAATTTCGAAATCACTTCGACCGCCCCGCGCACGACGAGAAAGCAGGCATTGGCCGCAGACCCGGTGCCGAAGAGCCAACTGCCGCGCGGCAACTCGAGTACGCTCGAGATCGAGAGCAGCTGTTCCATTTCGTAGGCGTCAAAGCGCTCGAAGATGGGCAGCAGGGGCAGGAACCTGCGCCAGTCGAAAGACGGCTTGCCGTTGCGCGCCATCCCCGCCAGCGGATCTGCGGCGGGGAGCCCAGCTCTCGCCAGGCGGTCCTCCTCGGCGGGGTGGTCGCGCACCATGTCGTTTAACGCCCTGAGCTTCTCGGCCAGCACGCGGGTGATTTCGCGCTGGACTTCCAGCGCCGCCGGGTCGCGGCTCGCCACGAAAGCGCGGAAATCGTCGCGCGCGACGAACCAGCCCTCGACCGCGCTGCGCGCGATGACGGACGCCGAGCAGACGCCGCGCTCGATCAGCGCCATCTCGCCGAACATGTCGCCCTCGCCCAGCTCGGCGACCGTCAGCACGCCGCCGCCGGGCAGCGCTACCTGCGCCTCGACCTCGCCCGTGCGGATCAGGAATGCGCCGCGCGAGGTCTCGCCCTGGCGCACCAGCCTGGCGCCCCCGGGAAACGACACCGCGCGGGCGATCGAAACCAGCCTGTCCTGAAATGGAGCCACGCCGGGCGAGTGTACACTCGCCCGCAACCCATGAGCCCGCCCATCGACGCCAACCGGCTGCTCGCCGTCGTCGCCGAAGTGGCGCGCGAAGCGCGTCCGCACTTCGAGGCCTACGTCGCGCTCGACAGCTCGCTCGAGCGCGAGCTGGGGCTCGACAGCCTGGCGCGCGTCGAGCTGGTGCTGCGCCTCGAGCGCGAGTTTGCCGCGAGCCTGCCGGAGCAGGCGCTCGCCTCGAGCGAGACGCCGCGCGATCTGCTGCGCTTTCTTCTCGCCAGCGCCGGCCAGGCGCCGAAAGCCGCGGACCGCACGCTCGCAAGCCTGGTGCAGGCCGAAGGCGTGCGCCCCCCCGATGCCGCGCGAACGCTCACCGAGGCGCTCGAATATCAC
>VBBY01000212.1 GCA_005881595.1 Betaproteobacteria bacterium | reverse complement strand
GCACGTTCGGATACGCCGCGATGATGCCGATCGGCACGAATTTCAGCGGATCGAAGGAGAGCTTGTAGAGCAGGGGATTGACGGTGAGCAGATGCGGCGGCGAGGCGAGCAGCGTGTAGCCGTCCGGCTCGGCGCGAAACACGAACTCCGCGCCCAGATTGCCGCCGGCACCGGCGCGGCTCTCGACGACGAACTGCTGGCCGAGGCTCGCCGAGAGCTTCTGCGCCGTCGTGCGCGCGAGGAGGTCGGCGGTGCCGCCCGGAGGGAAGGGAACGATGACGCGCACCGGCTTCGCCGGATACGTCTGCGCGAACGCGGTGGAGGTCGCGAACGCCAGGATGCAGAGCCATTTCATAGAGTCTTCAGCTCGTCGTAGACCGAGTCCGGGATCGACACCGCGTCGCGCTGCTGGGCGGCTCTGCGGCTGCCGCGCTCGCCGGGCATCAGGATCTCGTCACCCGGCAGCTCGCGCAAACCCCGCGTCAGGCGCGCGACCTGGGCGCGGAACATCTCGGGGGCGACAAACCGCGCAACGTCGATCGCGATGACGAGACCGTTCTGCCGGTGACGCTTGCTCGCCGGCGTCTGCTCGAGCGACTCGGCAAGGATGGGATTGGCCGTCAGCAGGCTCGCCAGGCATTCCGCCATGAACCCGAGCCCGGAGCCCTTCGGACCGCCGAGCGGCAGCGGGATGCTTGCGGTCTTTGCATCCACCGTGGGTTCCCCCTGGGCGGTGAGAACCACACCCTCGGGCAGCGATTGCCCGCTACGCCGCGCCTGCGCGAGAGCGCCCATCGAGATCATGCTCGACGCCATGTCGAGCGCGAAAGGTTCCTCTTCGCCGGGCACCGCGATCGAGAGCGGCGCCGTCGACACGCCCGCGGCGCGAGCGCCGTGATAGGCCATGAGCGGCAGCGACGCGGCCAGCGCAATCCCGGCGAAGCCGTCGCGCGCGGCGGTTTGCGTGTAGTAGCCCAGAGCGGCCGTATGCGTTGTGCTCTTCACCAAGGCGAGGCCGATGCCCGCCGATTTCGCTTTTTCGCAGGCGGCGCGCGTGCCTTCCATCATCGCGATCGGCCCCGCGGCGCGATCGGCATCGAGCAGCACGCAACCCGGGGCATCATGCGAGCGTCGGATGGACGGGCGCACGTTCAGATCGCCTTTGCGGATGAAATCGACGTAGCGCGGCACGCGCATCACGCCGTGCGAGCCCATGCCGCGCAGATCCGCCCAGACGAGCACGTCGGCGGTCAGCGCGGCGTGCGCCTCGCTCATGCCCTGCCGCGCGAAGATGCCGCGCACGAGGTCGCGCAGCGCCTGCGGCGCCAGCGTCATCGCGAGGGGAAATGCAGCGCGAGCCAGTCCCGCAGGAGGTTGATGACCAGCGTGTTGCCTTCGCTGAACATGAAGTGATCGACGCCGGCGACGAGGTGCAGGTCGGTCGGCTGGCCCGCGAGAGCGAAGAGGTCCACCGACTGCTCGGTCGGCGTCACCGTGTCGTTCGCCGGATGCAGCAGCAGGAGAGGCCGCGGTGCGATCTTGCGGACGACGTCGTTGGCGCGAAATGCATACATGCTCTCCACCACGTCGAACGGAAACTCGAGGATCGAGCCTGGCGCGAGGTTGTGCCGCAGCTCGGGGCGGATCGGCACGATGTCGTAGCGAGGCACCATCATCGTCTCGCCGCGCGCCTTGCGGCGCCGGCCCTCCTCCAGCATCCCCTGGAACTTGGCCCACGCTTCGGGCGACTCGTGCTGCTTGCGGAATTTCTTGACGCCGTTGCCCCAGCCGCCGGCGGAGACGCAAGCGGCGATGCGCGAGTCCACGCCCGCGGCGTAGACGGCGACCGCCGCGCCGAAGCTGTGGCCGATGACGCCGATGCGCCTCGTATCGACATTCTCGTTCCTGGACAGGTAGTCGAGCGCCGCCCGCGTGTCTTCCACCTGCTCGAGGCAGATCGTGCGGCCGCGCGCGCCCTGGCTTTCGCCGCAGCCGCGCATGTCGAAGCGCAGCGTGGCGTAGCCCAGGCCGGTGAGGAGGTTGGAAACGGTGACGACGTTGCCGCCGTCCTTGTTGCTGCCGAAGCCGTGCAGCACGAGGAATGCGGCGCGGCGCTCGCCCTTCTTGAGGCCATCGGGCAGCTGCAGCACGCCGGCGAGCTCGAGGCCGTTCGAAACGAATTGCACGGGTTCTTTCACTCGTGCGAGCATAAACCATGCGCTTGCTCGCCTTCACGCTCGTTCTGCATATGGGCATCGCCGCGGCGCAGACCTATCCGACGAAGCCGCTCAAGCTCGTCACGCCGTTTCCCCCGGGCGGCTCGGCCGACGTGATCGCGCGCCTTGCCGCGGAGCGTCTGGGCGATGGGCTCGGCCAGCCGGTCGTGGTCGACAACCGCCAGGGCGCGGGCGGCATGGTGGGCAACGATTACGCGTCGAAGCAGCCCCCCGACGGCTATACGCTCCTCCTCATCACCGGCGCGTATCCCGTGCAGGCGGCAATGCTCAAGTCGCTGCCGTTCGATCCGCTGCGCGACATCGCCATGGTGTCCGTGCTCACGTCCTACCCGTTCGTGATCAGCGTGCGGCCCGACTCGCGCTTCCGCACGCTCGGCGACCTGATCGCCGAGGCGAAGGCCAATCCGGGCAAGCTGAATTACCCCTCGTCGGGCATCGGCACCGTGCACCACCTCTCGGGTGAGCTGCTCAACGCGATGGCGGGCATCGACATGACCCACGTGCCGTTCCGCGGCGGCGCGAGCCCTCTCACCGAGCTGCTCGGCGGGCGCGTCGACCTGCTGCTCGAGGCGATGACGCTCTCCATCGGACAGGTCCAGTCCGGCAAGCTGCGCGCGCTCGCCGTCACGTCGCGCGAGCGCTGGAAGGCGCTGCCCGATGTGCCGGCAGTGCACGACACGCTGCCCGGCTACGAGGTGATCTCGTTCATTGGCCTCGGCGCCACGGGCGGCACGCCTGCGCCGATCATCCAGCGGCTCAACGACGAGGTGCGCAAGCTCCTCGGTGCGCCGGCCACCGCGCGCAGATTCGTCGAGCTCGGCGGCGAGCCGCGCGCCACCAGTCCGGAGGAGATGAAGGCCTTCATCGAGCGCGACATCGAGCGCTGGCGCAGCGTGATCGCCGCTCGCAAGATCGAACGGCAGTAAATAGGGACTGTCCCTATTTATCTAGCCCAGCGGGCCGAGGTAGGGCTCGCCTAAGAACGTATCGCTCTGCGCGGCAACAGCGTCGGGCCAGTTTGCGTTGTCGACCTTCGGCCGCAAATGCGCGGGACGCGGTTTGCCGTCCCAGCCGATCTGCTCCATGTAGTAGTAGAGCTGGAAAGCGTAGCCGTCGGGATCGATCGCAAAGGCGCTGTAGTCGATGCCGGGGAAGAGCTCGCCCGGCAGGTGCCGGATCTTTACCCCCGAGCTTTTGAGGAACGCGATCGCATCGCGCAACTGGCGATAGCTGCCGACCTGGATGCCGAACGACGCGAGCGTCGACTGCGGATGCAGCTCGAGCTCGTCGCGCAGCTTCAGGGGATAGAGCGCCATGCTGTGGTGCTCGGTGTTGGCGCGCAGGAACACGCAGCGGTGGCCGCGATAGTCGACCTCCTCGGTCACGGTGAGGCCGAGATCGTCGCGGTAGAAGCCAAGCATCGCGTCCATGTCGTCCACGAAAAGCCGCACCGGCCCGTGGCGCACGATCTTGAAGGGGCGCGAGAGCAGCACGCCCTCGACGTCGTACTTCTCCTCGCCGATGTCGCTCGCGCGCAGGCCTTTCTCGATGGCGATGCCTTCGGATGCGGCCTGCATCACTTCGGCGAGCTCCGACTTGTGCGGGAGCTGCGGCGGCTTGGTGTAGCGCACGCCGTACATCTCGCGCGGCTTGGAGTAGCCGTCCCAGCCGATCTGCTCGATGCCGTAATAGAGTTCGTTGATGTGGCCCTCGGGATCGGGCGGATAGAAGTGCCAGTTGGATCCCGGCAGGTCGCGCCCCGCGCGGCGGATCGGCTTGCCGCGCCGGGTGAACCAGTCGAATGCGTCCGAGATCTCGCGCAGCGATCCCACCTGCCACGTGATCTGGTTGATCGTGCCCTGCGGCTTCTTCGCCCATTCGTTCAGCGCCGAGTACGCGCCGCGCGGGAAGAACACGAACGAGTGGTGATCGGTGCCGTGGCGCGCGAAGTAGCCGATCGTCGGACCGACTTTCGCGCGCGCCGCCTCGGGCAGGCGCGGGCCGAAGTCCAGGGGATCCGAGATGCGGAAGCCGAGCAGGCGGCAGTAGAAGTCGCGGCTCGCCTCGGGATCGCGCACATTGACGCCGAAATGCCCCAGGCGCCGGATGCGGAAAGGCCGCGCCAGCCGCACGCCGCCTACGTTGAACTGCGCTTCTTGGGTGGT
>VBBY01000202.1 GCA_005881595.1 Betaproteobacteria bacterium | reverse complement strand
GCAGACCACCTTCAATGGGATCATCACCGGCGTCATCATGACGCTGCCCGCGCTCGCGGTGACGCTGCTCTTCGGGGTGCTCAAATTTCCCAACTTCGCGGTCGGCGCAATGATGACCGTGGCGGCTTACATGGCGTTTGCGCTCAACGCGCAGCTCGGCTGGCCAGTGCTGCCGGCCACCGCGGCGGCGGCCGTGGCGATGGGCGTGCTGTGCATCGGCATCGATCAAGTGACCTTCAAGCCGCTGCGCGAGCGCGGCGGCATCACGCTGATGGTAGCGTCGCTCGGCCTGGGCTTCATCCTCGAGAACATCGCGCGCTTCGCCTACGGCAATTCGGCGCGCAGCTTCGCCATCGAGCTGGCGCGCCCGTTCCGTTTCGCGGACGTGAGGATGAACCAGGAGCAGATGATCACGCTCGGCGTGTCGACCGCCGCCATGGTCGCCATGTGGCTGCTGCTCACGCGCTCCCCGATGGGCCGCGCGATGCGTGCGGTCGCCGACAACCCGTCGCTTGCATTGGTTCGCGGCATCGAAAGCCCGCGCGTCATCCGCTGGACCTGGTTCATCGCCGGGATGCTGCTAGCAGTGGGTGGTGTTCTGATCGGCATGGACCGGGCGCTCGAGCCGCCGATGGGCGGCAACTACCTGATCAGCGTGTTCGCGGCGGCGATCCTCGGCGGCCTCGGCAGCCCGCTCGGCGCCTTCGTCGGCGCGCTCGTCATCGGCGTGGTGAGCGAGCTCTCGACCCTGGTCGTGCCGCCGAA
The DNA here is from genome assembly GCA_005881595.1 of Betaproteobacteria bacterium. Taxonomy (GTDB): domain Bacteria; phylum Pseudomonadota; class Gammaproteobacteria; order Burkholderiales; family SG8-39; genus SCGC-AG-212-J23. Next base: position 4,013 of record VBBY01000202.1, on the reverse strand, counting down.
CTATCGCATCGGCGTGCCGCTGTGCGCCATAGCGGTGATCCTGATTTTCCGCCCCCAGGGCTTGTTCGGCTCGCCGTATATACGTAAATGACCTCGTACCTGGTCCTTCTCGGCATCCTGGTGTGCTTCTCCGCGATCCTGGCGCTCGCCCTCAACTTCCAGTGGGGCCTGGGCGGCATGGTGAACTTCGGCCTGACCGGGTTCTACGCGCTCGGCGCGTACGCCTCGGCTCTCTTCATGTTGAAGGGAGGCGCCAACTCCTTCTTCGCGGTGGTGGGTGCGATGGCGGTGGTCGCGGCGGTGTGCGGCCTGGTGGCATTCATCACCCTGCGCGTCACCGAGGAGGACTATTTCGCCATTGTCACTTTAGGCGTGGGCGAGATGCTGCGGCTGGTGGCGCTCAACGAGGACTGGCTGACCAAGGGCGCGCTCGGCCTCACCGGCGTACCGCGGCCCTTCGGCGACCGAATCGCGCCGGAGTACTACCAGTACTTTCTGCTCGCGCTGGCGGTAGTGCTGCTGCTTGCCACCTTGTGGTTCCTCAACGCCGTCGCGCGCTCGCCCTTCGGCAGGCTGATGCGCGCGGTGCGCGAGGACGATGTGGTGGCCGCCACGCTCGGCAAGAACGTGCTCTGGGTGCGGGTACGGATTTTCGCGATCGGGGGCGGCATCATCGGTCTCGCCGGCTCGATGCACGGCTTCTACTACCAGTACATCGACCCGACGCAGTTCTCCAACATCGTCCTCGCCTACGGCTTCATGGCGGTGATCGCGGGCGGCCGGGGAGCCCACGGCGGGGCGATCTTCGGCGCTGCCGCGGTCATGGCGCTGCTCGAAGGCTCGCGCTTTCTCAAGGACCTGGTCCCGGCGCTCGATTCCGACCAGCTCGCCGCGATCCGCATCATCATCATCGGCGTGGGGCTGATCGCGCTGCTGATCTACCGGCCGCAGGGGTTTTTGCGCGAGTACCGCCTGAAGGTTTCACCATAGGGAGGAGAAATGGACAAAAACCGTCGTCGCATCATCAAGTCGATCGGCGCCGCGACGGCATCGTCGCTCGCCGCGCCGTACCTGAATCTCGCGCATGCACAGGGCTCGCCGATCCCGCTCGGCGTGGCGCTGCCGCTCACCGGCAACGCCGGCGCCTACGGGCCCGACATGGCCGAGGCGGCGAAGCGCACCGCGGCGAAGATCAACGCCGGCGGCGGCGTGCTCGGGCGCAAGCTCGAGCTCTTCATCGAGGACTCCGAGTCGAGCGCCGCGGTGGCGGCCAACCTGTCGCACAAGTTCATCAACGTGCACAAGGCGCAGGCGCTGGTCGGCTACTGGGGCACGCCCGAAGGCATGTCGTCGCGGCCGATCGCGATCCAGAACAAGGTGGTGCTGATGGTCTCCAGCGCCGCCAACGCCATCACCGAGGGCGACACGCAGGGCTACGTGTGGCGCTTCCAGCTGAAGGCCACCGACTGGGGCACCGTGATCAGCCGCGCCACGCTCAACAAGCTCGGCTTCAAGTCGGTCGGCGTGATGGGTCTGCAGAACGCCTTCGTGCTGCCGATCATGAAGGTGTTCGAGGAGCAGATGAAGGCGAACGGCCGCCAGGTGGTCGACTCGCTCATCTACAACCCCGAGCAGCCTTCGTACCGCGCCGAGGTCGAGCGCATCTTCGGCAAGAACCCGGAGGCGGTGTACTGCTTCGGCCTGCTGCCCGATTTCGTGTCGATCATGAAAGAGGTCTACCGCGGCGGCTTCGAGAGCAAAGTTGTAGCGCTGTCGATCATGGCCGACGCCGAAGGCAAGTTCGTGCAGGCGGTCGGGCCCAAGGTGGCCGAGGGCATCCGCCATTTCCAGCCGATGCCCGACGTCGCCGCTCCCGGCTACAAGAAATTCCTGCAGCTCATGGATGCGCCGGCGGACCGCGTGCTCCTCTTCCCGCCCAACACGCACGACCAGATCGCCATCACGGCCCTCGCCATGGAAAAGGCGAAGAGCCCGATGGCGGTGGACTGGTCGAAGCAGATCATCCCGGTAGGCAACGGGCCCGGCCAGGAAGTCGACGACGTGGTCGAGGCGCTGAAGCTCGTGCGCGCCGGCACAGCCATCAACTTCCAGGGCGCGGGCTCGACCTGCGACTTCACGCCCAACGGCGACCAGCTCGGCCGCGGCATGGGACAGTGGATCATCCGCAACGGCAAGAGCGTGTTCGTGGAGTACGCCAAGCCGTAATTGGGGTCAGACCCCGATTTTTTTACTTGAGCTGCACGACGTACAGGTGCAGCTCGCCCCTGCCGATGTTCTTCGTCGTGTAGGCCGGGCCCGGGTCGACCTGCCGAACCTCGCCTGTCTGCCACACCACCTTCTCCTTCTTTCCGTCGGCGTAGATGCGCTCGAGCGTGCCGCCCTTCAGGGCGCGCACGATGCGGATGGTGGTCGACGCGATGCCCTTGTTCTCGGCGCCGGGCGCGTAGGTCACCTCGTAGGCCTTCGCCTTGTTGTTGTCGACCAGCACTTTCATCTTCACCGTGGACCCCTTGTCCTGGGCGGTAGCCGGATTCACGGCGATCCCCGCGGCCAGGAACGCCGCGGTCAGGCCGAACAGCGCAGCAGCTAGAGCTCTCATCTTTTCTCCTTTTTGCCCGCGAAGAAATTGGCGGGTGGATGATATTACCGCACGAAGGATTTAAAGTAGCGGCGGGAGAAAGTGCCATGAAGACACCCTCGAAGGCCGCGTTGGCCCTCGCGCTGCTCGTCTGCGCAGGATCCGCTCTACCTCAGTACCCGTCGAAGCCGATCCGCTTCATCGTCGGCTTCCCGCCCGGCGGCTCCGCAGACCCGACCACGCGCATCCTCGGCGCCGCGCTCGCGCAGCAGCTCGGCTCGCCGGTGGTGGTCGAGAACCGGCCCGGCGCCGACAGCGCGATCGCCGCGGAGTACGTGAGCCGGCAGGCGCCCGATGGCTACACGCTGTGTTTCTGCTCGAACAGCGCGATGACCGCCGCGGTGGCGCTGAAGAAAGCCCCGCTCTACGACCCGCTCAAGGACTTCACGCCGCTCGGGCTCGTCGGCCGCGCCACGTTCTTCTTCTACAGCAATCCCGAGGTGCCCGCGAAGAAGCTCCAGGAATTCATCGCCCACGCGCGCGTAAACCCGGGCAAGCTCAACTACGGCACCGGCAATCCGCTCTCGATCCTGGCGATGGTGCAGCTCATGAACGCCGCCAACATCACCATGGTGCAGGTGCCGTACAAGGGCGAAGGGCCGCTCACTCCCGACCTCATCGCCGGCCGCGTACAGTCGAGCTTCCTCAGCAACCCGGCCGGGATCCAGCTCGTGAAGGAGGGGCGCCTGCGCATGCTCGCCGTGCTGCTCGACCAGCGCAGCAAGCTGATGCCCGACGTGCCGACCTTCGCCGAGGCCGGCCTGCCGCAGATGAGCGTGCGGCAGTGGGCCGGCGTCTACGGCCCGGCGAAAATGCCGCGCGAGATCGTCGAGCGCCTGAACCGCGAGCTTAACGTCATCGTCCAGCGGCCCGACGTGATCGAGCGGATGCAGAGCTACGGCTACGCCGCGGAAGGCTCCACGCCCGAAGGCCTCGCCGCGATCAACCGCGAAGACCTCGCGCTGTGGCGGCGGCTGGTGCGCGAGGCGGGCATCCCGCTGGAATGAAAATCGGGGTCAGACCCCATTAACCGGCCGGGCGCCCATCGCCTGCTGGTGCCGGCGATCGCCGCGTCGCAGTTCGCGCCGCCGTTCATGATCTCGGGCGTGGCGGTGGCGCTGCCGGCGCTGGGCAGCGACCTCGCCGCCGGCGCCACCGCGCTGAGCCTGGTCGAGACCGTGTTCCTCGCCGCAGCCGTCGCGCTGCTGCTCCCCGCCGGGCGCCTCGCCGACGCGAGCGACAAGGCGACGCTCTTCAAGCTCGGCATGGTGACCTTCGCGCTGTCGTCGCTGCTCGTCGGCCTGGTGTCCTCGGTCCCCGCGATCCTGTGCCTGCGCTTCGTGCAGGGCATCAC
>VBBY01000145.1 GCA_005881595.1 Betaproteobacteria bacterium | reverse complement strand
GCCGGCGGCGAGCATCCGCTTCACCGGCGGCGACTGCTCGGCCTTCGCCTTTCCATAGCGCTCGATGAAGCGCTCGCCCTGGTACGCCATGCGGTGCTGGATCGCGATGCCGCCGCCCAGGGCACGAATGCGATCGATGTTGCGCGGCGAAATGGTCTCGGCATGGTCGATGAACCAGTGCATGCCGGCGAGCGGGACCTCGCGATCGACCGCCTCGAACACGTCGAGCGCCCGAGTAATCGTTTCGTCGTAGGTCGCATGCAGCCGGAACGGCCAGCGCTGCTCGGCGAGGAGCCGCACGACCGCGGTAAGGTCCGGCTCCATGCGCGCAGGCAGCTCGGGCCGCGGCTCGAGGAAGTCCTCGAAGTCAGCCGCGGAATAGACCAGCATCTCGCCCGCGCCGTTGATTCGGAACATGTCATCGCCTTGGCCGGGTTTCACGCTCTTTGTCCACGACGCGAAATCTTCGAGCTCATGGCCATTACGCTGCGTAAAGAGATTCGCCGCAAGACGCACCGTCGAAAGGCCGTCGCGATTCAGCGCCGTGACGACCTCGTAGTCCTGCGGGTAGTTCTGGAAGCCGCCGCCGGCGTCGATCACGCTCGTCACGCCGAGGCGGTTCAGCTCCCGCATGAAATGCCGCGTCGAGTTGAGCTGCTCGTCGAGCGGCAGCTTCGGGCCCTTGGCCAGCGTCGAGTACAGGATGAATGCATTGGGCCTGGCAATCAGCACGCCGGTCGGGTTGCCGGCCGCATCGCGCTGGATCTCTCCGCCCGCGGGATTAGGTGTGTCTCTGTCATAGCCGACCGCGCGCAGGGCGGCGCGGTTGAGGAGCGCCATCGCGTAAAGGTTGAGCACGAACACTGGTGTTTCGGGCGCCGCCGTATTGAGCTCGTCGAGCGTCGGCATGCGCTTTTCGGCGAACTGGAACTCAGACCAGCCGCCGACCACCCTCACCCACTGGTTGGGCGGCGTGCGCTGCGCCTGCTCGCGCAGCATGCGCAAGCCGTCGGCGAGCGATGGCACGCCGTCCCAGCGCAGCTCCAGGTTGTAGTACAGCCCGCCGCGGATCGGATGCGAATGCGAGTCGATGAGCCCGGGAATCACCGTGCGGCCGTTCAGGTCGATCTTCCGGCCCTGATAGCGGCTGATCTCCACGTCGCTGCCGGTCGCGAGGATGCGCCCGTCCTTGATCGCGAGCGCCTGCACCATGGAGCGGCGCTCGTCCTGCGTTGCAATGCGTCCGTTGAGAAGGATCAGGTCGGCATCTTTGGAACTCATGGAAGTGGCATTATCGGCCAGTTCAGCACAGGTCTTCGATAAGGACATTGCAGACGTGACCTCTTCCAGCATTACTATCGACTCCTCGATCCTCGGTTTCATCGCCGGGTTCGTGGACACGTGCGTATTTGTCGGGCTTTTCGGCCTCTTTACGGCTCACGTGACCGGCAATTTCGTCCTTATAGGCGCCGAGCTTGTCCATCATAGCGGCGACGTTTTGCCGAAGTTGCTGGCGCTTCCAGTTTTCATGCTCGCGGTCGCCGCCGCGGCCAAGGCGGTCGACGCTCTAAGGCAAAGGCGCCGAAACGCGGTCGTGGCCATTCTCGTCTTCGAGGCCCTCTTTCTTTTCATGTCCGCCGCGGCAGCGTTCTCGTTGAAAGCAGCAGCGCGTTCTGGCGACGCGTCGGCGCTCGCGATCGGGATGCTTGCTTGCGCGGCGATGGGTCTGCAGAACGCCATGATGCGCCTGGAGCTCACCGCGCTGCCATCCACGACGGTCATGACGATCAACGTGACTCAAGCGGTGATCGACGCCGTGACCATCGTCAGCAGCACGGACATTCAGAAAAGAAATGACGCGCGCGCGAGATCCTTCCGTGAATGGCCGGCAATTGTCGCGTTTACGCTAGGGGCGGCGAGCGGCGCGGCCGGCTACGCCTTCGCTGGCCTGGGCGCACTCGCGGTCCCGGCTTTTCTGTGCGTGCTGCTCGCCGCCCGTTACGCGGGCCTGCAGCATCCGGCTCCGTAATGATCGGATCGGACAATTGACACCAACCGTTAACGGTCGGCGAGCCAGTGCGTCGACTTGGTGGATTCGCCTTTCACCAGAAACTGGTTTGCCCGGCGCTGGACCTCGCGGTCCGAGACGCTCACGCGCTCGTGCTGGCGCAGGTGCTCGGTCCACGATTCGTCCATGAAGGATTCGAGAAACCGGGTCGGGTGCGCCGAGTCGTGGAACAGCTCCCAGAAAAATGCGCCGTTGCGCCTCCGCATCTCGCGCACGTCGCGCATCGCGGCGACGAATTCGGCGCGCCGGGCGGGATCGACCCGGTATTCGATCGTCACCAGCACCGGGCCGCTGTCGGGTTCCGGAGTTTCGGCCACGAGCGGCGCCGCCCAATCCATCGACGGCGTGAAGTCGGGCGCGCGGCCGTCAACCAGCCGGAAGCTCCATGTCAGCCCGATGGCAGCCACCATCCCGATGGCGGCCGTGGTCAGCGCGGCCGGAATCCCGATCCAGGTGGCGACCTGCCCCCACAGGATGCTGCCGAGCGCCATCCCGCCCATGAAGACGACGACGAATGCAGCGAGGCCGCGGGCGCGCACCCAGGCAGGCAACGTCAGCTGGGCCGAGACCTGCAGCGCGGCGAGGATCGCGATCCACGCGACACCCGTCGCCAGCATGGCCACCATCAGCAGCCCGACGTTGTGCAGGTGCGCCAGCGCGAGGGCGGCAAGCGCGTAAAGCGCGCTCGCGCAGGCGACCATGGCGCTGCGCGAAATCTTCTCCCTCACCCGGGGCAGCAGCATGGCTCCGGCCACCGCGCCGATCCCGATGCACGTCAGCAGCAGGCCGTAGACTTCCGGACCGCGCCCGAGCTCGCGGCGCACCACCAGAGGAAAAAGCGACCACGTCGCGCTGGCGAAGACGAAGAACGCGGCGCCGCGGATGAGCACGGCTTGCAGCGTCCGCGTGTGCGTGACGAAGCGCAAGCCGACGCGAATGGCGCTCAGGAAACGCTCCGCAGGCAGCGAGCTCTTGTGATGCTCGCGCCGCCACCGCAGCAATATCGCGAGGATGCCGACGCACGACAACGCGTTCAGCGCGAACACCAGCCACACGCCGACGGACGCGACGAGAACTCCTGCGATCGCCGGGCCGATGGCGCGCGAGATGTTGATGCCGATGCTGTTCAGCGCAATGGCCGACGGCAGCTCGTCGACGCTCACCAGCTCCGGGACGATCGCGGCCCACGCCGGCATCGTGATCGCCGTGCCGACGCCAACAGCGAAGGTGAATGCCAGCAGCCCCCAGGGAGTGGTCATGTCGAGAGCCGTGAGCAGCGCAAGCGCGCCGATGACGATCAGGAAATAGACCTGGACGGCGATCAGCAGCCTGCGACGATCGACGATATCGGCGATCGCCCCGGCAGGCAGCGCGAGCAGCATCACCGGAAGACTGTCCGCCGCCTCCACGAGCGCTACCATCGACGGCGACGACGAGAGCGAGGTCATCAACCAGCCGGCACCCACCTCGTGCATCCAGGTGCCGATGTTCGAGATAATGGTCGCGATCCACACACTGCGAAACAGCCCAATGCGCAGCGGGCTCCATGGTGACTGCGTGCTCAGGTATGGCTCCTTGCAACAGCCGTAACAAGCCGCTGCGTTTCTGAAATCATGCCGATAACCGGGGCGGCGAGACTGGGTTGGTGTTCGCCATGAAGCGCATTCTCGACCGCTCTTTCCGCTACGTCCCCAGCCACGAAACAGACGTGCGGAAAACCTTTGAACGCATCCGCAAGGAGCGTGAGGGCGCACAGCAGCCGCCTGCGGACACTGTAGTTCAAATCAACCGCGAGAAGAAGTCCGCCTAAGTCGCGGAAACTGGCCTCTCAGCAACGCCGCAAGAACCGTAAGTCTCACTTCAAAAAAACAGGGCACACCGCAATGGCGTGCCCTGTGTGCCTGACTGCCTGTTCAGCTTCGCTCAGTCATCGTCACCGTCATCGTCATCGCCACACTTCCCTAAGCCGATCTTCTGCGCCTTACCGGTCAGCTTCAGGATGTCCATCCCATTGCCGATGCGGTCGACGATGATGATGCAGCCGCGGTTGTCGACTTCGACGTTGTTGGTCATGTAGGTGTTGTTGGGAGCGGCCGGTACATAGAACCCCGCCTCCACGGCCCCCTGCGGGTCGCGGATGTCCCACGCGCGCACACCGGCGTTGAAGTAAGCGGTGAACGTCAGCTTGCCGTAATACGGATTGCGGAAGTTTTCTTCGACCGAATGCGTACCGAAGCGCTGGCCACGCAGGCAGTAGTTGCCGCGCGGGTATTTCTCACCCGACTGCGGATTGACCCACAGCGTCGAGAGCACCATCGGTCCCTGCCACGGGTCCTGCTTTACGCCGATCGAGTTTTCCGTCGACACGTCGACGATGAAGCCCCAATGTTGCGAATCACAGTTACCCGCTTCGGAGGTCAGCACCACGATATCCCGCACATCAGGGGAGGGGGTTCCAGGGCATGCCGAGCTGGAGCACTGCAAGCTCCTCGGCGCCAGCCCGAACACCGGCATGCTGGTGTGGCCGCCCTGATCCGGCGACATGTCCATGCGCCCGACTTGGGCTGAGAGCAACTCGGTGTCCGTGGGGTTGTCGGCGTCGCCGGAGAATGTGCCGCCATAGGCCGGCGGCAGCAGTTTTTTCCTGTCCAAAATCTGCAGCACGCCGTTGGAACCAACGCCCCATGCCGCGTAGATCCGGTTCCCAATAGCGTCGACGCCGCTCACGAGCTTGTCGGCGGCATTGGGATGCTCATGCGCGGAGATCGCACCGTGAAGCGAGGTGGGCACAGGTCCGGTTCCGCTCGGTTGTCCACCCGGCAACCCGTGAGTGCGGATGTAAACCGGGGTGGCAGCAGGATTGCTCCAATCAAGGATGACCATGGACTGGCTCTGGCGCCAAAGCGGACCTGTGCTCTTGCTGCCGGGAAGATAGGCGATACCGGTCTTGCACTCCCACCAGCTCTTATGCGTGGAACGAAGGCCCCGTATGGCTGACGCAAGCACCGGCGCGCTGACATTGGTCACATCCCAGACCTCATACCCCGAGAGGCTGCCGCCCTGAACATTGCGCAGCATATAGACGTGTCCTGTAGTGCCGGCTGGCAGGTCGGAACCCAGGCACAGGCGTACCATCGTATATGTGCCGCCTGCCGAGCCCGGAATATGAAACTTCTGCACCGGGTTCTTCGGATTGGTGATATCGATGATCATCGTTCCGTTGGGTTCCGCTACATTGCCGTTCAGCGGATTCTTGACTGCGCCGGCCGGCACGCCGTTCAAGTTGGGCGACGGATGGAGGCCTGCAAATGCGATGACTCGCCCGTCCGGATACTTGATGAAGTTCGGTTGGTAGGCGCCGCGTCCTTGCAGGTCAGCGTGTCCCACCAGCTTCATGTTCTTCTGTTCGCCGCTCTGATCGATCGCCAGCGCACTGCCGGCGCTGAGCGCCAGAACTGCCAGGGCAGCCGCGGATAATGCGACGCGACGCCCTTTGCTCTTGTTGCACGATGACAAGACCATTTCCCTCTCCTCTAGGTATTCAAGCGGGTATGGATTAAACACCTGCGATCGCTCACCACCTAGTCCGGCGGGTCATCTATTCATGACCTTGCGTCATGAATCCCTACTCGCAGAAAAACTCGACCACCTCCCGCGTGTCCGCGCGCGACTGGCCGAGCGCGATCCAGCCGTGCTTTCGCAGCTGGAACTCTTCGCGCTGCAACATCACCTCCAGCTCGCTCTCGACGGTGATGAAGGTGCCGTTCGTGCTGTGGTCCCGCAGCATGAACTTGTCCTGGCGCCGCTCGATGGTGCAATGCTGTCGCGAGGCCTTGTGATCGGCGATCACGAGCTGGCAGGTCTGATCGCGCCCGAGCATGAGCGATTCGCTGCCGCGCCGCCGCACGATGTCCTGGCCCCGATGCACCAGGCGCAGCCTCGCCTGAGGCGAGCGCAGCAGCGAGACGGTCTGGGCCACGTCGGTGATATCGGCGTTTTGCTCCCACAGCAGCTCGACGAGCTCGACTTCTTCCGCCTTGCCCTTTACCGGCACGGGGTACAGGCGGCGTGTTGCACCGCGGATGATAGGGGCGAGCAGCGACACGGTATCGTCCGACGTGAGGACCTGGCCCTTCACCGCCTGCTCGTGGAGGCGGTACGCAAGATTGACCGTGTCGCCGAAAACGTCGTTTTCGCGCTGGATCACCGGCCCCGACTGAAAGCCGATGCGCAGCCCGAGCTTGCGATTCCCGACGGCCGGAAGCGATTCGACATCGGTCTGCATACGTGCCGCAGCCGCGGCGGCTGCGTTTGGGGTCGAGAAGAGCGCCATGATGGCGTCGCCCATGGTCTTCACCACCCGCCCGCCGTGCGCTTCGACCGCTTCGCGCAGCTTCTGCATGCAGACCGCGATCTCTTCCGCGGCCCGCGAGTCTCCGGCCGTCTCGTACAGCCTGGTGCTACCCGTTATATCGGCGAACAGGACGGTCGTCTGGCGGCTCGGTTCCATGCTTAACCCGCAGCTTACGCCCTCGGCGGCGTCTCGTTGAGCAGCAGCCAGTACATCCCCAGCTGGCTGACGGCATTGGCGAAGGAGCCGAATTCGACCGGCTTTCTCACGTAGCTGTTGGCGCCGACCTGGTAGCTCCGCAGCATGTCCTCGTCCTCGCTCGACGAGGTCAGCACCACCACGGGAATCAATTTCGTCCTGGGATCGGAGCGCAGCTGCTTCAATACCTCGAGGCCGCTCAATTTCGGCAGCTTCAGGTCGAGGAGAATGACCGCGGGCATCCGCTCGAGGTTACGTCCCGCGTACTGGCCCCTGCCGAAGACGAACTCGAGCGCCTCGTTACCGTCGCGCGTCACGACGATTTCGTTCGCTATTTTTCCCTGCCTCAGCGCGCGCAGGGTGAGCTCCTCGTCATCGGGGTTGTCCTCGACGATCATGATCATTTTCTGGGACATTGCGCCTCCTTCGTCTTCTATAGCTACACTTTCAGCGATCGGGCCGCGATCAGCGATGAAGCGGCATCGGTCGCGCACGGGCGGGCAAACAGGTGCCCCTGCGCCTCGTCGCAGCCGTGCGAGCGGAGGAACCGCAGCTGTTCCTTCGTTTCGACTCCTTCGGCAAGCACTCTCAGCCCGAGCGAATGAGCGAGCGAGATGATCGCCTGCACGATCGCGGCGTCCCGCCCGCCCTGCTCGACGCGCGCCACGAAGGAGCGGTCGATCTTCAGGCAGTCCACCGGCAGCCGGGAGAGGTAGTTCAAGCTGGAGTAGCCGGTCCCGAAGTCATCGACCGAGATCCTGACGCCCAGCTTCTTCAGCGACCCCAGAACCGAGATCGCCACCTCCCGGTCGTCGATCAGCTCGCTTTCGGTCAGCTCCAGCTCCAGGCGGCTAGGATCGATCTCTTGAGCGCGCAAGGCCCGGGTGACGGCCCCGACGAAGCCCGCGCTGCGGAACTGCACCGCCGACACATTGATCCCCACCTGCAGATCGTAATGGCCGGCGCGGTCCCAGGCGGCGAGCTGGCGGCAACCTTCGGCCAGCGCCCAGTCGCCCAGCGGCTCGATCAGGTGGGACTCCTCGGCGACCGGGATGAACCGCCCGGGCGGGATCCAGCCTCGCTCGGCGTGGCGCCAGCGCATCAGGGCTTCGACGCCGCGGATCCGGCCGCTCGCGATATCCACCTGAGGCTGGTAATGCAGCTCCAGCTCCCGCCGCGCGACCGCGGTCCGCAACGCGTTCTCGAGCTCGATGCGCTCGGTCGCCTCGCGAGTCATCGCCGCCGCGTAGAACTGGAAGCCCTTTCCGCCGCTCGCCTTGACCCGGTGCTTGGCGACGTCGGCGTTGCCCAGCAACGCGTCGAAATTGTCCCCGTCCCTCGGAAACACGCTGGCTCCGATGCTCAGCGTTACATGGATCTCGTGCCCTTCGATCGAGAGAGGTACTTTGAACAATTCATGGACTTTGCGCGTCACGTTCAGCACGTCGTCCGCGCGCGCAAGATCGGCCGCCAGCACCGCGAAGGAGGCGGCCTCCAGCCTGGCCGTGGTATCGCCGTCGCGCACTGCTCCGCGAATGCGCTCGCCGACCTGCCGCAGCAGCGCGTCGCCGGCGCTGCGGCCGTAGCTGTCGTTGATCAGCTTGAAGCGATCCAGATCGAGGACGATCAGGGCGCAGGGCCGGCCGACACGGCGCGCATGGGTCATCGCCTGGGCGGTCCGGTCGCCGAGCAGGCTGCGGTTCGGAAGCCCCGACAGCGCATCGTAGCTGGCCAGATAGGTGATCCGCTTCTCGTAGGCCTTGCGCTCGCTGATGTCGCGGGCGATGGTCGAAAAGAACCGTATGCCGCCGTCGGAGGCGCGATGCGCAATGACCACCTGGGAAACGGGAATTTCCTTGCCTTCGGAATCGAGCATCGCCGTTTCGCCCTGCCACAACCCCTCGCGGGCCGCGGCCGGCAGCGCCTCGTTCTGGATGATTTCGCGCACCCATCCGGGATAGATCTCTGGGCTGAGCGCGCCCTCGGCGTGATGCTCCGGCACGCCGGTGAGCTTGCGGCCGGCGGCATTCAGGTAAATGCGCCTTCCTTGCGGGTCGGACATGCCGACGTAATCGCTGGTCGCCTCCAGGATCTCCACCAGGCGGGCGCGCTCCTCCTCCGCCGCGCGCACGCGCTCGCGGTCGCGGGCCTCGGCCAGGGCGCGCCGCAGCGCGGTGCCGAGCCTGCGCAAATTGTCCTTGAGTACGTAGTCGGTCGCGCCGAGCCGGATCGCCTCGATGGCCCGCTCCTCGCCGATCGTGCCCGAAACAAAGATGAACGGCACCCGCGGCGCAAAATCCCGCGCGATTTTCAGCGCCGCCAGGCCGTCGAAATCAGGCATCGAGAAATCGGACAGGATGGCGTCGGGGGTCGAGCTCTGCAGCGCTTCGCGCAGCTCCATTTCCGTCGCGACGTGCTTCCACGACGGCCGCAGGCCGTCGCGCTCGAGCGCCAGCAGCGCAAGCTGGACATCGTCCCGGGAATCCTCGATGAATAGCAGTTTGACGGGCGTGTCCGTCATCAGGCCTGGGCTTCCGCCATGTCGCGCCCCGCTTTTTCCACGCCGTCGGACTCGAGCGTGAAGTAGAACGCGGCGCCCTTGCCGGGCTTGGCATCGGCCCAGATGCGGCCGCCGTGCCGGTGGACGATGCGCTGGACCGTCGCCAGCCCGATCCCCGTGCCTTGATACTCGTTGCCCGAGTGCAGGCGCTGGAAAGCGCCGAACAGCTTGTTGGCGTACGCCATGTCGAAGCCGGCGCCGTTGTCGCGCACGTAGAACACCGCGCGCCCATCGTCGCTGAGGCTGCCGATCTCTATGCGCGGCTGGTCCGTCTTGGATGAGAACTTCCACGCGTTCCCGATCAGGTTCTCGAGCGCCGCCCGCAGCAGCCTCGAATCCGCGTTCGCGCGCATCCCGTCCCAGACGGAGATGTCGACCTTGCGCTGCGGCTCGCGGGTCTGCAGCTCGGTCACCACCTGCCTCGCCAGCTCGCTTATATCCGCGTCGCGCCGCTCGAGGCCGCCGCGCGACACGCGCGAGAGGTTGAGCAGGTCCTCGATCAGCTGCCCCATGCGCTGCGTGGAAGAGCGGATTCGCGATAGATAGCGTCGTGCCTCCTCCGGCACATCCTTCGGGAAGTCCTCCAGGAGCGCCTGGCTGAAGCCGTCGATGGCACGCAGCGGCGCGCGCAGGTCGTGCGACACGGAGTAGCAGAACGCCTCGAGCTCTCCGTTCGTGTATTCCAGCTGCGCGGTTCGCTCCTTCACGCGTTGTTCCAGCTCTGTGTTCAGCCGGAGGATTTCCTGCTCGGCGCGGTTGTGCTCGGCGATCTCGCGGCCAAGGACCTCGTTCGACGCCTGCAGGTCGCGGGTCGCGCGCTCGATCTCGGCGAGCATCGTGTTGAAGCTCTCCGCGAGCATGCCGATCTCGTCCTTGCTCAGCTTGGGCGCGCGCAGCGAGAACGTGCGCTTCTCGGTCACTTCCCGCGCGACGCCCGCGATCGCGAGCAGAGGGCTGGTGACGATGTGCTGAAGCTGGCGCGACAGGACGTAGGCCACCAGCATCGCTATCGCCGCGACGATTGCGGCTATCCCGAGGTAGCCGACCAGCCGGTCGTAAAGCTCATAATCCGCGCGCAGGTACACCGTGCCGAGAATCTCCCGGCTGTCGACGATGCGCTTGAACAGGACCAGCTCGTTGCCCTCGATGCGGGTTCCGTCGGCCTCCGGCAGCTTCGGGAACTCCCGGCCGTCCGTGCCCGAATAGCTGGCGAAGATTTTTCCCCTGGCGTTGTAAATCGCCGCGGCGCGGATCTGCGGGCGGTAATGAAGCAGCTCGAGGTTTTCCTGCGCCACCCGGGGATCGTCGAAGGTCAGCGCCGGCGCCGTGGTCCGCCCGAGCAAATCCGCCTGCGTCGTCATGTCGGAGATCAGGCTCTGCCGGTAAGTTCGCAGGTCGAAGCCCACCATCACAGCGATCGCGACGAGGAGCGCCGTCAGCGTCGTGACAAGCACGACCGCCAGCAGCTTCTGGCGCACCGAAAGCGGGGCGATCAGTCTCCTCATCAGGAGCTCGTGAGCACTTTGCGCGCCACCGCGAGAAGCCGCGCGCTGATCTTGAGGGCGCCGCGCTCGGCCTGCGGCAGCGCGACGTCGAAGCGCACCTTGTCATCGACGAAGACGAAATTGATCATGCTGCCGTGCGCCAGGGCATCCTCGGATTCCGTCACGGTGAGAACCGATTGCCCTTTTGCAACCGCGAGAATCTCCGCCAGCCGGGCGCCCTCCGCCTGGCCGATGAAAAGCATCTGGATCCCGGCGACGGACTCGCCGCGGCGCATGCGACGCACGACGACTGCGCGCTCCAGGACAGTGCGCCCTTTCACTATCTGCTCGAGTTCCGCGGCGAGCTCGTCGGCGCCGATCACTCCTATGGTGAAGGGGCTTTCGGGCCGGGTGAATGCCTTTGGCGGCCATTCCACGAAGCCGCTGAACTTGTAGAGAAAGGCGGCCTTGATCTGCGTTTCGGCGGCCGCACGATCGACTTGCGCGAGCGCCGAAACAGGCGCCACAGCGGCAAGCGAGACGACCAGCGCGCAGAGGCGAAGGCTCAAAGCGACCACCTCAGCTTGAGAAACACTCCGCGCTCGATTTCACTGCGCGTCGCGGCGGCGCCGAACTCCGGGTGGCTGCGATCGAAGAGGTTCTGCGCGATCAGCGCCAGCTCGAGGCCGCGCTCGAACTGCCAGGCATAGCGCGCGTCGAGCGCGGTGTATCCCGGTACGCTGGGGCTGGGAAGCGGCCCAACGTACCTGACCATCACGTCGAACTCCTGCCGCCCGGGGAGATCGAGCGACGAGCGCAGGTTCCACTGATGTCGCGGGTCATTTCCCGCCGCGGCGATGCCGCTCGTATCGCCGCTGCCAGGCTTGAGACGCAGGTTTTGGTCCAGCACCAGCAAGCCTGCGTTGAGCCGCCAGCTTTCTGCCGCCTGAAAGCTTCCCCAGGCCTCGATCCCGTCGGTCTTTCCTTCCATCTCGTTGCCGATCACTCGCGCACCCGCCGGCCCGGGCTCCACGCTGCGCAGGCGATCGTGAACGCTGTGAAACAGCGTGATGGAGTACGAGGCTCGCGGAGACGGCTGCGCCCGATAGCCGAGTTCCAGGACCTTCGAGATCTCCGATCGGAAATCGGGGCCGCCCGCGATTGGCTGCGGTAGCACGGGAGGCTGCGCAGAGACAAACAGATCCCTGTCCAGCCGGGCCGGCGCGCGGACGGCGCGCGACAGCGCACTCCACACGAGCCGGCTGGCGTCGGGCTTCCACGCAATTCGCGCCGACGGCAGGAACTCCGTGCTGGTGTAGGGGTTGCTCTGCGCCTTCGTACCGAGCGTCAGGCGCAGTTGATCGCCGCGCAACGCGATCTCGTCCTGCACGAACAGGTTGCCCCAGCGTAGATTGCGATCCGCGGGCAGGAACGCAATCGCGGCGGTATTGGTTACGTGGTCGTCTGCGCGGCGATACCCGCCGCCCCAGATCACGGAATGCTGCGAGCCAGCGCGCAGCGCATGCTGAAACTCGACATCGAATATGTTCAGCCGCTCTTCGAAGGTACCCGGGATTTCGCGCCCGGTGTTGTCAAAGTACGCCTGGGCCTGCACGCGGTCGCCTCCCGAGAGCTGCCGGGCCCAGCGGCCCAGCAGGTTCCCGCCCGAGATCCGGATATCGCCGGCGGCCGCCTGATCGATCGTGCCGCGGTAGGCGTCGCCCTGCAGCGTGAATGCGCCGGCCGCCGTTCCCCAATCCGCCCGGAACCCGACCTGGCCGCTGTCCCAGCTGTCGTGGGCCGAAGTACCGTCGGCCCGCGAGGTCTGGTCGCGGTCGGAGATCTTGCCGTAGACCCGAAACGCACCGTCCGCGCCCAGCTTTCCGCCCTGCCGCGCAGCGGCGCCGCGCTCGAGATTCCCGGCTCCTGCCACGAGCAAAGTGCCCTGCGTTTCCGCAGCGCGCCGGGTGATTACGTTGATCACGCCGTTCACCGCATTGGCGCCCCACAGCGTTGCGCCCGGGCCGCTGATCACCTCGATCCGGTCGACATCTTCGAGCAGCGTATCCTGGGCGTCCCAGAACACGCCCGAGAACAGCGGCGTGTAGACAGTGCGCCCGTCGATGAGGACCAGAAGCTTGTTCGCGATCGTGTTGTTGAAGCCGCGCGCGCTGATCGCGTACTGACGGGAGTCGACTCGCGCCACCTCGAGATTGGGGGCGAGCCGCAGCGCCTCGGGGAGATTGGTTGCTCCCGAGCGGCGAATATCGTCCCCGGTGATGACAAAGACGGAAGCAGGCGCGTCCGACAGGCGCTCGGGGCGGCGCGATACCGAGGTGATCTCGAGATTGGCGAGCTCCTCCAGGCTGAGGTCGGCCAGGTCGGAGGGCTTGCCGGTTTGAGCGTTGGCCGCGAAAGCGGCCAGCGCGGCAATAGTGGTTATGCAGGCGCGCGCTGCGTTAACGCGCTCTTCTTTTTTATCGACCTTAACTATCCCTCCCAAGTATCGGAGACTGAAACGGGATGCATCCTAGACTAGGTGCGAAACCCAGTCACGTCTGTCGGGATAATCCTCACTCCCGAGCAACCAGCGATTTATCCTTCAGTCCGATGGATCGAGGGCATAAAAAAGCCCGGCATGGCGTAGCCACATCCGGGCTTGGTGTCTCGAATCGAGGAGGAGGAGGAAAACGAGACACTCCATGGCAAAGTACCCCCCTGCTCATGACCTGTCTGTGAGATTTTCCGCACTTCGGGCCGGGTAGCCGACAATCGGCGCGTTCGCGTCGATGTGCGGCGGCCGGGCTTCAATCCTCTTCCTCGAGGATGGTCAGGCCATACGGATCATTGCCGACACCAGTCACGGTCGCGACGACGGCGCGCTGATGGAGGTCGATCACCCACACCGTCCCGCTCGGCGGGGCGTCGGGAGCGAGGCGCGGCCCGCCGGAGACGACCGCGTAGCGTCCGTCCAGCGTGACCGCGGTGCCCTTGGGGCGGCCCGGGCGGATCTGACCATCAGCATCTGCCGGACGGGTGACCGCAATGCGCGCGACTTCCGCGCCTGGTTCATGGGCGAGAGCCTTGCGCAGGTCGACGATGGACACATTGTTCGTACGGTAATTCGCGACGATGATCTGGCGTCCGTCGGGCGTCCAGGCGAGCGTGAACGGCCGTGCCTGCCCGTCGGGATCGTCGGTCCCGACCCGCACGCGGGCCGCCTCGGCGCCGCGCGCGCCGGTGCGGGCGCGATCCACGTCGATGATCGAGATGCTGTTGCCTTCGAAGTCGGCCTGTGCGCTTTCTCGCGCGGTCACGGCGATGAATTTACCGTTCGGGCTCGCCTTGATGCCGAAGGGGCCGGTCTGCACTGGAATGCGCGGCGCAACCTCCACGACCGGAACGCCCATCAGCGCTTGCCGCAGATCCATCACCGATACGTCATTGGTGCCCGCGTTTCCCGAAAAAAGGTACGCCTTCCCGTCGCTGCCGTGGCCCAGGGCAAGGAACTCGGGGTTCGGCCAGCAGCCGAACTGCTGATCGGGAGCCTCGAAAGGAACCACCGGGGGCGGCGTCGGCGAGACGAAAGGCACCGGGAACGCAGGACACGCGTGCCCCGGCTGGCCCAGCGCCATCTCGATCTGTCCTCGGCGGCCGCCGGTCCTGCGCTCGATGATGCTGATGCGGTTCGAGCCGTCCTCGGTGAGCCAGTTTTCAGAGTGGCTCACGAGCAGCAGCTCCGGAAGGACCAGCAGACCGACTGCCCCGAAGTAGCCGCTGTCGTAGTTCCGCTCTACGGCGCGATCGGTATCGTCGAATTCCGGCCTGAGCATCTTCCTTACGTCCATGACCGAGACGCTGCCGCGCCCGCCGTGCTGCAGGAACTCGGCATTGTTCACGGGGCCGTGATGGTTGATCACGTAGGCCGTCCGGCGATCCTCGCTCAGCACGATGTTCGCCGGATCCCCGACTGGTGTGCCGTCGAGGCGATCCGGGTGGACCCTGGACCGGCTGACGATGGCGTTCGAGGTGTTGTTGTTCTGCCGCTTCAGCGCCGCGTTGAAGTCGATGGCGTAGATGCGCGGATCCCTCCGCCCGGTCGCCAGGATGAACAGGTCGCCGGCAAGCGCGATGTCCGCAGCGGCCAACAACAACAGCGGGAAGGCAATCAAAGACACAGTGCGTTTCATCACCGATTCCTCCCTATGGGCGAAAAAAAGGTCGCAGGCGCGGCTGTCACCCCGCGCCGCGACCCTTCGGCACTACTTGATCGACTTCGTACTACCGGTCGCCGTGCTCGTCCCTGTCATCGTCGTCGTCGCGGTCACCGTCGACATAATGCACATAAACGGCGACGCAGCCGTTGGTGCTGCCGCAGATTCCCTCGCCCACAGCCGTGGTATCGCCGCCGGCACCGACTATCCGGACAGGCGCAGATTGCGGGACGAAGATGAGGTTGCGCTTGGAATCGGCCGCCACCGAGTGCGAGCCGGACGACTGCGGGACGGTTTCGATCAGGACGCTGGTCGCGTCGATCACGCCGAGCACTGCCGCCTGGGTCGCGGCGGTCGGACAGGGGGCCGTTGTCCTGCAATTCCTGTTCGAGCCCGTGTAGTAGCGTCCATCGCCCTTGTTGAACCAGACTTCATCCGAGCCGACGATGCCGTTGACGTGGGAGAAATGCTTGGTCGTGGCGTTGATCACCAGCGTACTTGAGTTGCTCGGGTTGTTGGCCGGGGTGCAGCCCAAGAGCAGATTGTCATGCGGTCCGACCGTGGCCCCATTGGGTCCGCAGTCGCTGAGTTTCAGGACGCCGCTGTTCGTGGCCGGATTGAAGGCACCGAGCACCATGGTCCCCGGCGTGACGGTGGTCGGATCGATCACCATCAGCCCGCCGTCGCACGTGGTGCACCCTGGCGGGTTTTCCCCGAGGTTCGGCACCGACACGTAGAAACGCTTGGTCTTCGGATCCCAGGTGGGCTGCTCGATTCCCGGGGTATTCGGGAAAAGCGTGGCGTCAATCGTGATCTTGCTGAGCTTCAGGACCGAGCTGTGGTTCCGATCCCCGTTCGCCGCGAACAGGGTCGCGAAGGGCGGATCCTCGGCGTTGTTAGCGACGAGCAGCAATTCGCCGTCCGTCGTCAACGCCATTTCGTCAACTCTCGTGGTGCCGCCGGTACTGAGTGTTTGAACGGACGAGTTAGACCCGTCAAGATCGAACACCTTGAGCGTGCTGTCGCCGTCGCCGGCATAAAGCCACCTGCCGTGCGTCACGACCCCGTCGGGACCGGAGATGTCGTTGTTCACTGCGGTGCCGGTGCCGTTGAGCTTAACACCCACGAAACCGCCGAGGCTCCTCTTGAAAGTGAGGTGATGGGTGTCGATGATGTCGATGGCCGCGTTCGAGCGATCGGCGAGGTAGTACTCGGCGCGATGCGGGTCGACCCAGCTGATGTCATACGAGCGGAGCGGATTGCCCGGAATCTGAACTGCAGTCAAGCATTTCGTTTCGGTGTTGCTCGGTGCCCCTGGCCCCATACAAGCGCCGAACGCGGCGCCGGATGCCGCGAGCGACACGGCGCCCAGCAGCGCCGAGGCGGATGAAAGTCTTGCAGACATGTTGCTGTCTCCTTTGGTAGACGAGTGCGACGCTCGGAAAAGTTGCGCGTCGATGTAAGTCGCCCACTACATCAGGCGCGGTGCTGCGTTTTTTCTTGGAATGAGCAACACGCTACTCCGCCAGCCTGTCGATCGCCTGACGGAAGCGGTGGCGATTTGCCTAGCAAGCGCTAGCTACGAAGAAAGCATTAGAAAAAAAGCCCGCAGCTAGCGCTGCGGGCTGGGTTTAGGAGTGCTGCGTACTACTCTACTGGTCAATCGTCATCGCCTACCCGGCAGATCTTCCAGACTACGCCAGTCCCAGGAATCTGGAGGAGCGGACCGTCGCCTGCGACCTTGAACTTGCTGTCCGGGTCGGACTGGCCAAAGTCGCGCACCGCCCCGTAATCCACGAGGTACGCACAGTCATCAGGCCCGAACTTGAGATCCACCGGGCGATTGATCCCGTGAATCTGCCCCACGAACGCCTGCTCGAATGTGCTGTTGTGGGCAAACCGCTGGAGCTGGAGCTGGAGCGGCTCTCCCGGCCGGCTGAAGTTGATGAGCTGGACGTCGTGCCCCTCTTCCGGAGTGCCGTTGGATTTCGAGAACCCGAAGTCCCCCTCGCGGCCGGCAAGGGCCGCACCGCGCTTGACCGGCCCGTGGACAAAGGAATTGGGCACGAAGTCAAGCCCGACAATCGCGACGTCCGCCGGCTCAAGGGCCAGGGGCGCCGTGACTGGCTGGGGCGGGAACGCGAGAACGTGTTGCACCGGCATACCGACGACGACGGCCGCGTTGTCGTCGCCAGGGCCGCCGACCGGGTTGAAAACCGCCTGAGTTGAATCCAGGAAGCCGAACCGATCCGGCCACCCGTGGTAATCCGGGCTGCCATCGGGATTCTGCTGGGCGAGCTGCAGGCGGTCCGGGGAGTTGTTGGTCGGCCGCGCACCCCGCTCGTCTTCGCCGTTCTCGGTGACAAACAGCCCGCCCTTCAGGGCATGGTCGTCCGGCGCGAACCGAATGCCGTACGGGTTCCGGTACCCCCACGAGAAGGGCTCGATGGTGGACTTCGGGTTTGCGGCGTTGACTTTCGCTCTCAAGATAGAGCCGTCGCAAATGCCTTTCCCTGTCGCGCCGTCGAACGCCTTCACGGTCGTGCGATGCGTGCCGAAGTCAGAATACCCGCTCGTCGTCACGCCACCGCCCGAGTCGAATAGATGACCGCTCAGCGTAATGTCCTGACACGGGATGTCATGCTGATTGGCGCCACCGCCGTTGTCGCGACCCACAACCCCGGAGTTGGTCGTAGATCCTTGAGACCAGTAGATCCAGCCGTCTTTGAAGGTGATCTGCTCCGCCGGGTGGTCGCCGGTCGGCAGTCCGGCAATGAACGGGCTGACCTTCCCGGTTTCGGGATTGACGGTCACGATGCGCGAGCTGTTGTTCTGCGCCCCAACGGCCCGAATGGCCTGGTTTGAGTCCGTGGCGAAGAGCCGCCCGCCCTCGAAGCCTTTCTCGAACGCGATGTCGATCGCCGGGCCGTGCGCCTGGAGACCTCCGCCGCTTGCGGTGGGCTTGGCGAGAGGGCCACGGATCAAGCGCCCGCTCTCGTCGAACACGAGGATGTCGGGCGTGAAGGGGTTGGTGACCGAGAACTGGCCCCCGACGACGGAACTCGTCTCGTCGTTGCATCGACTCGGCAGGCCGTGTCCCGACTCCAGCACGAACACCTCAAACCGGCGTGCGTCGCCGCGAAACGCGACTGCGGTCGGGGAGTTGAGGCCCTTGGCAAAGACCGAAACCTCGAAGCCCTGAGGCACGACGATATCTTGGCCATGGCCGGGGTCGAAGAAGACGTCCTCGCCAGGACAGAGCGGGTTCCCCTTGGTCTGGGCTGTTGCAAGCGCAGGCACGGTAAGTACCAGCGCGAATGAGACAGTCACCCAACTAAATCGATCGAATGTGCTGCGCATGTCGACTCCTTCTCAGCGTTATCCAGCGTTTTTTCAGGGATACGCGGCGTACGAGGAGAACAAGCAGGGTACAAAAGTGAACCGCCCCTCCCCCCCGCACACAGTACCTAAAAGCAGCCAGTGATCGATGGAATCTGTTTCTGTGTTTGATGAACGTTCGTCATCAATCAATCCGCACTACGAAAAAAAAGCCGATCCTACTCGGGAATGCGGAAGCGAATGCGCGAGATAGTGTGCGTCTTGACCCTGGCCGCCCATTGACTGTCCACCGACTGCTGCCCGGCGATCGGACGCAAGTCGAGCGACAGGTTGGTGATGTAGATCCACTCGCCGCGGCGCACCAGGCTCGCCGGGAAGAGCAGCCCGACCGGCGAGCCGTCGCGCACGCCGTCGAAATCGCCGAGCTTGGCGACGACCTTGCCGGTCTTGTCGGTCACCACGATCTCGTCCGATTGATTCGCGCAGACCCAGACGTTGTCGTCCCGGTCGACAAACAAGCCGTCGGCGCCGTTGATGCTGTTGGTGAAGACTGTCGCGTCGCCCGCGCTGTCGCCCACCTTGGCGATTCTCACGACCGTATCGTTGCCGGTATTGGCGACGAAGAGCGCGCTCTCGTCGTGGTTGAAGTCGACGCCATTGGCGCCGAACGGCGGGAAACCGTCGGTGCGCAGAAGCGGGTCGGACTTCCAGGCGACCGCGTCGCCCCCGGCAGGCTTGGTGCGCCAGATGACGCCGCGGAACGAGTCCGAAATATAGACGTTGCCCTTCGCATCGAAGGTCAGGGCGTTGAGGCCGCCGCCCTTGATCTCCGCGAACACCGTCGCGGCGCCGGTCATCGGATCGACGCTGAGCACGTTGCCTGCCCCGAAATCGATGACCAGAAGCTGCCGGCGGCCGTTGGCAAGCCGGTTGGTCGGGTGGAACGCAAGGCCGAGCAGTGCCGGGCTCGATCCGGTGACGTTGAGCGAGCGCAGCAGCTCGCCGTCCTCGTCGAACACGAACAGCTTGCCGGGGCCGCTGAGCGCGGTCGGCGCAAATCCCGGGACGTACACATCGCCGTTGCGATCCGTGGTGATGCCTTCCGGATTCGGCGAGCCCTCCGGCAGCGAGGCGAAGCGCTCGACGCGGCCGCGGTCCCATGCGGCGGCGTCGAGCGGAATCAGCGCGAGGCAGGCAAGCAGGAATAAAGCGGCGCGGGAAATCGCTGACATATCCCCTCCCGGAAGATCGTTGGCGCGGGCAGTCTGTCCCTCCGGCGCTGCAGCGTCAAGAAGGTGGTCCCAAAAAAAGAACGCCCGACTCCGGAAGAAGTCAATCGTCTTCATCGCCGTCGTGGTCATGATGATCGTCGTCGCGATCCGGTGTTTCGCACAGTTGCTTGGCCGTGCGGTTGTTCGGATCGCTTGGCAAGACGGGGCTCGCGGCTGCCTGAGCGATCAGGCGATCGGCGTCCTCCTGCAGCAGGAAGCGCCTGCGGACCTCCTGTCTGGCGATACGCGTCACCAGGCAGTTGTAGCCCTCCTGGCTGCCGTAGCGCTCTTCCACCGAGCGGCGCGGATCGCCGCTCGCCAACCGCGCGGCCTTGGTCACGGAAAAAGGAATGTAGCCCGCGGCAAGGTTGCCTTCGTTGCCCTTCAGCGGCCCGCTCGCCACCGGGTTCCAGCTCGTGTAGGTCCCCAGGGGCGCTTGCAGGAGCACCGACTTCACGCCGGCGATCTCGTTGCCGTCCTTGTCCAGCTTGGCGGCGGGTGTCGGGATGATCTGCCTGATCGGCGGCACGACTTTGGTCATCACGCCTGACTCGTCGTTGTAGCGGAAGTCCGGGCCGTAGTCATAGTCCATCAGGGCGTTGATCACGTTGTCCGGCGTCGGCGAGCCGGGAATCTTCGGCCATCCCAGCGCCTTTGCATTCGCCACCACGAGAGTGCCGTCGCTGACCCGCGGGTACTGGCTGCGCGGCGGCTTCTTGCCCTTCGTCACCCAGTCGACCAAGGCGACGAACAACGCGCGGCGCGTTTCTGTTTGCGGATTCGGATTCCTGGCCAGCATCAATCCCGCAAGCGGAGGCTGCGCGACCGAAAAGCCGCCCGGACCGCCGCCGTGCGCCGTGCTTGCGTTGTAGTACCGGCGGACATTGCCAGGCAAGGGGACATCCGCGTCGCCCCGGGTGCCAGCGATGCTGACGCTGCCGCGGCCATACCAGACTTCCGCTCCGCCAAAGTCGTCGAAGATCTTCGGGCAGGTATGGGACGCTCGACAGCGCTCGAGAATTCCCGTAACGCCGCGCCCGCGGACGCGGTCGTTGTAATTGCCCCACCAGATCGGTCCTTCCGCGCCTGGCTCGAAGATGTTGGCAATGTTGCCGGGCTGGGCGAAACGAATGTTGAACTGGCCCATCGCGCCGCCGATGATCGGATGGGCGCCATCCCAGACGATCCTGCCGTCTTCGTCCTCGTTGAAGCCCAGCAGGATGAAGTTCTTCGTGTACCGGCCGGACTGGGAGATCCCTAGCCCGATCGCCCACTCGATCCTGCCGGCGATCGGGTTGCCATCGGCAGCGCGAGCGCGCCGGAAGAACGAATTGATGTCGCGCATCGCCGCCATGCCGACTCCGAGCACCAGCGGGTCCTTCGCCGTATAAACCAGCTCGTAGATCAGGTTTGGATCGAAGCCGTTCCTGAGGCAGATCCGCGTCGCATCGGCGACCCCGGGGAAGGACGTGCTGCGGCAATCCGCGAACGCCCAGTCGCCGCTGGGAATTTCCACGATGCCGGTGCGAACGCCCACGTTGCTTTCGTGCGCGACGGAGATCAGTTTCGCCTGCGTCGTGTCAAGGCTCGCGGGGGTGCGCCCGCGCCCGGGCAGCGACTGCGTGTTGACGTTGCCTGCGACCGTAACAAAGCGGGCGAAAGTCGGCCCGGTCACGCCCTGGACCACCGGTACGTCGATCGTTTCCGCCGGCAGCGCCGGATTGAACACCAGGTCGCCCTGCCAGCCGCTCCACAAGTAGACGTTTCCCATGTTGAAGAGAAAGCCGTCCCCGGCAGGGTTGGCCGCTGACACGCCCACGTTGAGAAAGCCGGGAAGTATGTGATTGCCGCGGTTATTCACCTCGTACTCCAGGACGCCGCTGGCCTTGCTCATGTCAACCGGCTTGAGCATCGTAAAGGTCGCCGTGTACGTCACCTTGCCGTTGGCGTTACGCGGCGCCAGGTTGATGTCCGTGATGACGGCGTTGTGATGATCGAAAGGATCGAGCTCGCCGCTCGCCGTGCCTCGGATCTCCTCGTAGGCCCCGGCGGCGCCAAACACCCGTCCGCCGTACGCCGGCGTGGTGCTGAGGATGGTGATCTTGGTGACTCTTGCATCTGAAGGCTGCGGCGCCGCGAGCAACATTCCCAGCGCGGCGATCGCAATCGCACCTGTCTTGCCTCGGTATCTCATACCAAACTCCTGTCAGTCGTCGTGTTCTTCCCCGTCGTGGCCCTTCGGCAGGCCGATCAAGCCGCCTTCGCGGGTCGAGTCGACCGCGCCGTACTGGCGGCCGGTCCGCAGGTCGATGAAGATGGCGTTCACGTTGCCGATGTCGGCCGGATCGCCGACCACGTGGCCCAGCGCCCGCAGCTTGGCGATCTCGGTCTCGTCGAAGCCGGCTTCGCGCGCGATGAAGTTTCCGGCCGTGGTCACCGAGATGCGCGGTGCCTCGATCGCCTGCTTGAGCGTCATGTGGTGATCCACCAGGTTGATGAGCACGTTGTAGACCGAGCTGATGATGGTGGCGCCGCCCGGCGAGCCGAAGGCGGCCACCGGCTCGCGTCCCTTGAAGAGGATCGTCGGCGTCATGCTCGAGCGCGGGCGCTTGCCGCCCTGCACGTCGTTCGCGCCCGGGCCGCCGAAGCGCGGGTGCATGTTGAAGCCGAAGTTGAAGTCGGTGAGCTCGTTATTGAGCATGAAGCCGTAGCCGGGAACCATGATTCCCGTGCCCCAGCCCTGCTCGATGGTCGTCGTGTACGAAACGATGTTCCCCCACTGGTCGACTACCGAGAAGTGCGTGGTGTGGCCGCCGGCGTAGCTCACCGGCTCTGCGGCCGCAAGCATCGTGCGACCCGGACGCTGCGCGGTCTCGAAAGGCCATGGATCGCCGCGCGGGGCGGTTCCGGAAATGATCGAGGTCAGGCTAATGAGATCACCGCGCTCGCGAACGTAAGTTGGGTCGAGCAGGCCGCGCTTGGGCACCGGCACGAAGTCCTCGTCGCCCATCCACGCCGCGCGGTCCGCGAAGGCGAGCCGCATCGCCTCGGTCATCACGTGCAGCGTCTTCGCGCTTCCGAAGCCGAAGCCGGCCGCCGCATCGCCAAGCGGGTAGCGCTCGATCATCTTGAGCGCCTGGATCATGGTCAGGCCGCCCGACGAGGGCGGCGACATCGCGGCGATGCGATAGCCGCGGTACTCGCCCACGATCGGCTCGCGGATAACGATATGGTAGTCGGCCAGGTCCTGCATCGTCATGAGCCCGGGCTTGCCGCCGTTGGCCGTCGCGCGCTGTGCGGCCACGATCGCCGCGCCGATCTCGCCGCGGTACAGCGCGTCCGGGCCCTTTGCCGCGATCAGGCGCAGCGTCTTCGCGAGATCCGGCTGCCTGAGGATCTGGCCCTGCTGCAGCGGCACGCCGCCGGGGCGGAAGACCGCAGCGGTCTCGGCGTAATAACTGGTGCGCGCCGACTGGGCGTCGCCGGCGAGCACGAAGTTCACCGGGAAGCCCTTCTCGGCGAGCTCGATCGCGGGCTGGATCACTTCCGCAAGCCGCATGCGCCCAAAGCGCTGCACGGCGGTGGCGACCACCTTCAACGTGCCGGGGACGCCCACCGCCTGGCCGCTGGTGGAGGCGGGCGTGAACCCCTGGTTGCTGCCGTCGGGATTGGTGAACAGCCTGGTATCGGCGCTCGCCGGCGCCCTTTCGCGGCCCTCGATCGCGAAGGTGCTGCCCTGCCCTTTCGCGAGGTGCACCATCATGAACCCGCCGCCGCCGATGCCCGAGAACTCAGGCTCGACCACGTTGAGCGCGAACTGGATGGCCGCGGCGGCATCGATGGCGTTGCCGCCGCTGCGCAGCATCCTTGCGCCCGCCTCCGCGGCGAGCGGGTGCGATACCGCCACCACTCCGCCGCGGAAGCCCGGGCCCGGCGGCACCGCGAGGCCGGAGGCCTCGTGCGACGCCCAGGCGGGCGCGAAGCCCAGTACAGCGAAGGCTAGTACAAGCAGCGATTTGCGCATGTCAGGTCCTCGTTCTCAGCCAGCCGTAGCGCGTATTGCTGCGTGCGCCGCCCGCATCCGCGTACGACTGCTTGATCTTCGCCAGGTTGTCGCTCGCGTACTGCGGGAACGGGTTGTCGGCCGCTGCCCCGCCCGTCTGGAACTCGAGGATCCGCTTGAGCTCCGGCGTGATGCGGCTCTCGTAGTCCCTGGGCACCGGGGTGTAGCACTTGTCTTCATGGTCGCGGTCGTCGTCATCGTGCCCGCGGCGGCGGTCGCGGTCGTCATGATGGCCGCGGCGGCCGTCGCGATCATCGTCGTCGTCGTGCTCGCACCGTGACCCGACCGTCCCGACCGGCAGAGCGTAGAGCCGCGCCGAGTTGAGGCCGAGGATCTTGCGCTTCACCCTCGGGCTGAGCTCGGGATAGCCATAGCGCCGGCGCATGGCCTCGGGGATCTGGAAGCGCCACAGCGCCTCGATCTGCCATTGCGGCGAGCCGTACCACACCGCGTCCGAGCCGAACACGATGCGGTCCTCGCCCATGAACTTCAGGAGCTGGCCGAGAATGT
>VBBY01000201.1 GCA_005881595.1 Betaproteobacteria bacterium | reverse complement strand
CGCAGGTGCTCGCGCAAGCCGCCGGTGAGGCGCACCACATCGATCGGCTTAGAGGTTTCACGGGGCACGTGCTCCACCACGAAGCGGAAATCGAAAGACTTCAGACATCGATCGATCCACGCGATGATCTCGTGATCTGTATTGCTGATTCTCAGGCAGCCTTCGCTGTAGCTTCCTTCGGCGTCGTAAATTCCGGCGAGAAAACCGGCTGACCACTCGCGCGAGGCCACCATGGGCCAGGCGATGAGCGCGTGGATCTCGTCGACGCTCGGCTTTCTTTGCGTGCGGATCGCGTGGAGCAATCGTCTACCTGCGGCGGCTTGCTGAAATACGAAATGCTGCGTATCGATCCGCCATTCGCGCAGGTAATCCTGCACTCGCAGAAGTGCTTCCACGTCGCAAAGTGCCAGCCGGAATTGATGCAGCGTGCCGATAGCGCCGTTGCCGCGCCTGAACCGATGCGAGGCGAGATGACCATCGCCCCGAATTACGCCACAAAGGTAGCCGAGCCGGTAATCCTCGCTCTTTACCGGCGCGTGGGCAAAGGCGCCCACCCCCATCATCTTGTTGCCGGTCGTGAGATGCGGCCGGCGCGCCTGGCCTTGTTCCGTGCCGGTCACGAACTTCCAGCCGCGCTCGGTAAGAAATCGGTGATCCGGGCCGGCAATGAGCTCCGTGCCGTCTTCGAGCGCTATTCGGTACGCTGGCTTGATCACGCTCCAGTGAGCGAGCACGCGCGACTTCACGTAGCGCCGATACCAGCCTTCGCGTGCGGTGCCGTAGATCAGGTCGCCTGGATGGATGTCCGCAATCCGCCGCACGCTGCAGTCCGCCATCAGGACAGGCGTATCTCCGTGGACACAGTAGATGCAACCATGTTCGCAGCCCCTATAAGGGTTGATCGACTGCGAAAAGCCGATGTCGGGGGAGTCGTTGCGCGAGATGATCGAGCGCGCGCGCTCCTCGGTCACGCTGGTCTGCAGCTCGGCGGCGTCACTCTCCTCGGGCGTCCAGCCGTCGTCGAAAGGCTCGCGCGCGAGCGTCTCGAAGCGGCCGGCGACGAACGAGCGGGCGCCCCGCAGGTAGGTCGTCTCGTGTTTCATTTAGACTAGGGTCCGTCGCATTCTAATCCACCACTGTATAAATGACCAGTACAGGCCGCAACGTCGGGCTGCTCGCCGCCTGCCAGGCGATGCTGTTCACCAACAACACCACGCTGGTGGCGATCAACGGCCTCGCCGGGCTGGCGCTCACGCCGGTCAAGGCGCTCGCCACGCTGCCGGTCACCTGCTGGATCCTGGGCGGCGCGATCGCCACCATGCCGGCTTCGCTGCACATGAAGCGCGTCGGCCGGCAGCGCGGCCTGACGCAGGGCGTGTACTGGGGCATCGCCGGGGCGCTCGCCTGCGGCGGGGCGATGTGGCTGCAGAGCTTCTGGCTGCTGTGCTTCGGCACGCTGATATGGGGCGTCTTCAACGCCTACGGCCAGTATTACCGCTTTGCCGCGGCCGACGCCGCGAGCGCCGATTTCCGGCCGACGGCGATCTCGCTCGTGCTCGCCGGCGGGCTGGTCGGCGGCATCCTCGGGCCGGGCGTCAGCCGCTGGACGATCGACCTGTTCGATGTCAGGTTCATGGGCAGCTACCTGTCGCTGACCGGTTTCGCGCTGGTCACCGTGGCGCTGCTGCGGTTCATCCGCATCCCGCCGCCCGCGGCAGGCGAGCAGTCGTCCTCCGGCCGGCCGCTGCTGCAGATCGCGGCGCAGCCCAGGTTCATCGTCGCGGTCCTGTGCGGGGCGACCAGCTACGGCGTGATGAACTTCCTCATGACCTCGACGCCGATCGCCATGGGCGTCTGCGGCCACCCCTATGCCGACGCGGCGTTCGTCATCTCTGCCCACGTCGTCGGCATGTTCGCGCCTTCCTTCGTCACCGGTTCCCTGATCCGGCGCCTCGGCCTCGCGCCGGTGATGCTGGCCGGCGTGCTGCTCAACTTCGCGTCGATCGGCACCGCGTTGTCGGGCGTCTCGGTGGCGCAGTTCTGGTGGGCGCTGGTGCTGCTCGGGGTGGGCTGGAACTTCCTCTATATCAGCGGCACGACGCTGCTCACTCAGACCTATCGCCCGGAGGAGCGCGCGAAGGCCCAGGGAGCCAACGACCAGGCGATCTTCGCCATGATGGCTGTTTCCTCGCTCGCTTCGGGCATGACGGTGACGACCGTCGGCTGGGAGCGCGTCAACCTGTTCGCGCTGCCGCTGGTGGCGCTGATGGCGGCCGCCATCGCCTGGTTCGCGCTGCAGGGGCGCCCGGGAAAGGCGGCGGCCTAGCCATGCGGGCGCCGGCTTCGGTGGGCATGCGGCTGGAGGAAATCGACACCCCGGCCTTGCTCGTTGATCTGGAGAGTTTTGAGAAGAATCTCAAAACGCTGGGAGATTCCCTGCGCGGCCATGACGTTCGCGTGCGCGCCCACGCCAAGACCCACAAGTGCCCCGAAATCGCGAGGCGCCAGGTCGCCGCCGGCGCGATCGGGGTGTGCTGCCAGAAAGTTTCCGAGGCCGAGGCGATGGTCGAGGGCGGCATCGAGGACGTGCTGGTCTCCAACGAAGTCGTCGGCGTGCCGAAGCTCGGGCGCCTCGGGGCGCTCTCGACGCGCGCACGGCTCGGGGTATGCGTCGACAATCGAGACAATCTTCGTCAGCTCGAGGCTTCGGGGGCCAAGCTCGACGTGTACGTAGAGCTCGATATCGGCATGCGCCGCTGCGGCGTCGCGCCGGGCGAGCCGGCGCTCGCGCTGGCGCGGGAGATCGCGCGCTCGCGCACGCTGCGCTTCGCGGGATTGCAGGCCTATCACGGCCGCGCCCAGCACCTGCGGTCCATGGCTGAGCGCCGTGCGGCGATCCAGGCCGCCTGCGATCAGGTGGTGCTTACAAAAGCCTTGCTTGAGAAAGCAAAAATTCCCTGTCCCATCGTCACCGGCGCCGGCAGCGGCAGCTTCATGTTCGAGGTGGAAACGGGCGCGTGGAACGAGATCCAGCCCGGCTCCTACGTCTTCATGGACGCCGATTACGCGCGCAACGAATGGGCCGCGCCGCTGCCGCGCTTCGAGCACTCGCTGTTCGTGCTCGCCACGGTAATGAGCCGGCCGGCGCCGGATCGCGCCATCGTCGACGCCGGCCTCAAGGCGTCGAGCGTCGACTCGGGCATGCCGGGCGTCTGGGAGAAGCCCGGGCTCGTGTACGCAGCCGCGTCGGACGAGCACGGACGCGTGGACATCGCGCCGGGAGTTGCTGCCCCCGCGCTCGGCGAGAAGCTCCTGCTGGTGCCCGGCCACTGCGACCCCACGGTGAATCTCTACGACTGGTACGTCTGCGTGAGACAGGGCGTCGTGGAGGCGCTTTGGCCCATTACGGCCAGGGGGGCCTCGCTTTGAGATGTCTCTACATGTGCTTCTTGAGCCAGTCGCTGCCCTTTTCTTCCAGGCCGCACCACGCCGAATCGCTAGAAAGGCGGCTGACGAAGACCTTGTCGTCCGCGTCGACCGACAGCCGGACGCGGTCGGCAATTTTGTAGGCGCTCATTTCCGAGGAGATGACGAACCACATGTTGTTCATCGCGTGCCAGGCCATCCCGCACGCCTTGATCGATGCATAGAGCCTGGGATAGTCCTGCAGCGGCCTTTTCAGGTCGTACTTGACCATGTAAAGCGCCATACTGCAGCTTATCGAGGCGCCAAAGCAGGAGGTAGGGCATTTTTCTCACCAGCCACGGACCGGCCATCGCGGTCAGCGACGCGCGCGGCGTGCGCACGCTGCACGTCGGCGGCGAGGCGATCCAGAGCGCGATGCGCATCGCCGAGCCCGACGCCCTCGCGCTCGACTACACGCGCTGCATGATGGCATTTCTCCTGTTTCACCCGCAGCCGAGGCAGGCGCTCATGATCGGCCTGGGCGGCGGGTCGCTCGCCAAGTTCTTTCACCGCCGGCTGCGCGCCACGCGGCTGCGCGTGGTCGAGCTCGACGCGCGCATCGTCGCGGCCGCGCGCGCGCACTTCGTGCTGCCTGCAAACGACGCCCGCCTGGCGGTCGAGATCGGCGACGGCGCCGCGGCGCTCGCGCCGGAATGCTGCGACGCGCTGATCATCGATGCCTTCCAGGACGAGCAGCACGTCGCGCAGCTCGCCAGCGCCGAGTTCTACGACGGCGCTTTCCTCGCTCTCGCGGAGCCGGGCGTGATGGTGGTCAACTTCATGGACGACGACCCGCAATTCGACCAGGCGCTGCAGCGCCTGGAGCGCGCTTTCGGCGGCGCGGTGCTCGCGATGCCGGCGCTCTATGACCCGAACCTGCTGGTGTTCGCGCTGAAGGGGGCGCCGCCGCGCCTCGAATGGTCCGCGCTGCGCCGGCGCGCCGAGCGGCTCGAGTCGCGCCTCGGCCTGCCGTTCACGCGCTACGTGTCGCGCCTGCGCGCGATGAACCGCAGCACGCCACGCGATCTGATCATCAGCGCTTGAAGTAGTTGCGCAACGAAGCGGGGCGATACGAGGCATCGCCTTCCCAGCGCTGCCGAACCGAGGGATGCAGCGCCTGCGTGGGATCGCCGCCGATCGCCCGGTCGATGCCGACCGCCAGCCGGTAAAGCCCGGTCTTCGAGTCGTGCAGCTTGCCGAGCGGATTGCCGTGCAGCGGGAAGGCCGCCAGGGCCTGGCCGTCGAACGCGAGCCCCGCGCTGCGCGCTTTCCCGAGCATCCAGTCGAGGGCGATGTCCGAGAGCCCGGTCTCCGCGTGGCCGCCGCCGATGTCGCCGTGCGCGCCGCAGAACCAGACCTGCTCGACCTGCTGGCCGGTTTTCGCCTTGTGAGTCCACAGCGTCGGCGCGAACGGCGCGCGGTGCTCGTCGATGGCGAGCGCATGGCAGGCGTACTGCACGATGTCGCTCAGCTCGGTATCGTGGAACTGGTACCTGGCGTGCGTGAGGCTGCGAAAGCCGCGCAACGGGATGCCGAGCGCGCCGACGGTGTCCCAGGCGCCGATCATCCTGACGGGGATGGGCTCGGCGCCGGAGATGGAATAGTCCCGCCTGAACTTCGCCGGCCCGGGCTCCTCCGGGTGCTGGCCATCGCGGTACAGCTCGATGGCGGCGTGGTAGTGCTTGACGCAGGGGCGCGCGAGGATCCCGCACTTGCGGATCATGCCGCCGACGCTGCGCACCGTGTACGCGCCGCGGCTGAAGCCGAACAGGTAGATCTCGTCGCCCGGGTCGTAATTGCCGATGAGAAAGCGGTAGGCGTCGCAGATGTTGGCTTCCACCCCGTCGCCGAAGGCGCCGCCGGTCAGGCGGTCGAAGAAATTCCCGGTGCCGACACCCTGATCGTAGTAGATCACCTGCAGCGTCGCGCCATCGCGCTTCGCGACGCGGTAGGCGAGCTTGACGACGTTGGTGGGAGCGGGAACGCCGTTGCGCTCCTGGTCGGCGCTGTTCCACGTTCCGTCGCAGCACAGCACCAGCCGCTTCATCGGCGGGCAAGCCAGCGCTGGCTCGCGTCGCCGACTTCCTCGAGAACGTCGGCGTCGGTTCTGCCCGATGACTTCGGCACGTGGAACGAATGGTCGGCGCCTTCCAGCCAGTGCATCTCCCACGGCGCGCGCACGCTGGCGAGAGCGTTCTCCATCAGGTCGCGCCGGCACAGGGGGTCGCGCGTGCCGTTGAAGCAGAGCACCGGGACCTTGATCTGCGGCAGATGAGCGTCCCGCAGCTGCTCCGGCTTGCCCGCCGGATGGAGCGGATAGGCGAGCAGCAGCAGCGCATCGCAGGCCATGCCATCGGCGGCCAGCATGGAAGCCGCCCTTCCTCCCATCGAGCGCCCGCCGATGATGAGGCGGCGGGGGCCGAGCTCCTTGCGGGTGCGCGAGACGACGGCTTCCAGGCATCTCTTCAGGCGCGGCATCGGGTCGGGCCGGCCTGAGCCATTTTCCCGGTAGAGGAAGTTGAACCGGACTAGGTCTAACCCCCGCGGGCGCAGCACTGCCGCCAGGCGAACCATGCCGCGGTCTTCGCGATGACCGCCGGCGCCGTGAGCGCAGACGAAAACCGCCTGCGCGTCGCGCGCGCCGGGCTCGAAAATCGCGGTGGTTTCCTCATCGTCGACGGCGACACGCCATTGCATCGCCTCACATATACGGCAAGTACGGGCTGTGCGCCACCTCGTCAGGGAGCCGTTCGTTGACCCTTGGAAGCAGCCAGCTCGGCCTCGATCGCCTTTTCAAAGGCGTCCAGCGGCAGGTTGCCGCTGAGCATGCTGCCGTTGATGAAGAATCCCGGAGTCCCGGTGAGTCCGGCCCTCAGCCCCAGTTGCAGGTCCTGTTCGATTTGCGCCTTGTGCTTGCCGCTGGACAGGCAGGAATCGAACTGTTTCTCATCGAGCTTCAGACGGCGGGCCTGCTCCACCAGACCCTCTCGGTTCAGCTTATTGGGGTTCTCCAAAAGGAGGTCGTGATATTCCCAGAATTTACCCTGCTCCACGGCACAGCGGGAAGCCTCCGCGGCGAGCTGAGCCTGCGGGTGGATGTCTCGCAGCGGGAGGTCCCGATACGCCAAGCTAACCCGGCCTTCGTACTTGGCAAGCAGCTTCTTCAAGGTCGGCGCGACCGCTTGGCAGTAGGGACACTGGAAATCGGAAAACTCCACGATGACCACCGCGGCCTTGGGATTTCCCCGCAGCCGGGCCGGATCATGGGTGACCTCGACTTTAGGCTTCTGCAGGAAGATGGACACCGCGGCCTGCTCCCGAAGACGCGTGTAGTAGTCCTGGCGCGCCTGCTGGAGTTTCGCCCTTTTCAGCAACTGCTGGAGCTGCGCCTTGAGCTCATCAAAGGATTTTCTCAGCTGTTCTTTCTGCACTATGTAAAGAGCTTGCAATTCGGCTTCCGTGGGCTCGGGGACCTTGGCGTCCACTTCTTGCGCGAGAACCTTTTCGGCGGGGATGCCTTTTTTCCTGGCCTCCGCTTCCAGCAGCTTCTGATTCACCAGATTCTCGAGGGCCTTGCTTTTCACTTCGTATTCTTGCAGCCGAAGCTGAAACACCTGCGCTTGAACGAGCGGCAGCAAATCCTCGTCGTAGATGGGCTGCCCCGCCACCACAGCCAGGGGCTCCTTCTGTCTGGCCTGGCCGAAAGCCTGGGATGCCCACACGGCACAGCCGAGGAGCAGGCAAACAAGAAACGGCAGAGCGAGCCTGCCGGAGGCGGGGGGCGGATCAGCCCCCCACCCTCCCGGGCAGGTCGCCCTTACGGCGCCGTCGGGCAAGCGCCGAACGGACAGATCAAGCAGTGGGCCGTAACCCCGCTGCCCAATGGATGCGACGCTACCAACCTGCCGAAGGCATCCGTTCCCGTCGCCCTGACCGTATCGCTGAACTGCACCCGGCCAGGATCGACTGGAGTTCCCGTGCTCGGGAAGTAAGACGCCGTCCCTGCTACAGGGGGTTGGTTAAAGGCCGGTACTGGTATTAGAGCCGGGCAAGTAGCCGCGTTGTTCGTATAGCACTTGTCCGCGCCCGCAGTACCGCTCGGGGTCAAGGTGCCGACGGAGAACGTCCTATCCAGCGAGCCGTCAGCGTTGTCGTCTTCGGTCACCTGGACGCTGTTGATGTTGACGTTCCCTCCGTTGTGGACCTGGCCGGTGTAATCGACCCGCACGACGACGTTGGTTCCCAGCAGCTGCAAAGCCGTCACGCAAATCTTGTCCACGGTAAGCTGCGGGCTGGGTGTGCAAGCTCCGAGAGGATTTTGGGCGCTACAGGTCACCGGGTTGGTCGTCGCGCTGAGCGTAGTCCCGCCAGACGGATCGGTTGTCGCGGTCGCGCTCGCCTGGTTCGTCGTTGGAAACGTCGTAGCGCTGAAGGTATTGGCAGGACCCGTGCAATCCGCCGGGAAGTTCTTGGATTGACCGGCATTCAGGGTACCGCAGCTGTAAGCATTACCCTGGTCCGTGACCGTGACATTGAACACCGTGCCGCCGCCGTCATTGGTCACGGTGCCGCTGAACGCGTAATCGAAGCCCGACCCGTCAGGATGGAAAGCGGTGCACTGGCAGCCCTTGGTGAGGCTGATATGGCACTCCGGGAAGCCGCCGAGCACGAAGTCCTTGAGCACGGCAGAAGGCTCTTGCGAAGAGCGGGTCTCCAGCATGAAGCTGCTGAAACACGGAACG
>VBBY01000200.1 GCA_005881595.1 Betaproteobacteria bacterium | reverse complement strand
ATGTCCAGATTGCGCATCGCCAGCTTGAAGCCCTGGCCGGGCTCGCCGAGCAGCACGGCTCTCGAGTTCCTGAGGCGCACGGTGGCCATCGGGTGAGGCGCCACGATCTCGATGCGCTCGCTCGCATCGAGGTCCGCGGCGTCGACCACGAACGCCGTGATGCCTTCGTCGGCCTTCGCGAACACGACGTAGAAGTGGGCGATGCCGCCGTTCGAGATCCAGGTCTTGGTGCCGTTGAGCGTCCAGCCGCCGCCGGCGCGGCGCGCGGTGGTCGACATCGCCTGCACGTCGGAGCCGGCGTCGGGCTCCGAGAGCGCGAACGCGGCGATCGCGTCCCCGCTCGCCGCCGGCGCGAGGTACTTTTCCTTCAGGCCCGCGCTGCCGGCGAGCGCGATCGGCCCGCTGCCCAGGCCTTGCATGACGAAGGCAAAGTCGGCGAGCGCGGCGTGATAGGCGAGCACCTCGCGCAGCAGTGCGATCGAGCGCACGTCGAGGTCCTCGCCGACGCAGCGCGCCAGGAATCCCGCGCAGCCGAGGTCCTGGACCAGCCTTCTGCAGATCGAGTCGGCATCCTCGCCGCGGGCGTAGCCGAGATTCCCGGCGCACCACGCGTCGGCCTCGCGCGCGAGCTGCGCGTGCCGCGGCTCGAAGAACGGCCAGTCGTAGTGGGCAAAGCGGTCCATCAATCGCCTTCGAACACCGGTTTGCGCTTGGCGGCGAACGCTTCGTAAGCGCGCCGGAAGTCGCGCGTCTGCATGCAGATCGCCTGCGCCTGCGCCTCCATCTCGATCGCCGCGTCGAGGCTCGCGTTCCATTCCTGGTGCAGCATCTTCTTGGTCATGGCATGCGCAAAGGTCGGGCCGGCAGCGAGCTCGGCCGCGACCTCGAGCGCCACCGGCAGCACCGGATCGGCGACGCGGTTGAAAAAGCCCCAGGCGAGCCCCTCCTCGGCGCTCATCGCGCGGCCGGTGTAGAGCAGCTCGGCGGCGCGTCCCTGGCCGATCACGCGCGGCAGCATCGCGCAGGCGCCCATGTCGCAGCCGGCGAGCCCGACGCGAACGAAGAGGAACGCCACCCTGGCGCCCGGCGCCGCGTAGCGCAGGTCGGAAAAAAGCGCGATCAGCGCGCCTGCCCCGGCGCACACGCCCTCGACGGACGAGATCACCGGCTGCGGGCAATGCCGCATCGCCTTGATCAGGTCTCCCGTCATGCGCGTGAACTCGAGCAGCTGCGGCATCTGCATCTTCGTCAGCGGGCCGATGATCTCGTGCACGTCGCCGCCCGAGCAGAAGTTGCCGCCGGCGCCGGTGACCACAACGATCTTCACATCTTGAACTGAGGGTAATGTTTCGAATAAATCCTTCAATTCGGCATACGACTCGAAGGTCAGGGGATTCTTGCGCTCCGGGCGGTTCAGGGTGATGACGCCGACCTTGCCTTCGACGCGCCAGAGGAAATGCTTGGGCTGGATCATGAGCCGACCTCCATCGCGCTCGCCTTGAGCTTGGCGAGCAGCTTGAGCAACTCCTCGTGCTCGCGGCGCGAAAGGCCGGCGAGCAAGTCGACCACCCACTCCTCGTGCGCGCGCGCCATCTCGCCGAAGCTGCGCTCCCCGGCCCGGGTGAGCCGGATGCGGAAGGCGCGCCGGTCGGCGGGCTCTTCCAGGCGCTCGACCAGGCCTTCGCTTTCGAGCTGGTCGACGATCGCGGTGACGTTGCCGCCGGTGACCATCAGCAGGCGCGAGAGCGCGTTCATCTTCAAGCCTTCGGGATGGCGCTCAAGCTGCGCCATCAGGTCGAAGCGCGGCAGTGTGGTCGAGAACTGCTCGCGCAGGCGCCCGCGCACCTGCTTCTCGATCAGCTGCGTGCAGGTGAGAAGGCGCAGCCAGATGCGCAGTGCGCGGTGGTCATCGGAACGGGCGATGGTCTCGCGGTCGGTGCGTAACACGCGCTACTTACTCCAAGCCTCAATAGATGAAGCTTGAAGTATATCGGCCGGCGTTGTCAAGCGCTACCGCGGCTCAACAGGAGTATTGTGCTCGGTGCCAGGAAGTCCAAATCGAAAGGGGGCAACATGGACCAGCGCGCTCAAGGCATCAGTGAAGATTGGCTGTCGCTGTGGATCGGCCTGCTTGTTTTTGTGCTCTCGCTGGGGGTATTGGTCGGTGCAGACATTCTGGGGTGGGCGGTCACGACCAGCGTGTGGACCAGCCTCGCCAAAGCCCTGGCACCCGTTTCCAAGGCCTACGCGGGCATTGGAGGGGCCGGCGCTCTTATCGCCACTTATCTCGCCCTGCTCGTCGTGATGACGCTGGGCGCGGCGGCACTGCACGCCGATTTGAAGCGCTTCGCCCTCGGCTTCACGGTTGTTTTCTGGTTGAGCTATGCGTGCTGGATCATCGGCAGCTGGGCCAATTTTGCGGTCAATACCCCGGCCGACATGCAGAAGTTCGGGGTCAGCTGGTCCTTGAGACTCACCTCGGAGGGCGGCTTCATCGTGGCTCTGCTCGGCGGCCTGTTCGTGGGGAACTTCCTGCCCGGGTTTGCCGATTGGATGAAGGAGGCGGTTCGGCCGGAGCTGTACATCAAGACCGCGATCGTCATTCTCGGCGGCTTCCTGGGGGTGACGGCCGCCGAAAAACTGAGCCTCGCGACCTCGCTGATGTTCCTCGGACTCGCGGCGATCATCGTCGCGTATCTGATTTTCTGGTCGGTGGTGTATTACGTGGCGCGAACCTGGTTCAGGTTCAGCCGCGAATGGGCGGCGCCGCTCGCCTCGGGCATCTCGGTCTGCGGGGTGTCGGCTGCGATTGCCACCGGAGCCGCGATCCGCGCCCGGCCGGTGGTGGCGATCATGGTGTCGTCGCTGGTGGTGGTCTTTGCGGTCGTGGAGCTGCTGTTTCTGCCCTTCCTCGCGCAAAGCTACCTTTCCCACGAGCCGCTGGTGGCCGGCGCCTGGATGGCGCTCTCGGTCAAGACCGACGGCGCGGCGGTGGCAAGCGGTGCCATCACGGAGTCGTTGATCCTGGCGAAGGCGGCGGCGGAGGGCATCAACTATCAGAAGGGCTGGGTATTGGGAACCGCCGCGACGGTCAAGGTCTTTATCGACATCTTTATCGGCATCTGGGCCTTTGTCCTTGCCTACATCTGGACCACCCATATCGAGGTGCGCGCAGGCGACAAGGCCAAGGCCGGCGAGATCTGGAACCGCTTCCCGAAATTCATCATCGGCTACGTGGTGACATTTCTGGTGATTTTGTTTCTTGCTCTGGGAGCGACGCCTGCGCTAATGGCCAAGATCAAGTCGGCGATGGGCGAAGCGAACACTTTCCGCGGCATCTTTTTCGTCTTGACGTTTTTCACCATCGGCGTGATGTCCAACTTCAGAAAGCTCTGGGAGGAAGGCGTCGGCAAGCTCGCCGCGGTCTATGTGGTGTGCCTGTTCGGCTTCATCATCTGGGCAGGCCTGGTCATTTCCTGGGTTTTCTTCGGCGGGGTCAAGCCGCCGCTGGCAGCCGGTTAATTCAGAGGAGGATAGACAATGGAGCAGCCCAAAATTGCCGAAGAAATGCAGAAAATGGCCTATGAACCGCTCCTCCCCATCGAGAAAAAACTGATCGGATGGAGCCTGGGGCTTGGAATCACTCTGCTGATCGTTCTGCTGGTGGTCGCCCGCGTTTTCCTCAAAGTCAGCTCTTCCTGAGGAAGTCGAAGTCGCAGCCGTGCTCGGCCTGCAGCACGTGGTCCATGTACAGCTTTGCATAACCCCGCGCAGGCGGCGCGACCGGCGGCTTCCAGGAGCTTTTTCTTTTCTGTAGCTCCGATTCCGATACTAAAAGGTCGATTTTTCGTTCCTTAATGGAAAGGCGGATGCGGTCGCCGTTCCTCGCCAGCGCGAGCGGGCCGCCGATCGCCGACTCCGGCGAGACATGCAGCACGATGGTGCCGTACGCCGTGCCGCTCATCCTCGCATCCGAGATGCGCACCATGTCCTTCACGCCGGCGCGCGCCAGCTTCGCCGGAATCGGCAGATAGCCCGCCTCGGGCATGGCGTAGCCCGACTTGGGCCCGGCGTTCTGCAGCACGAGGAAGTCCTCCGGGGTGACGTCGAGGCCGGGATCGTCGATGCGCGCCGCAAGGTCATCGAGCGAGCTGAACACCACGGCGCGGCCCTCTTTCTCGAACAGCTTCGGGTCGGCCGCCGAGCGCTTCAGGATCGCGCCGTTCGGCGCGAGCGAGCCGAACAGCGCCACCAGCCCGCCCTGCTTCGATAACGGCTCGGAGAACGGCTTGATCACCGCTCGGTCCACCCACGCAGGGAGTTTGTCGAGGACTTCTTTCAATGAAACTCCTGCGACCGTCATGCAATCGAGATGCAGCAGCCCCTTGAGCTCGCGCATCACCGCGCCGACGCCTCCCGCCGCGTACAAGTCCGACATGTAGTACTGGCCGGTGGGTTTTAGATCGACCAGCACCGGTGTCGAGTCGGAAAGCTCGTTCAAATGGTTTAGTTGGATTTTTATGCCTGCCCGGCCGGCGATCGCGGTGAGATGAACGATGGCATTGGTCGAGCCGCCGATGGCGAG
This sequence comes from Betaproteobacteria bacterium, assembly GCA_005881595.1. Lineage (GTDB taxonomy): Bacteria > Pseudomonadota > Gammaproteobacteria > Burkholderiales > SG8-39 > SCGC-AG-212-J23. The sequence goes on along the minus strand of VBBY01000200.1, from coordinate 2,233 downwards.
CAACACGCGCAGCGCGTTCTCGACGGATTTCTCCGTAATGATTTGTGACGGGCGCAAAGGGCTCTTAACGAGATCAATGGCGCGAGCGCCGCTCGCCTCGGCGGCGCGCAGCCGGTCGGCGTGCACGGCGGGAATCGCCGCGCTGCCCGGGAGCGCCATGCCGAGCGCCTCGGCGATCGACGCCATGGTCGATGCGGTGCCCATCACGGCGCAGGTGCCGGCGGTCGTCGCGAGATTGCCTTCGACTTCCTCGATGCCTTTCTCGTCGATCCTGCCGGCGCGGTGCAGCGCCCAGAAGCGGCGGCAGTCGGTGCACGCGCCAAGGCGCTCGCCGTGAAACGAGGTCGGCATCATGGGGCCGGCGAGCAGCTGCACCGCCGGCACGTCGGCCGATAGCGCGCCCATCAGCTGCGCGGGAACGGTCTTGTCGCAGCCGCCCACCAGCACCACCGCGTCCATCGGCTGCGCGCGGATCATTTCCTCGACGTCGATCGACATCAGGTTGCGGAACATCATCGAGGTCGGGCTGAGGAATACCTCGCCCAGCGACACGGTGGGGAATTCGATCGGCAGGCCGCCTGCGGCGAGCACGCCGCGCTTCACCGCCTCGATCAGCTCGGGAAAATGCCGGTGGCAGTTGTTGAAGCCGCTGCGCGAGTCGGCGATGCCGACCACCGGCCGCGCGAGCATCTCGCCCGAGTAGCCCATGCTCTTCGCAAAAGAGCGCCGCAGGTAGAGCGAGAAGCCCGCGTCGCCGTAATTGGTGAGACCCCTTGTCAGGCCCTTTTTCACCCCCAGACCTCGCGCGCGACATTCATGATCAGCTCCAGCTTACGCCGGGTATCGTCCTGCGTAAGCACCTGCCCGCCGCCGCCGGCGCTGGAGAACCCGCACTGCGGGCTGATGCCAAGGCGATCCAGGGGGACGTACCTGGAGGCCGCGGCAATCTGCTTTTTCAGGAAATCCCTTGATTCCAGCGCCGGCGTTTTCGTGCTGACCAGGCCGAGGATCACGCGCTTGCCTTTGGGGACGAAACGCAGCGGCGAGAAATCCCCGGCGCGGGCGCTGTCGTATTCCAGGCAGTAGATCTCGGCGTTCAGGCGGTTGAAGAGCGCGTCGGCGATCGGCTCATAGCCGCCTTCCGCCATCCACGCGCCTTTCAGGTTGCCGCGGCAAAGATGGGTGGCGACCGTCATGCCGGCGGGCCTGCCGGCGATGCTGTCGTTGACCAGCTTCACGTAGCGCTCGGTGAGCTCGTCGGCGTTCTCGCCGCGCGCCGCGACGTCCTCGCGCGCATGCGCATCGCAGTTGCAGGGCAGCGCCGTGTCGTCGAGCTGCAGGTAGGTGCATCCCTCGGCGGCGAGGTCAGCGATCTCGTCGCGATACAGCTTCACCAGATCCGAAAAGAAGGCTTCCCTGTCCGCGTACACCGCGCGCTCGAAGGCCTGCGGGCCGAGGAAGTAGTGCATCACCGGCGGCGAGGCGACCGTCACCTTGGGAACTCCGCTCTTCACCGTCGATCTGAGGAAGCGATAGTCGTCGGCGACGATACGGTGCTTGCGCCTGAGGGGAGCCCTGGCATAAGGAGACGCGGCCACGCCAACGATGCTGCTTCCAGTCCGAAAGGTCAGAGTTCCGTCGCGCAATCCAAAACCGTCGACCGCATCGATGAACCCCGCCGACCAGCTGCGGCGGCGGAACTCGCCGTCGGTGACCGACGGCAGGCCGAGCGATTCCTGGAAGGCCACGATCTCGCGAATGCTTTCATCCTGGATTTTCCGGAATTCCTTTTCATCCAGGCGTTTCGCCTTGTGCGCGCGGGCCGCCTCGAGCAAGCGCTGCGGCCGCAGGAAGCTGCCGATATGCTCGACGCGAAACGGCGGTTGCATGCCCCGCTCATCCCCCGACGATCGGCTCGACGTAGATCTCGACGCGGCGATTGGCCGAGCGGCCGCTTTCGGTGTTGTTGCTCGCCACCGGCTCGCCTTCGCCCTTGCCGAGGGTCGCGAGCCGCAGCGGGCTGACGTGCCTGGACTCGAAGTACTGCGCCACCGACACGGCGCGCCGCTCCGAGAGCTTCTGGTTGTACTGGTTCGTGCCCACGTTGTCGGTATGCCCGACGATCGTCAGCGTGGTCTTGCCGTAGCGCACCACCACGTCGGCGAGCTTGTCCATGGTGCTGTGGAAAGCTGGCTTGATGTTCACCGAGTCGGTGTCGAACGCGGTGTGGCTG
>VBBY01000144.1:14752-27705 GCA_005881595.1 Betaproteobacteria bacterium | reverse complement strand
ACGCCCCAGGTGCCGTCGTGGCCGGCGCAGCGCTCCACCGTGGTTACCGCGGTGCCGGGAATCGCCTCGAGTATCTCGCGCGTCTTCTGCCCCATGTTCTGCACGCGCGAATGACAGGGGATGTGATACGAGACCTTGCCGAGCGGGTGCTTGAAATCGGTCTTCAGCAGCCCGTCCTTCCTGCGCAGCACGAAGTATTCGAACGGATCGAACATCGCATCGCGCACCGCCAGGGTCTGCGCGTCATCCGGGTACAGGAGCGGCAGCTCCTGCTTGAACATCAGCGTGCAGGAGGGCACCGGCGTCAGGATCGCGTACCCCTCGCGGGCATGCTTCGCCAGCACCTGGATGTTGATTCTCTTCAATCTGTCTACGGCCTGGAGATCGCCCAGCTCGAACTTGGGCATGCCGCAGCAGGCTTCCTTCTCCACCACCACGTACGGAACCTCGTTGTGCGCGAGCAGCGCGAGCAGGTCGTGGCCCATCCCCGGTTCGTTGTAGTTCACATAGCAGGTGGAGAAGATCGCCGCCTTGCCCGGGGCATGTTTGCCATCCTTTACCGGAAAGGAGCCGCTTTCTGCAGAGTTCGATCTGAATCTTTCGCTCGTGTACGGCGGCAGCTCGCGGTCCTTGTGGACCCCAAGCACAGACTGAAGAGCTGCTCTTGCAACCGCGTTCTTGTTTACTGCATTGACGGTCTGCGCCACCACCGGGATCGCGGCGAGCTTGCCGAGCGCATCGGTGGAGGACAGCAGCCGGTCGCGCAACCTGATGCCTTTGCGGAACTTGATCGCTTTCGCGCGCAGCATCAGGTGCGGGAAGTCGACGTTCCAGGGATGCGGCGGCACGTACGGGCACTTCGTCATGTAGCACATGTCGCACAGGTAGCACTGGTCGACGACCTTCCAGTAGTCCTGCTTTGCAACGCCGTCGACCTCCATGGTCGCGGAAGCGTCCACCAGGTCGAACAGGGTCGGAAAGGCGGTGCACAGGTTCACGCACCGCCGGCAGCCGTGGCAGATGTCGAAGACGCGCCCGAGCTCCTTCTCGACCTTTGCCTGGTCGTAGAACTCGGGGTTCTGCCAGTCGAGCGGATGCCGGGTCGGAGCCTCGAGCGAACCCTCGCGCATCAATCGCTCAGCGAATCGAGGGCCTTCTGGAAGCGGTTGGCGTGGCTGCGCTCGGCCTTGGCGAGCGTCTCGAACCAGTCGGCGATCTCGCCGAAGCCTTCGTCGCGCGCCTGCTTCGCCATGCCGGGATACATGTCGGTGTACTCGTGGGTCTCGCCCGCCACCGCCGCCTTCAGGTTGTCGCGGGTGCGGCCGATCGGCAGGTTGGTCGCCGGATCGCCTACCGCCTCGAGATACTCGAGGTGCCCGTGCGCGTGCCCGGTCTCGCCTTCGGCCGTGGAGCGGAACAGCGCCGAGACGTCGTTCTGGCCTTCGACGTCGGCCTTGGCGGCGAAATAGAGATAACGGCGGTTGGCCTGCGATTCGCCGGCGAACGCCGCCTTGAGGTTCTCGTGGGTCCTGGTGCCTTTCAGCGCTTTCATTGCTATGCCTCCTCGGGAGGGAGTAAGGGAAGCATAGCGTACGAGCGCTTACTCAATAGATCAAATCAAAATTCGCAATTCGATCTATTGAGAATGGCTATCTGACGGAACAGCGTTCACGCCGTGAGGCCGGGCATCAGGCCGGATACGAGGCCGAGGACGCCGATGATGATGAGGTACAGCGCGACGATGTAGTTGAGCAGCTTCGGCATGAAGAGAATCAGGATGCCGGCGATCAGCGCGACGACCGGCGCCACTGCGATGCCCATGATCATGGGAGATCTCCTGGGGTCAGCGATAAAGGAATTCGCGGCCCATGGGATAGCTGTCGCGGGTCACGTTGCCTTTTGAAAACAGTACCTGGAAGAGGTGCAAGCGGCCCCGCGGCAGGCGGAATACCTCGGCGCAGCCGTACAGGTAGACGCGCCAGATGCGGCGGAAGCGCTCGTCGAAGCGCTGCGGATCGAGCTTGCGAATGCGCTCCCAGTTTCGGTCGAAGCGCTCGCCCCACGCGTCGAGCGTGAGAGCGTAGTGGCGGCGCAGGTTCTCGATGTCCAGCACCTCGAGGCCGGCGCGCTCCATCTCGACGATGGTATCGGCAAGGCTCGGGATCCAGCCGCCTGGAAACACGTAGCGGCGGATGAAGAACTCGGTCTCGAAGCGCCCGACGTGGCCGATGAAATGCAGCATGCCGAGACCGCCGGGCTTGAGAAACCTCGCATGCGCCTGCACCACCTGGGCGAGCTGGTCGCGCCCGGCATGCTCGAGCGTGCCGATCGAGACCACCTTGTCGTACTCGCGCCGTGCGTCGCGAAAATCGGTGTCGACGACCTCAAGCTCGCCACCGAGCTTGCGCCGTGAAATCCCGGCGCGGACCATCTCGACCTGCGCCGTGGTGGTGTTCACGCCGGTCACGCGCACGCCGAATTTCTCGTGGGCGTGGAACATGAAGCCGCCGAAGCCGGAGCCGATGTCCACCACCGACTCGCCGGGCCTGAGCAGGAGCTTGCGCGCGACGTGCTCGATCTTGTTCCGCTGCGCTTCCTCGAGCGTGCGCGTGCCCTCTTTCCAGTAGGCGCAGGTGTACATCATCAGCGGGTCGTCGAGCCACATCCGGTAGAACTCGGTGCCGAGCGCGTAGTGGCATTCGGCGTTTTGCTTCGCCCGCGTCCAGCTGCGGTTGGAGTGCACGAGCTCGTGCCAGCGGTTGCGCACGTGCGCGAGCCAGTTCATCCGGTCGCCGCCCGCCTGCATGCCGTGCGCGAGCGCCGCCGCAAGGCTGCCCTCGACGTCGAGCTCGCCGTCGAAATACGCTTCGAGAAGACCGATGTAGCCGTAGAGCGCGGTGCGCCAGCGCGCCCGTGCCTTGCGGAAAACGATGCGGAAGGCCTCAGAGTGGATGTCGCATGTTAACCGGGAACGCGACAAGCGTTAGAATTCCGGCCCGTGAGATCCCTGATCGAAACCGCGCTGCGCCAGGTCGGCGAGCGCGCCGGCATCCCGTTCGCGGTCCGCTTCGCCGAGGGGGGCGAGCACCGGACTTCCGACCAGCCGCCGGCCTTCACGCTGGTGTTCCGCGACGCGCGCGCGTACTGGCGCATCGCCGCCTTCGGGCACATCGGCCTGCTCGAAGCGTATTTCGACGGCGAGCTCGATATCGAGGGCAATCTCGCCAAGGCCATGGCGGCGGGGATGGAGGGCGGCATGGACCGCCCCAAGCCGCTGGTGCGGGTCCGCAACTGGTGGCACGAGTTGCGCTTCTCCAACGCCTCTTGGCGCCAGGCGCGGACCAACGCCGATTTCCACTATGCGCTCGGCCCCGAGTTCTACCGCCTGTGGCTCGACGACCCGCTGATGATGTACACCTGCGCCTACTGGAAAGAGGGCACGCGCACGCTCGAGGAAGCGCAGAGGAACAAGATCGACCACGTGGCGAGGAAGCTGCTGCTTGCGCCGGGCGAGGAGGTAGTCGACATCGGCGCCGGCTTCGGCGGCTTCATGTTCCACGCCCATGACCGCTTTGGGGTGCGAGTCACCGGCGTCAATACCACCGCCTCGCAGGCTGACATGGTGCGCGGCGAGATCGAGCGGCGGCGGCTCGGCGGCACCCTGCAGGTGCTCAGCGATTTCCGCGATGCGCGCCGCGAGTACGACAAGGTGGTCTCGATCGGCACGCTCGAGCATGCCGGGCGCGACCAGCTCGCCGAGGTGGTGCAGGCGCATGCGAGGTTTCTCAAGCCCGGCGGTCTCGGCATGCTGCATTTCATCGGCCACGTCGGGCGCTTCGAGACCGAGTTCTTCATCCGCCGCTACGTGTTTCCAGGCGGCTGGATCCCGAGCCTTGCCGATACCATCGTCGAGATGGAGCGCGCCGGCCTCGAGGTGCTCGACATCGAGAACCTGCGCCGCCACTACGCTCTCACGCTCGACGCGTGGGGCGAGCGCTTCGACCGAAACTGGGAGCGCATTCGCAAGCTCGATCCGCAGCGCTTCGACGAGCGCTTCCGCCGCATCTGGCGCGTCTACCTGTACGGCTGCGCCGAGATGTTCCGCTCGCCCAAGGGGCACACGCACCTGTTCCAGGTCGTGTTCTCCAAGGGCAACGTCACGCAGGCCAGCTATCCGATGAGCCGGGGATTCCTCTACGAACAGCCTGCATACCACGAAAAAAGAAGCCTTAGCAGCGCGGCTTAGGGAAGGCAGCGGCCCGGTCGGGCTGGCGAAGGACACCTCGAATCTGTTCCGCGACCGCGCCGGCGCGGCGCGCCGCCGGCTCGACGTTCGCCACTTCAATGAAGTTCTCCTGATCAAGGAGGGCCATGTCGAGGCCGAAGGCATGGTCACCTACGAGGCGCTCGCGGCGGAATGCCTCGCGCACGGCGTGATGCCGGCGGTGGTGCCGCAGCTGAAGACCATCACCCTCGGCGGCGCGGTCGCCGGCGTCGGCATCGAGTCTTCCTCGCATCGCCACGGCCTGGTGCACGACAGCATGCTCGAGATCGAAGTCCTGCTCGGCGATGGCCGCATCGTCACCTGCACCCCCGACAACGAGCATGCCGATCTTTTCTTCGGCTTCCCGAACTCCTACGGCACGCTCGGCTACGCCCTGCGCGTCAAGGTGAAAACCGTGCCGGTGAAGCCGTTCGTCCGCCTTCAACACACGGAATTCAAGAATCCACTCGAGTTTTTTGAAGAACTGGGCGGGCACTTGGAGGCAGGAGAAGCGGACTTCATAGACGGCACCGTTTTCAATCCCGGGCAATTTTTCATCACGCTGGGAAGCTTCGCTGATTCCGCGCCCTACACCAGCGATTACACGTACGAGAAGATTTACTACCAGTCCATACGCGGAAAACGCGAGGACTACCTCACGGTGCACGACTATCTGTGGCGCTGGGACACCGACTGGTTCTGGTGCTCGAAGAACGTTTTCGCGCAGCATCCCCTGATACGAAGAATCTACGGGAGAGAGCGCCTGGGATCGCGCACCTACACAAAAATCATGCGCTGGAACAGCCGCGTCGGCGCGACGCGCTGGATCGAGCGCCTCGCCGGGCTGCACTCCGAGTCGGTGATCCAGGACGTCGACATCCCCCTTGCGCGCGCGGGCGAGTTCTTCGAGTTCTACGCGCGCGCGATCGGCCTCTGGCCGCAGTGGATCTGCCCGATCGGCCCGGCGCCGGGCAGCGGGCGCTTCACGCTGTACCCGATGCGGCCGGACTGGTATGTCAATTTCGGCTTTTGGGACGTGAAGCGCACGCGCTCGGCGTACCCTCGCGGACATTTCAATCGCATGATCGAGGAGAAGGTGGAGGAGCTCGGCGGCATCAAGTCGCTCTACTCGGAGAGCTTTTTCCCCGAGGATGAATTCAAGCGGATCTACGGCGGTGACGCGTACCGGCGGCTGAAGAACAAGTACGACCGGCAGGGCGCGTTCGCCGATCTGTACGCGAAGTGCGTGCTACGCCACTAGGGTTGGCCCGGCGCGCTTTTCTCCTGGGGCGCCTTGCCGGGCGCCGCAGTTCTGCGGATCGGAACGTACAGGACCGACGGCCGCACGCCGCCGCCTTGCGGGTACAGGTCCATCAGGTCGTACACGCTGCGCGGCATGTTGGTCGACACCTTGAGGCCGAGCTGGCGCGCGGCCTGGACGGTAATCGGAAAATCGTGGGTCCAGCGGCCCTCCGAGAGAACGGTGGCGAGCTGCACCGCCGGCTTCTCGGGCATGTGCTTCAAGAGGAGCTGCACGACGAAGCTCCCCACCTGGACGCGCGCCTTCTGCGCCATGTCGGCGAGAATGAGCATCTCGTCGCCGACTTTCGCGGGTCCTTTCAGCTGCACGACCTTCACGATGGAAGCCGCGGGCAGGTCGCCGATCTGCGGATCGACCGGCCCGAGCACGGCGTTGGCGTCCATCACGATCTCATCGGCGGCGAGCGCGATGAGAGTCCCGCCGCTCATGGCGTAGTGCGGCACGAACACCGTGACCTTCGCCTTGCGCTCGACCAGGGCCTTGGCGATCTGCTCGGCGGCGAGCACCAGGCCCCCCGGCGTGTGCAGGATGAGGTCGATGGGCTGGTCGGGCGGCGTCAGGCGGATGGCGCGCAGGATCGCCTCCGAATCGTCGATGCTGATGCTGCCGGCGACCGGGACGCCCAGGATGCTCGCGCTCTCCTGGCGGTGAATCATGGCGATGACGCGGGAGCTGCGTTCCTTCTCGAAGTTGCCGAGCAGCGCGGCGCGCTGGCTGTCCTGGCCGCGGGAACCCAGCAGCTGCAGCAGTAGAATGGCGACCAGCAGGAACCAGAACGCCGCGCGCGCGAGGTTCGCGACATGTTGCGACCAGATTCTCTTTTCGCCGTTCATTGTGCCCCCGTCAAAGCCGCCATGAGCCTACTCCCCACCCCACCGCCCCTGCAACCGCGCAAGCTTGCGGCCGCCTTGCTTCTATTCATCGCGGGTCCCCTTGCAGCCCAGTCGCCCGCCACGCACGAGCACGGCTTCCGCGACGCGGAAAAATGGGCGCAGGTGTTCGATGACCCGGCGCGCGATGCCTGGCAAAAGCCGCACGATGTGATCGAGGCGCTCTCGCTCAAGCCCGACGCCGTCGTCGCCGATATCGGCGCCGGCACCGGCTACTTCGCCATCCGGCTGGCGAGCATGCTGCCGCGCGGGCGCGTCTACGCGATCGACGTCGAGCCCGACATGGTCAGGTACCTGGCCGAGCGCGCGCAGCGCGAAGGGCGCAAGAACCTGATCGCCGTCGCCGCAAAGCCCGACGACCCGCGCCTGCCGGACAAGATCGACCTGATGCTGCTGGTGGACGTCTATCATCACATCGACGCACGCGAGCAGTACCTCAGGCGGTTGCGCCCTGCGCTCAAGCCCGGCGGCCGCATTGCCATCATCGACTTCCGCCTCGATTCGCCCGGCGGGCCGCCCAGGCAGGCGCGCATCGCCCCGGAGCAGGTCAAGGCCGAGCTGGCGAAGGCCGGCTACACGCTGTACGAAGAGCACAGCTTCCTGCCGCGGCAGTATTTCCTGGTATTTCACGCCGCAGAATAAGGCATGGCTTTTGATTCCCTTCCCGGTCTGCTTTCCGGCCTGGCGGTGGTCGTGGTCGCGGTGCTGTTTTTCCTGCTGCTGTTCGAGCCGGGGCTGCCGTACCGCTTTACCCCGCTGCGCCATCCGATCGACTCGCGGGAATTCGTCAATTTCCTGAGCGCGATCGTCAATGCCCGGCTGTTCTCGGCCGGCGACGTGCGCGTTCTCAACAGCGGCGCCTCGATCTATGAAGCCGAGCTGGCTGCGATTCGCGGCGCGCAGCGCAGCGTCCACCTCGAGGCCTACCTGTTCCTGCGGGGAAAGATCGCGCGCGAGGTCCTCGCCGCCCTGATCGAGCGCGCGCGCGCGGGCGTCGCGGTGCGGCTCGTCGTCGATCGCATCGGCAGCCTGGCGACGCCCAACCGGTATTTCTCCGAGCTGCGCGCGGCCGGCGGCAAGGTCTACTGGTATCAGCCGATCGCCTGGTACACGCTCAAGCGCTTCAACAACCGCACCCACCGCGACATCCTCGTGGTCGACGCCGAAGTGGCTTTCGTCGGCGGTGCCGGCGTCGCGGACTACTGGATCGGGCCCGCAGCCAATAACGCGCCGTGGCGCGACACCATGCTCCGCGTTACGGGCGAACTGGTGAAAGGTCTGCAAACCGCGTTCGCCGAGAACTGGCTCGAAGCCTCGGGCGAGATCCTTGCGGAGGAGGATTTCCTGCTCACCGACGTTGGCGAGCCGCGAGTCGTGCCGCCCGGCCCGGGCCTCGGCATGGTGATCAACAGCTCGCCGTCGGCGGGGCGCTCCACGCAGGCGCGCATCCTGTTCCAGGTCCTGGTGGCGAGCGCGAGGAAGTCGATCGAGATCTGCTCGCCGTATTTTCTCCCGGACCGCAGCCTTTGCGACGAGCTGCTGCGTGCCGCGGCACGCAGCGTATCGGTCAGCGTGCTGTTGCCCGGCAAATGGAACAACCATCCGATCGCGCGCCTCGCCAGCCGGCGCCGCTACGGCGTGCTATTGGGCGGCGGAGTGCGCATTTTCGAGTACCAGGCCGGCATGATCCATGCAAAGGTGCTGATCATCGACGGTAAATGGAGCGTGCTCGGCTCGACCAATTTCGACAACCGCTCGTTCGTGCTGAACGACGAAGTCAACGTCGCGCTCCTCGACCCGGCGCTGTCCAGACAGCTGCAGGCGGATTTCGCCACCGACATCGGTAATAGCCGCGCCGTCAGCCTGGATGAGTGGCGGCGCCGGCCGCTGCTCGAGCGGGCCCTTGCCGCGCTCGGCCGGCTTGTCGAGCGGCAGGAGTGAGAGGCCCCCGGCGCTTCAACGGCGAAAGCGGCTGCGCGGGTCGAAGCGCGAGGCGTCGCGCAGCTCCTCGTAGAGCTTCTTCTCCCGCTCGGCGAGCGTCCCGGGCAGCACGATGCTGAGATTGGCGTAGAGGTCGCCGGCGCCGCCGTGCGGCTTGGGCAGCCCCTTGCCGCTGAGCCGCAGCTTCTGGCCGCTCGCCGAGCCGGGAGGGACTTTCAGCGAGACGCGGCCTTCGAGCGTCGGGATTTCGATCTGCGCCCCCAGTGCAGCCTCCCACGGCGCGATCGGCACTTCCAGATGCAGGTCGTGGCCGGCCACCCTGAACAGGGAATGCGGGCGCAGCGTGATGTTCAGGTAAAGGTCGCCCGCAGGACCGCCATTGGCCCCCGGTCCGCCCTTGCCGCTGAGCCGCAGCTTTTCGCCGTCGGTAACCCCGCGCGGGATGCGCGCGCGGATGCTGCGTCCATCGAGCTCGAGCTGACGCTCGGTGCCGCGCACGGCTTCCTCCAGGCTGATGTCGACATTGACCGCGTAGTCCTGGCCGCGGAGCGGCACGTTCCTCGCGCCGCGAAAGCCGCGGCCGCCCCCGCGAGTGAATGCGCCGAGCGACTCGAACAGGTCGGACAGGTCGATCCCGCCGAGGTCCTCGCCGGCGTTGCCGCCGAAGCGCTCGTACCAGTCGGGCGGCGGACGGAAGTCCTGCCCCGGGCGGTGCGTGCCGAGGCTGTCGAAGGCGGCGCGCTTTTCCTTGTCCCTCAGGGTCTCGTACGCCTCGGACACTTCCTGGAACTGCTCCTTGGCGTTCGGCTCCTTCGAGACGTCGGGGTGGTACTTGCGCGCGAGCCTGCGGTAGGCCTTCTTGATGTCCTCGTCGCTCGCGCCGCGCTCGACGCCCAGGATCTTGTAATAGTCCTTGTACTTCATCCTCTAAATATAGAGCGTGAAGCCCTAGCTGTGGGCCATCCGCTAGAATTTCCACCCCCATCCGGAGAGAACACGCAATGAAGATCCTGCTTGCCGTGGACGGCTCGAAGTACTCGCTCGACGCAGTCGACTGCCTGATCGACCACGCCGACTGGTACCGCGAAAGCCCCGAGGTCGAGCTGCTGACGGTGCATCTGCCGATTCCCAAGCTGCCGGGCTTCAGCCTGGCGGTCGGCAAGAGCCAGCTGCAGCGGTATTACCAGGAAGAGGGCGAGGCGAGGCTGGCCCCGGCGAAAAAAAAGCTCGACGCCGCCGGCATCAAGTACACCGCGCGCGTCCTCGTCGGCCCGATTGCGGAGACGATCGTCAAGCAGGCCAGGGAAAGCGCCTGCGACCTGATCTACATCGGCACGCGCGGCATGTCGGCGGCGAGCGCGCTGCTGGGCTCGACAGCGACCAAGGTGCTCAACCTTTCGGCGGTTCCGGTGCTGCTGGTGAAATGATCGTCAGAGCCGTAGTGTACGATCGCCTTGCATGAAGCCGACGCTGCAGAAGGATCTTTCGTCGAACCGCACGCTCACGGTCGACGAGGCCCGCTGCATCAGCTTCATGGGCAGGGAAGGCATGGTGTACGCCACGCCCCGCATGGTGAGCGATGTCGAGTACACCTGCCGCGACTTCCTCCTCCAGCACCTCGACGCGGGCGAGGATTCGGTCGGCACGCACGTCTCGATCGATCACCTTGCGGCGACCCCGCTGGGGCTGCAGGTCACAATACAGATAAATGTAGAGCAGATCGACAGAAGAAAAGTCGTGTTCCGTTTCTCCGTTCGCGACCCGATCGAGGAAGTCGGCCGCGGCACGCACGAGCGCTTCGTCGTCGAAACGTCGAAGACGCGCGAGCGGCTCGCCGCCAAGCGGGCGAAAGCCGGGCTCGGCTGAGCGCATGCCGGCCAGGCTTCTCGAGGGCGACACCGCGCTGCATAATTGGATCGATCCGCCGCCATGAGCCGCTACCTCGTGCGTCAGCAGGACGTAACGCCGTATTCCCCGGCCAATCACACCGGCACGCGGAATTTCCGCCTGATCGGGCCCGAGACCGTGGGCGCGAAGCAGCTGGAAGTCCTGGTAGGCGAGATCGAGCGCGGCAAGGGCGCGCTGCCCCACGCGCACAAGGGAATCGAGCAGGTGTGCTACCTGCTCGAAGGCAACGCGCACGTCGAAGTCGGCGGCCAGAAGTTCGAGATGAAGCCGGGCGAGGCCTGCTTCTTTCCCGCCGACGCGGTGCATCTGCTGATCGTCACCAGCGAGCGCGCCAGGGTCCTGGTCGTCTACTCGCCGCCTTATCTCGAAAAGCATGGCCGCTGAGCCCTGGCTGCCGCTGCGCGGCGTACGGGTGGTGGATTTCTCGATGTTCGTGCCGGGGCCGTTCGCCACGGCGATCTTCGCCGACCTCGGCGCCGAGGTGATCAAGGTCGAGCCGCCGCGCGGCGATCCCGGGCGCTCCTACGTCCCGGTGCAATTCAATACCGAGAACCGCAACAAGAGAAGTCTGGCTCTCGACCTGAAATCCTCCCCTTCCCGGGACGTCGTTGAAAAGCTGGTGAAGAAGGCGGACATCGTCATCGAGGGCTTTCGTCCCGGCGTCGCAAGACGCCTCGGCCTCGATTACGAGAAGCTGAGGACCCACAACCCGGAAATCATCTACTGCTCGATCTCGGGCTACGGCCAGACCGGCCCGTGGCGCGAGCGGCCGGGGCACGACGTGAACTACGTCGCCGCGGCGGGCGGCCTCGCCTTTCCGGGCCAGTGGCTGAAGCCCCCGGCGCGCTCCTCTTATCCCGTGGCCGACATGGGTGGCGGCGCCTTTGCAGCGATTGCCGTGCTCGCCGCGTTGCACGAAGGACGGAGTGCCTACCTGGATCTTTCGCTGTTCGAGGCGGCGTTTTTCATGGCCGCGATGCGCCACAGCCTCGACCCGAATGTCGATCCGCGAGCGCACCTCTTCCCGGTCAACGACGTCTTCGAGACCGCGGACGGCAGGCGCCTGACGCTCGGCATCCTCGAAGAGCACTTCTGGCAGAACTTCGTCGGCATCGTCCCGGAGCTTGCCGACGAGCGCTTTGCCAGCGATCAGAAACGCCGCGTGAACGGCGATGCGCTGTCGAAATTGCTGCAGAACATTTTCCTTTCCAGGACCGCGGAGGACTGGATCCGTCTGCTGGAAGAGAACGACGTGCCGTTCGATCTCTGCCTCGAGCCCGGCGAGGCCGCGCAGCTCGTCCATCTGCAGGAGCGGCAGGCGGTGGAACGCGGCTTCGCCAAGTTTCCCGTCTGGGCGAACCGGCGTCGCGGCGGCGAGATCCGCAGCGGCGTGCCGCGCCTTGGCGAGCACTCGAGGGAAATCCTGGTCGAGCTCGGCTTCAACGATGCGGAAATCGCCGCAATGGTGAAGGATGGACTTCTCGTTCTCGGCTGAGCAGGAGCGCATTCGCGAGGCCATTGCGAAGCTCTGCGCGCGCTTCGGCGACGACTACTGGCTCGAGCGCGACCGCGAGGGCGGCTTCCCGGCGGACTTCCACCAGGCGCTCGCGCGCGACGGCTGGCTCGGCATCGCCATGCCCGAAGCCTACGGCGGCGCGGGGCTGGGCATCGCCGAGGCGGCGGTGATGATGCAGGCCATCTCCGAATCGGGCGCAGGCTTCTCGGGCGCTTCGGCGGTGCACATGAATATTTTCGGCCTGAATCCGGTAGTCGTCTTTGGAGATGAGGCACAAAAGCGGCGCATGCTGCCGCCCTTGATCGAGGGAAAGCACCGCGCCTGCTTCGCCGTGACCGAGCCCGACACCGGCCTGAACACGAAAAAAATAAAGGTGAAGGCGGAGAACAAAGGCGGCAACTACATCGTCTCGGGCCAGAAAGTCTGGATCTCCACCGCGCAGGTGGCGGAGAAAGTGCTGCTCCTGGCGCGCTCGGGCGCCGGGCTCACGCTGTTCTACACCGACTTCGACCGCGAGTACATCGAAGTGCGCGAGATCGAGAAGATGGGCCGTCACGCCGTCGACTCGAACCAGGTGTTCTTCGACGGCCTGCCGGTGCCCGCGGCGGACCGCATCGGCGAGGAAGGCAAGGGCTTCGAGTACATCCTGCACGGCATGAACCCCGAGCGCATCCTCATCGCCGCCGAGCTGGTCGGCCTTGGCCGCTGCGCGGTGAGCCGCGCCGCCGCGTATGCGAAGGAGCGAGTGGTGTTCGACCGGCCCATCGGCAAGAACCAGGCGATCCAGCATCCGCTCGCCGCGAACTGGATGGCGCTCGAGGCGGCGAACCTGATGGTCTTCAAGGCGGCCTCGCTCTACGACGCGGGCAAGCCCTGCGGCGCCGAGGCGAACGCCGCGAAGTACCTCGCCGGCGAGGCCTGCTTCGATGCCTGCCAGCAGGCGGTGATGACCCACGGCGGCTTCGGCTACGCGCGCGAGTACCACGTCGAGCGCTACCTGCGCGAGTCCTTCGTCGGCCGCATCGCCCCGGTCACGCCGCAGCTGATCCTGTGCTTCATCGCCGAGCGCGTGCTCGGCCTGCCGAAATCCTACTAGGGGAAACCATGGGGCGT
>VBBY01000144.1:0-14729 GCA_005881595.1 Betaproteobacteria bacterium | reverse complement strand
GTTCGATTACGTGCAGCTCATGTTCTGGCCGACGCCGATGATCATGCTGCCGGCCGACGAGCCGGGCTCGCCGGACCTGAATTCCTTCGGGCCATTCACGCTCGCCACGCTCGGCAACGCCGGCCTGTATGCGGCTCTCGCCGGCCTGACGTGGCTCGGCGTCAAGCGCTCGCGCTGGCTGCTGGCGCTCCCGGCGGCCGTCGTCGCAGGCATCTGGTACGCGGTGTGGAGCACTTGAAGCGCCCTGGACTCAGCCTCGCATGTTGTTAGCCCTTGATGTCGCCGATGCGGATGAGATCTGCCTGGTGGTCAACGACGCCGCCGCTGCCTACCGCGGCGTCATTCCCGCGGACCGCTGGAAAGAGCCCTATATGCCGCTCGAGGAGGTGCACGAGGAAATCGGCGCCGGCGTAGTGTTCTGGGGCTATCGGCGCGGCGGGCGCCTCGCCGGCGTGATGGGGCTGCAGGAGGTGCACGACGTGGCGCTGATCCGGCATGCGTATACGCGCAGCTCGGAGCAGGGCGCCGGGGTCGGCAGCGCGCTGCTCGAGCACCTGCGCCTGCAGACCGACCGGCCATTGCTCGTCGGCACGTGGAAGGCGGCGACGTGGGCGGTCAGGTTCTACGAGCGGCGCGGGTTCCGGCTGGTGTCCGACGAGGAGAAGGCGAGGCTGCTCAAGCGCTATTGGACGGTGCCCGAGCGGCAGATCGAGGAATCGGTCGTGCTGCGCTCGCGTCGTCGCGACTCAGTGCGCGGCGAGTAGCGAACCCCAGCCGTAGATCTTGTCCCGGATGCCGTACTGGCGCAGCGCATACCAGTACGTTGCCGTATTGATCGCGATCACCGGCTTGCCGAGCCAGAACTCGGCCATCGCGGCGACCTCGGCCATGGCGAGGTTGGTGCCGACCTGCACGATGGCGTCCACCTTGCCGCGGTTGACGCGCTCGATGGCAGCGCGCAGCTTCTGCTTCGATTCGTGCGCGATCAGCACCGGGCTCCTGCATTTCAGGCCCAGCAGGTTGACCACCTCGTAGCCGCAGTCGGTGAAGAATTTCCGTACTTGCCGGTCGCCGATCGGCATGTAGGGGGTGATGACGCCCAGGCGCCTCACCGAGCGGCCGCAGGCGCGCAGCGCGGCGCGGCACGCGTCCGAGCCCATGGCAACCCCGCGCTTTGCCGTCTTTTCAAGCCTCCTCTTCAATCGTTGGGACCCCTGCAAGCCGTCCCAGAACGTCTCGGCCGACATGCCCAGCACCACGAGATCCGGGTCGCAGGACAGCACCGCCTCGAGGGCGGGGAAGAGCGCGTTGCGGATGTTGTCCATCATCGCCATGAAGCTGGCGTCGTCGGTGACGCGCGTGTCGGGGATGATGAGGCGCGAGTGGTGGTTGGTGACGCCCCAGGGCCGCATGGCGTCGAACTCGGGCTGCACCGAGGTGTTGGTCGAGGGCGCCAGCACGCCGAATTTCGCGCGCGAGCCGAGCGAGTCGGTCATGGGGATAGAATGCCATAGTCTTCTCAGAGGGAGGACCCGATGATCAATCGCGAGGAGTACGTGCAGAAGCTGAAGCACCAGATCGAGCAGTGGAACGCGCAGATGGCGCACTGGGAAGCGATGAGCCGCAGCGCCCAGGACCGCCACCTGAACCAGCTCGAGCGGTTTCGCGAGAAGCGCGATGCAGCGATGGCCGAGCTGCGCCGGCTGCAGAGCGCTTCGGCGGAGGCGTGGGCGGAGATGATGAAAGGCACCGACGCCGCCTTCAAGAGCATGCAGGAAGCCTTCGAGAGCGCGCGCAAGAAGTTCGAGAGGAAATGATCGACCGCATCGACCATCTCGTCCTCACCACCCGCGACAGGGACGCCTGCATCCGCTTCTATAGCGGGATCCTGGGCATGAGGCTCGAAAAATTCAGCACGCCGACCGAGGAGCGCCTCGCGCTCAAGTTCGGCAACCAGAAGATCAACCTGCACGAATGGGGCAGGGAGTTCGATCCCAGGGCGCACGTGCCGGTGCCCGGCAGCCTGGACCTGTGCTTCATCGCCGCCGTGCCTCTGGAGCAAGTCGTCAGGAAGCTGAAGGACGCGCGGGTGAAGATCATCGAGGGTCCGGTCATGAAGACCGGTGCTGTCTCGAAGCTGCGCTCCGTCTATGTGAGGGATCCGGACCTCAACTTGATCGAGATCTCCGAGACCACCTGAGAAACCGTGGTCTGTCCCTGTTTTTGTACCAGGATGCGCATCGGTGCTTTCCGCGCGCGCTTCATCTCAAAACCACGTGGCAACCTTGACGCCGCTCGCCTTTAGCGCCTGAACCAGCGCTTCGGTATGTTCCAGGTCGCGGGTTTCGATCAGGAACTCGACCTCGGGGCTGCGCACCGACGAGGTGCCGAAGATGCGCTGGTGCTGCACTTCGACGATGTTGCCGCCCGCTTCGGCGATCAGCGCCGCGACCTTCGCCAGGCTGCCCGACACGTCGGGCATCGTCACGCGCAGCCTGACCAGGCGCGCATCGCGCACCAGCCCCCGCATCAGCACCGAGGCGAGCAGGCGGCTGTCGATGTTGCCGCCCGAGATCGGCAGGCCGACGCGCTTGCCGGCGAAGCGCTGCGGATACTCGAGCAGAGCCGCGAGCGCCGCGGCGCCCGCGCCCTCGGCCACCGTCTTCTCGATCTCGATGAGCGCCACGACGCCGCGCTCGATGGTTTCCTCTTCGACTACCAGAATCTCTTCCACCAGCCTCTTGACGATTGAAAAGCTGATCTCGCCGACGTCCTTCACCGCGATGCCCTCGGCGATGGTGTCGCCGCCGACCCGGACCGGCAGCCCCGTCAGCCGCTGCTGCATGGACGGATAGGTCCTCGATTGCGCTCCATAGATCTTTATTTTTTCATTCAGGCCTTTCGCCGCGATGGCGACCCCGGCGATGAAACCGCCGCCGCCGACCGGGACCACCAGCGCTTCGAGGTCCGGCATCGCTTCGAGCATCTCGAGCCCGCAAGTGCCCTGGCCGGCGATGACCAGCGGGTCCTCGTAGGGGTGCACGAAAACCAGGTTGTCCCGCTGCGCGCGCTCGAAGGCGTGCCGCGCGGCGTCGGCGAGCGAGTCGCCTTCCAGCACCACCTCGGCGCCGTGCACGCGCGTGTTCCTGACCTTGGTGTTGGGCGAGCCCTTCGGCATGACGATGACCGCCGGGATTCCCAGCCGCGCCGCGTGATACGCGACCGCCTGCGCGTGGTTCCCGGCGCTCATCGCGATCACGCCGCGCTTGCGTTCTGCCTCGGACAGCGACAGGAGCTTGTTCAGCGCGCCGCGCTCCTTGAACGAGGCGGTAAACTGCAGGTTCTCGAACTTGAGGAAGATCTCCGCGCCCGTCAGCTTCGAAAGCGTGCGGCTGTGCACGAAAGGCGTAGGCTCGACCGCGCCGGCGATGCGCTTCGCGGCGGCGCGGATGTCGTCGATGGTCACCGGCATGGGCGCATGTTACGCATCCGAGGCCAAGTGCGGAAATAGTCTCAGTAATCCCATCGGGTATTCCGTATGCTGGGTTCCTCTTCCGGACAGGAGTTCAAGCCATGGCGAGCCAAGATCGGGAAGACCCAGTGCAGGAATTGATTCGCCAGTATCTGCCGACCGAGACGCTGAGCGAAGCGCGCAATCTCCTGCACAGATTCCAGGAAGGCGAGGCGTTCAAGCTCTACGTTCTCAGGCGGATCTGGCGAGTGATTCCGGTCGGCCTGGTCATTGTCCTGGTCAGCCTTGCGTGCGCCGCCGCTACCGTGCTGTTTTTCGCCGCAGGCGGCTCATGGCTTGCGCTGCCGGCGTTTCTCCTGGCGCCCTTCATCCTGATCGGCAGCCTGTTCGTCCAGCTGTACGTCTTTTTCTCCTGGCTCGAGAGCCGGGCCCTGGCGCAGGCCTTCCGGCGCCGCGCCAGGCCGGCGCGGGGGCCGTTTGCGAGGTGGCTGGCGAAAAAAACCGGCGCGGACCTGGGAACGCTTCCTCCCGTGCCCTGGATCCTGGCGGCGGTAGTCCTGGCCGCGCCCCTCGCAATGCTGGCGCTGGTAGCGCCGATGGCGGCGTTGCTGCTGATCCCCCTGGCGCTGATGACTCCGATCCTTTATGCGGTGCTCGATCGGTGATACGGTATGAATACTGATCTGCGTATGTGGAATAACGTGCACAAGGGCGTGGTCGGCGCTCTGGTCGCCGTCGGGTGCGTTTGCGTTGCAGCGGGGAGCGCCGTAGCGCTCTATGCGGGCTGGGTCGTCTATGTCTTGATCGAAGACCCCAAGCGCATCGCGCTCGTCTCGCGTCTGGTGGACCTGAGCGGCAAGAGGCTGGAGGCCGCGCGCGGCAGCATCGACGGGCGGGCGTTCTCGATCGAGCTGGGGGAGCCCCTCTACTGGCTGGTTCTTTTGCTGATCGGGGTGCTGCTTGTGGCCATCGTCGCCGCCGTCGCCAAGACCCTGATCTCGGTCGGGCTCGAGCTTCTCAGAAGACATCTTTGAAGGATCCGGAGTGCCCGAGTACGCGTCGGCGTAAACTAGCCGATGGATGAAAGTTGACGCTCACCTAGCCGAGCAGATCGCCGCCGCGGCGGACCCCACGGACGAGCAGTTCCGGCTGCTGGTGCAGAGCGTCACCGACTACGCCATCTTCCTGCTCGACAGCGGCGGGCGCGTCATCAGCTGGAACGACGGCGCGGAGCGCATCAAGGGCTACAGCGCGGGCGAGATCGTCGGCCGGTCGATCGCGCTGTTCTATCCGCCAGAGGACCGTGACGCCGGCAAGCCGGAGCAGGGCCTGCGCTGCGCGGAGCGCGAAGGCCGCTTCCGGACCGAAGGCTGGCGCGTGCGCAAGGACGGCAGCCGCTTCTGGGCCGACGTGGCGATCACGGCGCTGCGCGACGCGCGCGGCGGGCTGCGCGGCTTCGCCAAGGTGACGCGCGACATGACGGCGCGGCACCGGGAGCGCGAGAACGAGCAGCGGGTTGCGGCGATGCTCGAGCGCCACCGCGGGCTCGCCGAGCTCAGCCTGCTCGCGCTTGGCGAAACCGGCGTCGAGCCGGTGCTGGAACGCGCCGTGGCGCTCACCCGCGACTTGCTGCAGGCCGAGTTCGTGCGGGTACTGGAGCTGCTGCCCGGGGGCGACGCGCTCAAGCTGGTCGCCGGCACCGGCTGGAAGCCGGGAATGGTAGGCAGCGCCACCGTGCCGCTGCGCGCCAACTCGATCCTCAGCTACACGCTCTACTCGAGCGAGCTGGCGCCCGACGCGGCAAACCAGCCGCGGCGCGCCGCCGTGATCGAGGACCTGGCGAGCGAGGACCGCTTCCCGCGGACCGGCATGCTGCACGAGCACGGCATCGTCAGCGGCATCAGCGTCATGATCCCGGGCCGGCGAACGCCCTACGGCGTGCTCGGCGCGCACAGCGCGGCGCGCAGGCGCTTCATGCCCGGCGACGCCGAATTCCTGCAGGCGGTCGCGAACGTAGTGTCGGCCGCGGTGCAGCGCCAGCGCGCGCACGAGCAGGTGCAGGCGAGCGAGGCGCGGCTGGTGGCATTCGCCGACCACAGCCCGGCGGTGATGTTCCTCAAGGACCGCGAAGGACGCTATCGCCTCGTCAACGAGCAGTTCCTGCAGCGCTTCGGCCTGCGGCGCGACCAGGTGATCGGCCGCACCGACCTGGAGCTCTTCCCGCGCGACCAGGCGCTGCGCTTTGCCGCCAACGACGCCGAGGTGCTGTCGCGCGGCATGCCGCTCCAGTTCGAGGAGTCGGCGCGCTACATCGAGGGCGAGCGGGTGAGTGTCGTCGCCAAGTTCCCGCTGCCCGATGCGTCGGGCGCGGTGATCGGCGTCGGCGGCATCGCGACCGACATCACGGAGCGCAAGCGCGCCGAGCAGGCGCTGCGCGAGCAGCGCACGCTGCTTGCGGAAGCGCAGAACCTGGCCGGCCTCGGCTGCTGGGAATGGGACCCGGCGAGCGGCCGCGTCAGCTGGTCGGACGAGCTCTACCGCATCTACGGCGTGGAGCGCGAGCGCTTCACGCCCTCGTTCGAGGGCTACCTCGAGCGCGTGCACCCCGATGACCGGGAGCAGGCCCGCTCGACGGTGGCGCGCGCCCTGACGGAGGGGCGCGGCTTCATCTTCGACGAGCGCGTCGTGCGGCCCGGCGGCGAGCTGCGCTACCTGCGCAGCCGCGGCGAAGTGCTGCGCGATGACCAGGGGCGGTCGCTGAAAGTGCTCGGGGCCTGCCTCGACATCACCGAGCAGAAGAACTCCGAGGCGGCTCTGCGCGCCGCGGCCGACAACCTGCAGGCGCTCACGCGCCGGCTGGTCGAGGCGGAGGAGGCCGAGCGCCGCCGCATCGCGCGCGAGCTGCACGACCGCGTCGGCCAGAACCTGTCGGCCCTCAATATCAACCTCGACCTCGCGCTCGGCGCCGCCGGCGCGTCGCCTCTGCGCCAGCGCATCGAGGATTCCGTGTCGCTGGTCGACGCCACGCTGCAATCGATCGAGAGCGTGATGGCGGAGCTGCGCCCGCCGCTGCTCGACGAATACGGCCTCGGAGCGGCGCTGGGCTGGTACGCCGAGGAGTTTTCGCGCCGCACCGGCATAGCCGTGGCGTTGCGCGACGGCGAGGATGCCGCGGCGGGCCTGCGCCCCGAGGCGGCGGTGGCGCTGTTCCGCATCGCGCAGGAGGCGCTGAACAATGTCGCCAAGCATGCGGGGGCGAGACAGGTGCGCATCGAGCTCGCCGGCGAGGCGGAGGAGATCGTCATGCGCGTAGCCGACGACGGCGCCGGCTTCGACCCGGCGGCGGCCGCGCGCGGCAAGCGCTGGGGCATGAAGACGATGCGCGAGCGCGCCGAAGCCGCGGGCGGCCGGCTCGAGGTGGACAGCGCGCCCCGCGACGGGACTACCGTTCGCGCGAGCGTGCGCAGATAGCCATGGCGATCAAGATTCTCATCGCCGACGACCACGGCGTGGTGGCCGAGGGCCTCAAGCACCTGGTCGAAGCCCAGGCCGACATGGAGGTGGTGGCCTGTGTCGGCGATGGCCGCGAGGCGGTGCAGCGCTCGCGCGACCTGCAGCCCGACGTGGTGCTGATGGACCTGTCGATGCCCGAGCTGAATGGCGCGGACGCGACGCGCGCCATCCTGCAGCGCGATCCCAGGTGCCGGGTGATCGTGCTGTCGATGTACTCCGACCGCGAATACGTGCGGCGTGCGCTCAAGGCGGGCGCAGCCGGCTATGTGGTGAAGCGCTCCGCGGCCAGGGAGGTCGTCGAGGCGATCCGGGCGGTACACGCCGGCCAGCGCTATCTCAGCCCGCGCGTCGCCGACGTGGTGATCAACGACTATGCCGAAGAGCGCGACGACCCCCTGGCGCGGCTTTCGGCGCGCGAGCGCGAGGTGCTGCAGCTCCTCGCCGAGGGCCGCACCGGCGCCGAGATCGCCCAGAGGCTGTCGCTGTCGCAAAAAACGGTAGAGACTTACCGCGCACGGCTGGTGGAGAAGCTGGGCATCCGCGACGTGGCGGGCCTGGTGCGCTTCGCCATCCAGCGCGGCCTTGTTTCGCTGGAGTAATGGCGTGTAGGGCGATCCCCGACGGGGGTTGTCCTGCGCTCCCGACTGCGTGGCGTCGCCTGCGCAGCTACGATCCCGCGGTCGAGTTCGCCTGCTCGCAATGCCCGCCCGCCCCCTTCCACAGCCGTCGTTGGCCGACCCGAGAATGCTCGGCTCTGTGCTCGTGGTCGAGGAACACGATGGCGTGCGCAGCGCGCTTCGCGACTGGCTCCTCACCTCCTTCCCTCCGCTGAGGCTGCGCGAGGCGCGCAGCATGGAAGAGGCCCTGCGGCTTGCCGACCAGGCGCAACTCGACCTCATTCTCGTCAACCTCGAGCTTCCCGGCCCCAACGGCATCGAGGCGACGCGCGCGCTGCGCAAGCGCCACCCTGATTGCCCGGTGGTGGTCATGTCGATGACCGATTCGGAGGCGCTGCGCCTCGCCGCCGCCGAGGCGGGCGCCGCGGCTTTCGTCTCGAAGCGCGAGCTGCCCAGCACGCTGCTGCCGATCCTGGATCGGCTGCTGAGGTGAAAGCGCAATTTGCCGCTGGGCCGGATCCGCTATACCGTCAGCAGCGGTGCAGACTACCCGGCATACAACGGTCCTTTTCGCCGATGTGAGCGGGAGCACGAAGCTCTACGACTCGGTTGGCGACACCGCGGCGTTCGAGGCCATCGGAGCCTGCATCGATCGGCTGCGCCAATCCGCGGAAGCGGACGGCGGGCGGGTGGTGAAGACGATGGGCGACGAGGTGATGGTGCTGTTTCCGTCGCCGGATGCCGCGGCAAGCGCGGCCACGCGGATGCACACGGCCGTCGAGTCGCTTCCGACCGTGGGAAGCAACAAGCTCGCTCTGCGCATCGGCTTCCACACCGGGCCGGTGGTGCAGCGGGACAACGATGTTTTCGGCGACACGGTGAACGTCGCCTCGCGGCTCGCCGACCAGGCGGTGAGGGGGCAGATCCTGACCTCCCAGGAAACCGCGGCGCTCCTCGGCGGGTTCATCCGCAACTGGACGCGGCCGCTGTACTCGATCCAGATCCGGGGCAAGGCGGAGGAAGTGGCGATCTGCGAGATCGTCTGGCGCCAGAGCCCGGACGTCACCGAGGCGATCGGCTCCAGCGTCGCGCGCAAGCCCGCGCCGGTGACCCTGCGCCTGCAGTACCACGGTCAGGAAGCCATGCGCCGCCGCGGTCAGGACGCGATCATGATCGGGCGCGGGCCCGACTGCGAGCTGGTCATCTCCGATCCGAAGGCCTCGCGGCAGCACTGCACCA
The DNA here is from genome assembly GCA_005881595.1 of Betaproteobacteria bacterium. Taxonomy (GTDB): domain Bacteria; phylum Pseudomonadota; class Gammaproteobacteria; order Burkholderiales; family SG8-39; genus SCGC-AG-212-J23. The sequence goes on along the minus strand of VBBY01000144.1, from coordinate 5,888 downwards.
TCGAGCGCCGCCAGGACAGGTACGTGCTGCAGGACCACAGCACCAACGGCACCTACGTCACGGCGGACGGCGAGAGGGAGATCCTTCTGCAGAGGGAGGACCTCACGCTGAGCGGCCATGGCTCGATCGCTTTCGGCCAGCCGCGCGCGAGCACGACGGATATCGTCGAGTACTTCTGCGAGCAGGTCCCCGGGTAGCCTAGACGTCGAGAGCGTCGAACCGCCGCGCCTCCGACAGGTGCTTGCGCCAGAAGGGCGAGTCGACCCGATCCTTGCGCACTCGCTTGCCGGTGGACGGGGCGTGAACGAACTGTCCGTCGCCCACGTAGATGCCGACGTGCGAGTTGCGCTTGCCTTGAAGGTCGAAAAACAGCAGATCGCCGTGCCGCAGGTGCGACACGCGAACGCGCGCGGCGGCCTGGCGCTGCTCCGCGGCGCTGCGCGGAAGAATGACGCCCGCCTGGCGGAAGCTGAACTGGACCAGCCCGCTGCAATCGAAACCGCTGGCGGGAGCGGCGCCGCCGGTCCGGTAGGGCCTGCCGACCATCTGCGCCGCGAATGTCGAAGCGCGGTACGCCGTAGCGAACCCGACTTCTATGCGCGCTGCGGCGTCACCCTCCGCGCATGCGGGAGCGGCAGCGATTGAAGCAAAACTGGCGAGCGCTGCGATCCACAGCCCCTTGATTCCTTTCAGCGTCATGCGCGTATCGCACCACGCTGGAGAACGAATGGAAAGGGCAAAATTCTTGGACTTGCCGGGCAAGGCCTCGCTTTGTGAACTTTGCGCCTGTGAGGAGTTCTTTACTGCTCGGGCGAGCAAACATCTGGCATGATTTCCAACGTGCCGAAGAAGATAGCGATTCCCAGGAACGAAACGAACGAGTACCGCCCGAATGATTCGGGCAAATTTCTTGCACAATGGCTGAAGGAATCAGCGCGCAGAACGCGGCAGCCTGCAAGCCCGGATCCCCAGCTCGCTGCTCCTGAGCTTCCGATCGTGGAGGAGAGCGCGGTTCAATCGCTGCTCGGACGCGCCAAGTGGCCCCTGATCGCATTTTTGATCGCGATTGCATACCTTCAGTACTTCTACGCTGACGTCATGGTGCAGATAGCAGCGCTTCCCGCCATCATCTTCTTCATATTAATCAACGGGCAGATGCCGCCCGTGTAGCGCGATGGTGGATGGTACTGGGATCGAACCAGTGGCCCCTGCGGACCGGGCGCATGAGATGGTGAAGTCGTTCATTGCCCGAAACCTCGGCGCTCTGCGCCGCGCGGCGTGACGCGGTGCTGGGCCCGGGCTTCGACCGCGGGTTTTTGTTGCGGCTTGACCACCAGGTCGGTCTTGACGGCTTTCACGCCTTCGACCTTGCGCGCCACCGCGATCAGCCACGCCCTTTCATCGCGCGACTTCACCGTGCCGCTGAGGTGCACCACCTTTTTATCGGTCGAGACGCTGACCTTCGTCCCCTTGAGCATGGGCTCCTTGGAGATCGCGGTTTCGACCCGACTGCTGATTGCGGCGTCGCTGGAGGAGTTGGTGCAGCCCGCTGTGCCGAGCACCAACGTGACGACGAGCAACGCGGTCGTTCGCTTGAGCAGGTTCATTGTTTCTCTCCCTAAGGGATGGGTTGATTGTCCCCGCGGGAGGCCACAAGCCTGGGCGAACTAGTTCCTGCCGCAGCTAAGAAGTCGACCGCGAATTTTTCACGTCGATTCGCTGACGAAGGCCTGACCCGGGCCTTCGGCTAGTGTACCCAATGGACTATGCGCCGGCGCCGCAAACCGCGCGCATTTCGCGGCACGGACGCGAAGGAATTTCCTATCCTTAGTCGTTGGCGGCCGACTATGCCGCCGACCTGCTTTCGCGCTGTTTTCCGTACTAGCGTCCGTACGGCTGGCCGTTTTTCCAGTAAGCCATTGATTTATGGTGGGTGGTACTGGGATCGAACCAGCGACCCCTGCTGTGTGAGAGCAGTGCTCTACCGCTGAGCTAACCACCCGCGGAGGAAGGCGCGAGTTTAATCGAAGGCGAGGCGGTGCGCGAGGCCGCCGGCGACCATCGCGCCGACGAACACGAACGCTTCCGCGCTCAGATTGGAGAGCGCGGTGAGCGCGGGCCCGGGGCAGTAGCCGCCGATGCCCCAGCCGATGCCGAATATAGTCGCTCCGATGATGAGAGGCGCGTTGAGGTCCGAGCGTTTTTCAATGGGATGACGTTTCAATGCGGCCGGAAAGCCTGCGAGCGTGACGCCGACGGCGCCGGCCATCACCAGCGCCAGGCTCGGGTCCCACGCGCCGGTGACATCGAGGAAGTCGAGCACTTTGCGCGGCGTCGCCATTCCCGAGATCCACAAGCCGACGCCGAACACGAGGCCGGCGCCGAATGCCGACGCGTAGGCGATCACGACGGCAGCCCGAGCGGGTGACGCACGACGAAGGCGGCTGCCATGCCGGCGGCCATGAAGATGGCGACGGCGACGAGCGAGCGCAGCGACAGCCGGCCCAAACCGCACACGCCGTGTCCGCTGGTGCAGCCGCCGCTCATGCGCGTGCCGAAGCCGACGAGGAGCCCGGCGAGCGCGACCCAGCCGAGGCCGAAGCCCTGGCGGATGGGGGCGGGGCCGGCGAAGGCGTGCCAGGCGATGCCGGCGACGACGAGCCCGGCGATGAACCAGGCGCGCCAGAGCCGGTCGCCCGCGCGAGCTCCGGGCGCGCTCCCTGAGGGCCCGGCGAACAGGCCGTGCAGGATGCCACTGACGCCCGCGATGCGGCCGTTGGCAACGAGCAGCCACACGCTCGCGAGGCCGATCAGGACGCCGCCGACCACGGCCGGGAGAGGAGTAAAGTTCTCGATCGTCATGGTCTTCAGGCAGCTCTTCGATCCGCAGTCCTCAACATACACCTACGTCCTTGCCGATGCCGCGTCGCGCGAGGCGGTGCTGATCGATCCGGTGTTCGAGCAGGCGCGGCGCGATGTCGCGCTGGTCGAGGAGCTGGGCCTCAGGCTGTCGTGGACGCTGGAGACGCATCTGCACGCCGACCACATCACCGGCGCCTGGCTGCTGAAGCAGAGGCTCGGCAGCCGCATCGCTGTGTCGCGCGCGAGCGGCGCGCAGGGCGCCGACCGCTACCTCGAGCCCGGTGAGGAGATCCGTTTTGGCGCAACCTGCCTCGAAGCGCGCCCGACCCCCGGCCACACCGCCGGCTGCGTGAGCTACGTGCTCGACGACCGCTCGATGGCGTTCACCGGCGATGCGCTCCTCATCCGCGGCTGCGGCCGCACCGACTTCCAGGACGGCGACCCGTGCACGCTGTTCCGCTCGGTGCGCGAGCAGATCTTCTCGCTGCCGGAGCGCTGCCTGATCTATCCCGGGCATGACTACCGCGGCCTGACCGTCACCAGCGTCGGCGAGGAGAAGCTGTACAACCCGCGCCTCGGGGAGTCGATCGGCGAGCAGGACTTCGTCGGCTACATGAAAAACCTCGGCCTGGCCCATCCGCAGCAGATGGACATCGCTGTCCCGGCCAACATGAGCTGCGGAAAGCCGCAAAAGACGGCGACCCTGGATCCCGACTGGGCGCCGCTCACCTACACGTTCGCCGGCATCTGGGAGGTTCAGCCCCACTGGCTGGAGGAGCACCTGCGCGACGTGCAGATCGTGGATGTGCGCGAGCCCGAAGAGTTCAACGGCCCGCTTGGCCATGTGCCGGGAGCGAGCCTGATCCCGCTCGGCCGGCTGCTGAATGACGCCGCAAGGCTTTCAAAGGAGAAACCCGTGGTGACGGTCTGCCGCTCCGGCGCGCGCTCGGCGCAGGCCAGCGTGCTGCTCGGAAAGGCGGGGTTCGGGAAGGTCGCGAACCTGTCCGGCGGCATGCTGCGCTGGCGGGCCCAGCGCTTCACCGTAGAGGGCGGCAGCGACTAGCTGAACTCCATCGCCCGGGGCTCATGGGAAAATCCCAGCCTCCATGAGCGTACGCACACGCTTCGCACCGAGCCCGACCGGCTTCCTCCACATCGGCGGCGCGCGCACTGCGCTTTTCTCATGGGCTTACGCGCGGCGCCACGGCGGCAAGTTCATCCTGCGCGTCGAGGACACCGACCTGGAGCGCTCGACCGGGGAATCGGTGAACGCGATCCTCGAGGGCATGCAGTGGCTCGGCCTCGACTGGGACGAAGGGCCGTTCTTCCAGATGCAGCGCCTGGCGCGCTACAAGCAGGTCGCCGGGCACCTGATCGCCTCGGGCCATGCCTATTACGACTACATGTCGCGCGAGGAGCTCGAAGCGCTGCGCAAGGAACAGCTCGCAAGAGGGGAAAAACCGCGCTACGACGGCCGCTGGCGGCCCGAGCGCGCAAAAGGCAAGCCGCCGCCGAAAGACCGCCCGCCGGTGATCCGCTTTCGCACGCCGGAGGAGGGCGAGGTCGGCTGGCACGACCTGGTGAAGGGCCCGATCGCGTTCCCGAACAGCGAGCTCGACGACCTGGTGCTGCTGCGCGCCGACGGCGTGCCGACCTACAACTTCGGCGTGGTGGTCGACGACCTCGACATGGACATCACCCACGTCATCCGCGGCGACGATCACGTCAACAACACGCCGCGCCAGATCCACATCTTCAATGCGCTGCGGAAGAAGCTGCCTTCCTTCGCCCACGTGCCGATGATCCTCGGCGCCGACGGCGAGCGGCTCTCCAAGCGCCACGGCGCGGTCAGCGTGATGCAGTACCGCGACGACGGCTACCTGCCCGAAGCGCTCGTGAACTATCTTGCCCGTCTGGGCTGGTCGCACGGCGACGAGGAGATGTTCTCGAAGGAATCCTTCGTTTCCTGGTTCGACCTGGAGCACGTCTCGCGCTCGCCGGCGCAGTTCAATCCGGAGAAGCTCGCCTGGCTCAACCAGCAATACCTCAAGGCGGCGCCGGACGCCCGCCTCGCCCGCCTCGTCGGGGACGCGCTGGAAAGCAGGGGCATTTCGGCTGACAACGGACCGCCGCTGGAACGCGTGATCGCCCTGCTCAAGGAGCGCGCCAGCACGATCGCGCAGCTCGCCGACGAGGCAACGCTCTTCTACCGCTGGACGGGCGAAGCGACGATCGAGCTCGCGGAGAACGTTTCGAAGGCGCTGCGCATTCTGAAGGCGCGGCTCGCCACCGTGCCGTGGAACCGCGCGGCGATCAACGACGCGATCAGGGAGGTGACCAAGTCGAGCGGCCTCAAGCTGCCTCAGCTCGCAATGCCGCTGCGGCTGCTGCTCACCGGCCGCCCGCAGACGCCGTCGATCGACGCGGTGCTCGAGCTGCTCGGGCGCGAGACCGTGCTCCGGCGCCTCGCGCATCACCTGGAAACCGACTGAAGGAGGAAGGATGCTCCGCTACAGCCTGATGCTTTCCATTCTTGCCGTCTGCGGCGCCGCGCGCGCCGATGTCGAGCCGGGCGACTGGGAAGTGTCCGTCACCACTTCCGTGCCGGGAACGCCGGGCGAGATCGGGCCGGTCGTGCGCACGCGTTGCCTGAGCGCCGACGACGCGCGCGATCCGAGCCGCGTGCTGGGACCGGGCGGCGGCTGCGAGTTCACCAACCGCCGCGATGACGGCAGCGTGTACACGTTCGCCATCGTCTGCGACGGGCAGATGCCGATGCGCGGCGTGGGCAAGGTGCGCTATGGCGCAGCCTCGATGGAGGCCGATCTCGAGCTCTCGGGAGACGCCGGCGGACAGAGCTTCGCCACGCGCTCGCATGTGTCCGCGCATCGCGTCGGACCCTGCAAGTCATGATCAAAGGGCGCTATAATTCGCGCCCTCGGTTGGGGGTATAGCTCAGCTGGGAGAGCGCTTGCATGGCATGCAAGAGGTCACCGGTTCGATCCCGGTTACCTCCACCAACCCCG
>VBBY01000181.1 GCA_005881595.1 Betaproteobacteria bacterium | reverse complement strand
GCAAGGTAGGCATTTTCGGCAAGGTTGTGCGCGAGGACACGCCGGTGGCGGACGGCGACCGGGTGGAAATCTATCGCCCGCTGGCGGTCGACCCGAAAGAGGCGCGACGCGCCCGCGCCGCTACTTACACCAGTCGTTCACGGCGCGCTGGGTCCGCTCGATCTCCTTCGCGCGCTCCTCGTCGTCGATAAAGACCCGCTCGCCGGCGGCGTTGACCATCGAGATGCGCTGCCCGCTCTGCAGGCTGCGCAACGCACCCTGCGACTGCTCGCAGTTGACCCGCTTCGCCTCGGCGTCTGCACGTTCCTTGGCGGCTTTCTGTTCGCCCTCCTGCCGCTCCTGCTGGCGCTTGCGGAACGCGGCCTCTGGGCTGAGGTCCTTCGCAGCGTCCTTGTTCGGCGCGGCGGCCGGTGCCGATGGACCCGCAGGCGGCTTGAGCGGGGCCGCCTGTACGCCGGGCGGCGGCGTATCGCCGTAGCCCACTTTGCCGTCCTTGTCCACCCACCTGTATTGCTGGGCCAAGGCGGTGGCCGCAAACGCGAGGCCGACAGCGCAGAGCAATGCTTTTGTCATTGATGTATCAACGCTTAAGCCGAGGCATGGATGACAGTATAATGCGGCTTTGCGAGAATCAGACATGCGGGTGATCCAGAAGGCGCTGACCTTCGACGACGTCCTCCTCCTTCCCGCCCACTCGCGCGTCCTGCCGCGCGAAGTCTCCCTGAAGACCCTCCTGACCCGCAAGCTCGAGCTGAACATCCCCCTCGTGTCGGCTGCCATGGACACGGTCACCGAGGCCCGGCTCGCCATCGCCATGGCCCAGGAGGGCGGCATCGGCATCATCCACAAGAACCTCACGCCCCAGGCGCAGGCGGTCGAGGTCGCCAAAGTCAAGCGCTTCGAGTCCGGCGTGCTGCGCGATCCGATGACCGTCTCGCCAGACATGACCGTGCGCGAGGTGATGGCGCTGCAGCAGCAGTACAAGATCTCCGGCTTCCCGGTGGTGAAGAGCGGCAAGGTGGTCGGCATCGTCACCAACCGCGACCTGCGCTTCGAGGCCGAGCTCGACCAGCCGGTCAAATCGATCATGACGCCGCAAAGAAAGCTGGTCACGGTGCGCGAAGGCGCGAGCCGGGAAGAGGCGAGGGCGCTCATGCACCGCCACCGGCTGGAGCGCGTGCTGGTGATCGACGACGAATTCCACCTGATGGGCCTGGTCACGGTCAAGGACATCCTGAAGGAAAGCGAGCATCCCAACGCCTGCAAGGACGCGCAGGGCAAGCTGCGCGTCGGCGCGGCGGTGGGCGTGGGCGAAGGCACCGACGAGCGCGTGGCGGCGCTCGTCGAGGCGGGGGCCGATGTGCTGGTGGTCGACACTGCGCATGGCCATGCCCAGGGCGTGCTCGACCGGGTTAAGTGGATCAAGACGCGCTATCCGAAAGTAGAGGTCGTCGGCGGCAACGTCGGCACCGGCGATGGCGCGCGCGCCCTCGTCGATCACGGCGCCGATGGCGTGAAAGTCGGCATCGGCCCCGGCTCGATCTGCACCACGCGGATCGTCGCGGGCGTCGGCGTGCCGCAGATCACCGCCATCCAGAACGTCGCCGAAGCGCTCGGCAAGTCCGGCGTGCCGCTCGTCGCGGATGGCGGCGTACGCTACTCGGGCGACATCGCCAAGGCGCTCGGCGCCGGGGCGCATGCGGTCATGCTCGGGTCGCTGTTCGCCGGCACCGAGGAATCCCCCGGAGAGATCGAGCTGTTCCAGGGGCGCTCCTACAAGGCCTACCGCGGCATGGGGTCGCTCGGCGCGATGCAGCAGGGCGCCGCCGACCGCTATTTCCAGGAACCCGAGATGAACGTCGACAAGCTGGTGCCCGAAGGGGTGGAGGGCCGCGTGCCCTACAAGGGCAGCGCGCTGCGGGTCATCGAGCAGCTGATGGGCGGCGTGCGGGCGAGCATGGGCTACACCGGATGCTCGAGCGTCGAGGAGCTTCGTACTCGCACCCAGTTCGTCGAAATCACGGCGGCGGGCATTCGCGAGTCGCATGTCCACGACGTCCAGATCGTGAAGGAAGCCCCGAACTACCGGGCTGAGTAGTGCACCAGAAAATCCTGATCCTCGACTTCGGTGCGCAATACACGCAGCTGATCGCCAGGCGGGTCCGGGAAGCCAAGGTCTACTGCGAGATCCACCCCCACGACGTAGCCGACGCGTTCGTGCGCGACTTCGGCGCCAAGGGCATCATCCTCTCCGGCAGCCACATGTCGGCCTACGAGGAATCGACCGGCAAGGCGCCGCAGGCAGTGTTCCAGCAAGGCGTGCCGGTTCTGGGCATCTGCTACGGCATGCAGACCATGGCGCAGCAGCTCGGCGGGCGGGTCGAAGCCGGGCGCGTGCGCGAATTCGGCTACGCAGAAGTTCGAGCGCACGGCCACACGAAGCTGCTGGAGGGCATCGAGGACTTCCGCACGCCGGAAGGCCACGGCATGCTGCGCGTGTGGATGAGCCACGGCGACAAGGTCTCCGCGCTGCCCCCCGGCTTCAAGCTCATGGCCTCGACCGAGTCGTGCCCGATCGCCGGCATGGCCGATGAAGCGCGGCGCTTCTACGGCGTGCAGTTCCATCCCGAGGTGACGCACACGCGCCAGGGCGCGAAGCTCCTGCATCGCTTCGTGCACGAGATCTGCGGCTGCGGAGCCGAATGGAACATGCCGGATTACGTTTCCGAAGCGGTTCGCAAGATTCGCGACCAGGTCGGCCGCGACGAGGTCCTGCTCGGCCTTTCCGGCGGCGTCGACTCATCGGTCGCGGCGGCGCTGATCCACCGCGCCATCGGCAGCCAGCTCACCTGCGTGTTCGTCGACCACGGCCTGCTGCGCCTGAACGAGGCGGCGCAGGTAATGGGCGCCTTCGCTCAGCACATGCAGGCCAAGGTCGTGCACATCGATGCATCCGAGCAGTTTTATTCAGCCTTGAAGGGCATCGGCGACCCGGAGGAAAAGCGCAAGATCATCGGCAAGCTGTTCGTGGACGTGTTCCAGGAACAGGCGAGGAAGATCAAGCACGCGCGCTGGCTCGCGCAGGGCACGATCTACCCGGACGTGATCGAGTCGGCCGGCGCGAAGACCAAGAAGGCCGCCACCATCAAGTCGCACCACAACGTCGGCGGCCTGCCCGAGACGCTGCACCTCAAGCTGCTCGAGCCGCTGCGCGAGCTGTTCAAGGACGAAGTACGCGAGCTCGGCCTGGCGCTCGGCCTGCCGCGCGAGATGGTGTTCCGCCATCCGTTTCCGGGTCCCGGCCTGGGCGTGCGCATCCTCGGCGAGGTGAACAGGGAATACGCCGATCTGCTGCGCCAGGCGGATGCGATCTTCACCGAGGAGCTGAGAAGCTCGGACTGGTACGAGCAGACTGCGCAGGCCTTCGCCGTGTTCCTGCCGGTGAAATCGGTCGGCGTGATGGGCGACGGCCGCACCTACGAGCACGTCGTCGCCCTGCGCGCCGTGCAAACCACCGACTTCATGACCGCGGAGTGGGCGCCGCTGCCGCACGAGCTGCTCGCCAAGGTCTCGAACCGCATCATCAACGAGGTGCGCGGCATCAACCGGGTCACCTACGACATCTCCTCGAAGCCGCCCGCGACCATCGAGTGGGAGTAGGGGTCGATATACGCAATTTGCGTATATACGTAGGTTGCGTATAATACGATCGTGAAGGCCGTCTTTGTCGAGCTTCCCGCGTTTGCGCGTCATCGCGCCGACTACCTGGGTGATGAAGCTTTCGGGCGGTTGCAGCAGGAATTGATGAGAAATCCCGAAGCCGGCGAGACCATCCAGGAGACTGGCGGACTGCGCAAGATGCGGTTTGCGGACCGGCGGCGTGGAAAGGGCAAGCGCGGCGGGCTTCGTGTGATCTATTACTGGTGGAGCGCGGGGATGCAGTTCTGGCTGTATACGCTGTACGACAAGGACGAAATGGAGGATCTGACGCCGAAGCAGCGCAAGGCGTTGAAGGAGATGCTTAAGGCGGAGCTGGAAGCAAGGAGAGCGACATGACAAAGGTCAGAGCCAAGCGGGTTCGTGCGCACAAGCGCAATCTGTTTGCCGAACTGAGGGAAGGCATGACGGCGCTCGCGGACGCGAGGCAAGGCAAGCGTACCCTGAAAACGCACGCGATCGCGTTCAAGGCTGCTCCCGAGGTTACTCCCCGGGAGATGGTGCGCGTGCGACAGCGCCTCAAGATCTCCAGAGGGCTGTTCGCAGCTTATCTGCGTACGAACGTGCGCACGCTGGAAAACTGGGAGCAGGGCCGGGCGAAACCCAATGCGCAAGCCGCATTGCTCATCAGTCTCGTGAAGCGCTTCCCGGATACGTTCGAGAGGCTCGCGGCAATACGCTGAGATGTGGCGGGTCGGAAAGAGAGGAGCGCGAGTGGAATGCGGGTGTCTTCTCCGGGGTAGCCACTTGAGATGATTCTTCAGACACCGTTTGGCGAATCTATGAGCGGGGTAGGTTGGCGGTAGTTCCGACGGTATCCAGCGTATGCGACCGACAAAAAGTGACGTTTCCACAGAGCCTTACAGCCTGGGATTGATAATCGAATGGAAATCCCAGGGACCGCGCAAAAAAAAAGGACCCGCGAGGGTCCCTTTTAAAACAACTGAGTCTAAAACGTCAGCAGCTTACTGGCCAAGGGAGATATTGGCGCCGGTCATCGTCACTGCTGTTTTTGCGAACGCCCGACCGACCAGGCTTGAATTCACTCCGCTAAAAGTGATGGCGGAACCCGCGAGAATATTGCCCTTGAACGCCGTATCCGTCCCGATGGTCGCGGCGGTGCCGAGCTGCCAGTACACGTTGCGCTGCTGCCCGCCGTTAATCATGGCTACCGAGGAGGTGCCAGTCGTGATGCCCGTCCCGACTTGGAAAACCCAGATCGCGTTGCTGTCGCCACCGCCG
>VBBY01000143.1 GCA_005881595.1 Betaproteobacteria bacterium | reverse complement strand
CGGCCAAGTTCCGCGCCGTCGCGAAGGAGCTGAAGGCCCGCAAGGAGCAGACCGTCGCCATCGGCGACGGCGCGAACGACCTCAAGACGATGGCCGAGGCCGGCGTGTCGATCGCATTCCACGCCAAGCCGGTGGTGCGCGCGCAGGCGAGCTGCGCCCTCAACTGGTCGGGCCTAGACGGCGTGGTCAATCTCTTCGAATGAAAAGATTTCTCATTGCACCCCTCATTGCACCCACTTCCGTGCGTTGCGGAAGATGCGCATCCAGGGCGAATCCTCCGCGCTGCGGTCAGGCGACCACGACAGCTGCACGTTGCGGAAGACCCGTTCCGGGTGCGGCATGACGATGGTGAAGCGGCCGTCGGGCGTGGTGAGCCCGGTGATGCCCCGCGGCGAGCCGCTCGGATTGTAGGGGTAGGTTTCGGTGACGTGGCCGCGGTTGTCGACATAACGCATGGCCACCCATGTCTCTTGAACGAGATTTCCCGGATACTCGGCACGGCCTTCGCCGTGGGCGGTGACGATCGGCATGCGGCTGCCGGCCATGCCGTCGAAGAACAGCGACGGGCTCGGCGTGATCTCGACCATCACCAGGCGCCCTTCGAACTGCTCCGAGCGGTTCCTCACGAATGCCGGCCAATGCTCGGCGCCCGGGATCAGCTCCTTCAGCGCCGCCATCATCTGGCAGCCGTTGCAGGCGCCGAGCGCGAACGTATCGCGGCGCGCGAAGAATTGCTCGAACTCGGCCCGGACCCTGGAGTTGAACAGGATCGTGCTCGCCCAGCCGCGGCCGGCGCCGAGCACGTCGCCGTAGGAAAATCCGCCGCCCGCGGCAAAGCCCTTGAACCCCGCCAGCGAGGCGCGGCCGGCGATGAGGTCGGTCATGTGCACGTCCACCGCCTCGAAGCCGGCGCGGTCGAACGCCGCCGCCATCTCGACATGGCCGTTCACGCCCTGCTCCCGAAGAATTGCGATGCGGGGGCGAACGCCGGTCGCAGGAGTAACGTCTTTCTCTTGAAAAGTCAGATGCACCGAGAGGCCCGGATCCTTGGGATCGATGATGCGGTCGAACTCCTCCCGCGCGCATGCCGGGTGGTCGCGCAGCGCCTGCATGCGCCAGGTGGTCTCGCTCCAGGTGCGCTGCACGTGGTCGCGCTTGTTCGAGTAGAGCTGCCTGCCGTTGCGCGTGATGAGAACCTCGTCGCGCGGGTTGAGCTGGCCGATGAGATGCGAGCACTCGCCTAGACCTGCGTCGCGCAAGGTCTGCATCACGCGCGGCCGATCCGAGGCGCGGACCTGCAGCACCGCGCCCAGCTCCTCGCAGAACAGCGCGGCGAGCACCAGGTCCTTGGCGCGGCCCGCGAGCTGCTCGTCGTCGCCGCGCTTGAACGCGTCGACGTCGTCCGCCGCCGGGTCGAAGCTGATCGAATCCATGTTGAGCGTCACGCCGCAATGCCCGGCGAACGACATCTCGCAGACGGTGGCGAACAGCCCGCCGTCGGACCGGTCGTGGTACGCGAGCACCAGCGGCGCCAGCTCCTGCAGCGCCGCAAAGAAATTCTTCAGCAGCGCCGGATCGTCGAGGTCGGGGCAGGCATCGCCAAGCGCGCCGTGGACCTGCGCCAGGATCGAGCCGCCGAGGCGGTTCCTGCCGCGGCCGAGGTCGACGAGCACGAGCTCGCTGTCGCCGGCGTCGCTGCGCAGCTGCGGCGTGAGCGTGCCGCGCGCGTCTTCGACCGGCGCGAAGGCCGAGACGATGAGCGACAGCGGCGCGACCACTTCCTTTCCGTCCCAGGCGGTGCGCATGGACAGGGAGTCCTTGCCCACCGGGATCGAGATGCCGAGCGCCGGGCAAAGCTCGAGCGCCACGGCGCGTACCGTGTCGTAGAGCGCGGCGTCCTCTCCGGGATAGCCGGCGGCGGCCATCCAGTTGGCCGACAGCTTCACGCTGCCGAGCGAGGCGATGCGCGCCGCCGCGAGATTCGTGATCGCCTCGCCGACGGCCATGCGGCCCGAGGCCGGGCCGTCGAGCAGCGCGAGCGGCGCGCGCTCGCCGATGGCGAAGGCCTCGCCCGCGTAGCCTTCGTAGTCGAGCAGCGTGACCGCGCAGTCCGCCACCGGCACCTGCCAGGGACCGACGCACGGGTCGCGCGCGCATAGCCCGCCGACCGTGCGGTCGCAGATCGAGACGAGGAAGGTCTTGTCGGCGACCGCCGGGTGGCGCATCACGCGGTGCGCGGCGCCGTGGAGCGAGACCTTCTCCAGCGAGAACGCGCTGCCCGCCGGCGCCGCGTGGCGCGCCTCGCGCTGCAGCTTCGGCGGCTTGCCGAGGATCACCGACAGGTCGATGTCGACCGGGTGGTTCTTGAAATGGGAATCGTCGATCAGCAGCCTGCCGTCGTCGGTCGCCTTGCCGATGACGGCAAAGGGGCAGCGCTCCCGGTCACAGGCCTGCTTGAACCTTGGAAGATCCTGCGGTGAGACCGCGAGAACGTACCGTTCCTGCGCCTCGTTGCACCAGATCTCGCGCGGCGACATGCCGGTGTCTTCCACCGGGATATCCCTCAGGGACACGCGCGCGCCGCGGCCTGCCGCATGCACCATCTCGGGCACCGCGTTGGACAGGCCGCCGGCGCCGACGTCGTGGATCGCGAGGATCGGGTTGGCATCGCCGAGCTGCCAGCAGCGGTCGATCACCTGCTGCGCGCGGCGCTGGATCTCGGCGTTGCCGCGCTGCACCGAATCGAAGTCAAGGCTCGCGAGGTTCGCGCCGCCGCCCATCGAGGAGGCGGCGCCGCCGCCCATGCCGATCAGCATGCCGGGGCCGCCGAGCTGCAGGAGGAGCGTGCCCGCCGGCAGCGGCGCCTTGGCCGAGTGCCCGGCGCGGAGGTTGCCGAGGCCGCCCGCCAGCATGATCGGCTTGTGATAGCCGCGCACGACGCCGGCCACCTCGGCCTCGAAGCTGCGGAAGTAGCCGCACAGGGCGGGCCGGCCGAACTCGTTGTTGAACGCCGCGGCGCCGATCGGGCCCTCGAGCATGATCTCCAGCGCCGAGGCGATGCGATCGGGCTTGCCCGGGTCGTTCTGCTCCCACGGCTGCACCGCGCCCGGGATGCGCAGATGCGACACTGAATAGCCGACCAGGCCCGCTTTCGGCTTTGCCCCGCGCCCGGTCGCGCCTTCGTCGCGGATCTCGCCGCCGGCGCCGGTCGCCGCGCCGGGAAAAGGGGAGATCGCCGTCGGGTGATTGTGCGTTTCGCACTTCACGACCGTGTGAGTCAGCTCGGCATGCCTGCGGTAGGTTTCCTTTTCATCGGGGTAAAACCGTTGCGCTGCGCGGCCCTCCAGGACCGCCGCGTTGTCGGCGTACGCCACCAGCGTGCCGCGCGGATGCACGGCATGCGTGTGCCTGATCATCGCGAACAGCGACCGAGGCTGCTTCTCGCCGTCGACTATCCAGTCGGCGTTGAAGATCTTGTGCCGGCAATGCTCGGAGTTCGCCTGCGCGAACATGGTGAGCTCGGCATCCGTGGGGTCGCGCCCGAGGCGGCGAAAGGCCTGCTCGAGGTACTCCAGCTCGTCTTCGCTCAGGGCAAGCCCGAGCCGCAGGTTCGCCTGCGCCAGCTCCGGCAGCCGGACGAGCTGCAGCGGACGGGGGACGACATGCTCGAACAGGCGCGCTGCATCCTCGAACGACTTGAGCACGGTTTCGGTCATGCGGTCGTGCAGCAGCGCGGCGATTTCCGGGCGGCTGGAATCGACGTAGTAAGCCGTACCCCGCTCGATGCGCCGCACGCGCGCGAGGCCGCAGTTGCGCGCGATGTCGGTCGCCTTGGACGACCACGGCGAGACGGTGCCGAGCCGGGGCACGACGAGAAACAGCGTCCCGTCCGCCGGCTGCGGCGCAGGGCCGTATTCAAGCAGCCGCTCGAGGACCTTCGCCTCGCGCTCGCCGAGCGCGCCCGCCACCTCGACGAAGTGCCAGAACCCGGCCGCGACGGAGCCAACGCCGGGGTCGAGTTTCTGCAGCGATGCGAGCAGCTTGGCGAGGCGGAACTCCGAAACCGCGCGCGGTCCCCGGAGGCGGAGAATTTGGGGCACTAGTTCTTTACCTGCGGCTCCTTCACCGTGCCGCCCAGGATCAGGATCGCGCGCAGCGCCTGCGTCGAGCTCCTGACGTCGATGACGATGCGCCCGGACAGCGCGCCGCTCTGGGCGATGTCGGCGCTGGCGCCGGCGTTGAGCGCCCCGGCGCCGATATTGACGTTGCGCAGCGCCACCGCACCGGCGTTGTAGATCGCCTGCCCGTTCATCTCGGTAAACTGCGTGCGGCCGGTGACCTGCCGCCCCCCAGTCTGGATGGCGCGCGACAAGTCGAAGCTGCCGAGCACGCCCTTGTTGACGGTGAAGTTGCCCTCCAGGCGGCCGCCCGAAGCGAGCTTGGCCGGCTCGGCTCCGGTCATCCAGAACCTGCCGGTGCCCTCGCCGCGGCCCTCCAAGAGCAGGGCCGGCGCGAATACCCCGGCATTGATACCGCGCGCGGTGACCGCGCCTTCCACGTTCCAGGTGCCGCCCCAGCGCACCTTGGCGGTGCCCGAGACGCTGCCGTTCAGCGCCGCGCCGTCCCACGAGGAGATGTTCATGCCGCGGCGCGTGAGCGTGCCCTTCATGCCGAACTGGTCCAGCGACAGCGCCGGCGCGATCGGCAGCGTAAAGCTGCCGGCAGACATCTCGAACTCGAGCTCGGCGCCCTTGGACGAAAGGTTGATCACCAGGTTGTCAGGTCCGGCCAGCGAAGCCGCGCGCGGCAGGCCTGAGGCGTCGAGCGCCACGTCGACATCGAGCGGCGGAAGCGGCAGCGGTCCCTCGAGCTTCAGCTGCTTCGCGACGACGCGGCCGAGCTTGAAGTTCTCCCCGTTCGCCCTGGCAAACAACACCTCGCCGAGCACGTCCTGCGGCAAGGCGGCGCCCTCCAGCTCGATGCGCCTGAAGATCTTTCGTTCGTCGAACAGCGCGTCGAGCGGCGGAAAGGCCCGGGCCTCGGCGATTCTGACGCGCTCGCCGATGCGAACATCCTTGAACTCGTAATGCACCCCCCTCCATAGCGAGATCCTGCCGGAACCGACCCTCACCGGCTGGCCCAGCGCCTCGCGCGCCGCCTTCTCGTAGTCGGCGGTCGAGATCGGTATGACGTGCAGCGCCCCGAGCGCCACGCCGAGGATCACGACGAGCGCGATGGTTACCGGCTTGCCCCAATTCCTCTCCTGGCGCCGGTAGGCCGCGGCGACGCCCGGTCCCCGCTTCAATGCCTTCGCCCGCCGGTCCTGCGGCGCGCTTTCGCCGGAAGCCATGTCGCCGCGGGTCTTCGCCGCCAGGATGGCTTCTTCCTTCGCCTTGCGCGAGCGCTCCTCGGACTCCCGCGCGCGCCTGTCTTCCTCCTCGCGGAACTTGCGTTCTCTTTCCTCGTTCTCGCGCGCGAGGCGCTCCTCCTCCTCCTTGGCCCTGCGCTCTCCCTCCTCGCGCGCAAGCTGCTTTTCCTCCGCCTTGCGCTGCTCCTCCTCTTCCCTGGCCCTCCGCTCCTCCATCTCGCGCGCCTTGCGCAGCCGTTCCTCCTTCTTCGCGCGCTCGGTTTCCTCGTCCTGCTTGCGGCTTTCCTCCTCGCGCTGGTTGAAGGCCTCGAGATCGGCGAACAGAGAATCGGCAAACTTGTCGCTCCCGGTGGCCGCTTGCGGCCGCGGCGGCGGCGTTTCCGCAGGACCCTCGGACTGCTTCTGCTTGCGCTCCTCGGCGCGGCTGGCGCGCTCATCGCGCTCCTGGCGCGCGCGGCTCATTTCTTCCCGCGTCCTGCGCTCGGCCTCTTCGCGCGCCTTGCGCTCTTCCTCGATCTGCCGGAGCAGCGCCTCGGCTTCGCGCCGCGCCCGCTCTTCGGCTTCCTGGCGGATGCGCTCGGCTTCCTCGCGCGCCTTGCGCTCGACCTCCTCGCGGGCCTGGCGCTCTTCTTCGAGGCGCCGCTCCGCCTCCTCGCGCGCCTTGCGCTCGGCGTCGAGCTTGGCCTTCAGCTCCTGCGCCTTGGCCACGGCGTCCGCGCGCGCCTTGTGCGCCGTCTCTTCACGCAGGTTTTTCTCGGCCTCGACGCGCAGCTTGGCTTCGGTCTCGGCGCGCACCCTGGCCTCGGCTTCGGCGCGCTGGCGCTCGCGCTCGGCCTGCGCCTTCTCCTCAGCGTCCTTGCGCGCGCGGTGAAGCGCGGACTCCTGCTCCTTCGCGCGGCGCTCGGCTGCCGCCTTGGCAGCCATGTCGACCGCGGGCGCTTTCGGTGCCGGTGGCGGCGGCGGAGGTCGCGTCGGCTGCGGCGCGGTATTGGCCTTCTGCGACGAAGCGAGCGAGCTGAAATCCAGATCGATCGCCGTATCGAGCTTGCCGGCCGGCTTGGCGCCTGCCGCGGCGGGACCGGCCGCCGCACCCGACGATACCTCGCGGATGAATCCGTCCTTGTCGAGCTGGACGATCAGCCGCTGGAACTCGGCGTCGTACTCGTTGCCGCTCTTCTGCGCGACATCGGCGAGCGTCGCCCTGCCATCGATCGCCGCGAGCACCACGCGGTGCTCGCGCTTCAGAAGGCTCGTCTTGCCGGAAGCTTCCTGGACTCCCTTTCCGGACTTCGAGTAGATGGCGTTGGAGCGCATTCTTTACGTCCTATTATATTAGGCGGCCGGTCCGTAGCCGCCGCCTCCCGGCGTCTCGATCACGAAAACATCGCCCGCCGCCATCTCGGTCTGGGCGAAAGGTCCGAGCTCGTCGCGCCTGCCGCCGGCCCGGATCACATAGTTGCGCCCAGGCAAGCCGGGCTCGCCTCCCGCCAGGCCGTGCGGACGCACCAGGCGACGGCCAGAGAGGATCGCTGCAGTCATCGGCTCGAGAAACCGGATGCGCCGCACCGCGCCGTGGCCGCCGCGCCAGCGTCCCTGTCCGCCCGATGCGTCGCGGATCGCAAAGCTCTCGAGCAGCACCGGGAAGCGCCACTCCAGTACTTCGGGATCGGTGAGGCGCGAATTGGTCATGTGCGTCTGCACCACGTCGGCGCCGTCGAAGCCCGGCCCGGCGCCCGAGCCGCCGGCGAGCGTTTCGTAGTACTGGTAGCGCTCGTTGCCGAAGGTGAAGTTGTTCATCGTTCCTTGCGAAGCGGCCAGGACGCCCAGCGCTCCATAGAGGGCATCGGTGATGCATTGCGAGGTTTCCACGTTGCCGGCGACCACCGCCGCGGGGTAGCGCGGCCGCAGCATGCATCCCTCCGGAATCAGCACCTCGAGAGGCTTCAGGCATCCGGCGTTGAGCGGTATGTCGTCTTCGACGAGCGTGCGAAACACGTACAGCACCGCCGCCATGCAGACGGCCGCCGGGGCGTTGAAATTGTCAGGCAGCTGCGCCGAGGTGCCGCTGAAATCAATGCGCGCGCTACGCCGGTCCTCTCCAATATGAATGCGGGCGCGGATGCGCGCTCCATTGTCGAGCGGCAAGTCAAACTCTCCGTCCTTCAGCACGCCGATCACCCGCCGTACTGATTCCTCCGCGTTGTCCTGCACGTGGCGCATGTACGCGCGCACCACCTCGAGCCCGAAATGCTCCACCATGCGCCGCAATTCCTGCACGCCTTTTTCGTTGGCCGCGACCTGCGCCCGGAGGTCGGCGATGTTCTGCTCGACGTTGCGCACCGGGTACTTGCCCGAGCTCAGCAGGGCAACGGTTTCCTTCTCCCGGAAGCGGCCCTGCTCGACCAGGAGGAAGTTGTCGATGAGGACGCCTTCTTCCTCGACGGCTTTCGATTCCGGGGGCATCGAGCCCGGAGTGATTCCTCCGATGTCCGCGTGGTGTCCTCTTGATCCCACATAAAAAAGAATCTGTCGAGAATCAAAAACCGGGGTGATCACCGTGACATCAGGCAGGTGAGTGCCCCCGTTGTACGGCGCGTTCAGGACATAGACATTGCCGGGCCTCATGCTTCCGGCATTGAGGCGGATCACGGTCTTCACCGATTCGCCCATCGAGCCCAGGTGCACCGGCATGTGCGGAGCGTTGGCGATCAGGCTGCCCTCGGCGTCGAACAGCGCGCAGGAGAAGTCGAGCCGCTCCTTGATGTTCACCGAGTAGGCGGTGTTCTGCAGCCGCAGCCCCATCTGCTCGGCGATCGACATGTACAGGCTGTTGAAGATCTCCAGCATGACGGGATCGATCTGCGTACCAATAGCGGTTTGCGCTCTTCTGGATTGCACTCTGTCTAAAACCAGATGATTCAAAGGCGTAACGGTGGCACGCCATTCCGGTTCGACCACGGTCGTCGCATGGGCTTCGGCAATAACGGCAGGCCCGTCGATGCGCTGCCCGGCACCGAGGTCCTCGCGCCGGTAGAGCGGCGCCGCGTGCCACTTGCCGCCCGTGAACACGCGGATGCCTTCGACGGGCTTGCCGGGTTTCTTCCTGTCGAGCTCCTGCTCCTCGTGCACACCGCCCGATGCAATGACCTCCACCGACACCGCTTCGACGATCAGGGGCTTGCCCGGCATCAGGAAGCTGAACTGCTTGCGGTACGCGGCCTCGAACTCGTTCACCATGTCGGCCACAGGACCGAGCGCCACCATGAGCGCGGTGTCGGTGCCTTCGTACTTGAGGTGAGCGCGCCGCAGCACGCGCACCCGCTGCGGCGCGACCCCTTGAGCGATCAGGCTGTCGCGCGCGTCGATGGCCAGCTTGTCGGCAGCGTCCTGCAGCGCGGCTTCATCCTGAAGTGTCGATTCGAGCGCCTGCTCGCGCATCGCGCTCTGGTCGGCGAGTCCCATGCCGTACGCCGACAGCACCCCTGCATAGGGGTGAATGAAAACGCGCGTCATGGCGAGCGCATCGGCGACCAGGCAGGCGTGCTGGCCGGCCGCGCCGCCGAAGCAGCACAGCGTGTAGCCGGTGACGTCGTGGCCGCGCTGCACCGAGATGTGCTTGATCGCGTTCGCCATGTTGCCGACCGCGATCTGGACGAACCCTTCGGCAACCTGTTCGCGGCTGCGGCCGTCACCAATTGCTTTTGTGAGAGTTGAGAATTTTTGCCTTACCGACTCTGCATCGAGTTCGTCCTTGCCGTCTTCCCCGAACACCTGCGGGAAATATTTAGGCTGGATCTTGCCTAGCATCAGGTTGGCGTCGGTGACGGTGAGCGGGCCTCCTCTCCGATAGCAGGCAGGGCCCGGGTTCGCGCCCGCCGAATCCGGGCCGACGCGGTAGCGGGCACCGTCGAAATGCAGGATCGAGCCGCCGCCGGCGGCGACGCTGTGGATGCTCATCATCGGCGCGCGCATGCGCACGCCGGCGACGCGGGTCTCGAATTCGCGCTCGAACTGGCCGGCGTAATGCGATACGTCGGTGGACGTGCCGCCCATGTCGAAGCCGATGATGCGCTCGAAGCCCGCGGCGAGGGAGGTCCGCACTGCGCCGACGATGCCGCCCGCCGGCCCCGACAGGATCGCATCCTTGCCCTGGAAGCGGCGCGCGTCGGTGAGGCCGCCGTTCGACTGCATGAACAGCAGCCGCACGCCTTCGAGCTCGGCGGCCACCTGCTCGACGTAGCGCCTGAGGATCGGCGACAGGTAGGCGTCGACCACCGTGGTATCGCCGCGGCCGACCAGCTTCATCAGCGGGCTGACGCGATGCGACGCCGAGATCTGCGTGAACCCGACCTGCCGGGCCAGCTCGGCCACCTGTCTTTCATGCTGCGGGAAGCGGTAGCCGTGCATGAAGACGATGGCGATCGAGCGGAAGCCATCGGCGTAGGCCTTCTCCAGATCCTTCCGGGTTTGCAGAACATCGAGCGGTAAAAGGACCTCTCCCCTCGCAGCGATTCTTTCCTCGACTTCGAAAACCCCGGAATAAAGCATCTCCGGCAGCACGATCTGCCGGTCGAAGAGCCGCGGGCGGTTCTGGTAGGCGATGCGCAGCGCATCGCGGAAGCCGCGCGTGATGAACAGCACCGTGCGCTCGCCCTTGCGCTCGAGCAGCGCGTTGGTGGCGACCGTGGTGCCCATCTTCACCGCCTCGATCGCGCCCGCCGGTATAGGTTGGCCCTCGCTCAGGTTCAGGATCTTCCGGATCCCGGCGAGGGCCGCATCCCGGTAGCGCCCGGGATTCTCGGACAGCAGCTTGTGCGTGGCGATCGAGCCGTCCGGCCGACGGGCGACGATGTCGGTGAACGTCCCGCCGCGATCGATCCAGAACTGCCAGCGGCCGGAATTGCGTGGCTCAGCCATTACAATCGCATCCTAACTTGGAAAGCGTAGAGTCGGTCGTCATCGGCGCGGGCGTGGTCGGCCTCGCGGTGGCGCGCGCCCTCGCCTCGGCGGGCCGCGAAGTCGTCATCCTGGAGGCCGAGGATGCGATCGGCACGCACAGCAGCTCCCGCAATTCGGAAGTCATTCACGCGGGAATCTATTACCCGAAAGGCAGCCTCAAGGCGACGAGCTGCGTGCAGGGAAAGCGGCTGCTCTACGAGTACTGCGTCGCGCACGGCGTCGCGCACCGGCGCAGCGGCAAGCTGATCGTCGCCAGCGACGAAAAGCAGCTGCCTGAGCTGCAGGAAATCCAGAGAAAGGCGCACGCCAATGGCGTCACCGACGTGGTGTGGATGACGCGCGAGCAGGCGCTCGCGCTCGAGCCCGAGCTGCACTGCGTCGCCGCGCTCTACTCGCCCTCGACCGGCATCATCGACAGCCACGCGCTGATGCTCGCGTACCTCGGCGACGCCGAGGCGCACGGCGCGATGCTCGCGCTGAAGAGCCCCTTGGAGAAAGCCGAAGTTGCTTCCGACGGAATCGTCTTGCGAGCGGGAAATGAAGAGATAAAGGCCAGGCTGCTCGTCAACAGCGCGGGACTGAAAGCCCCGAGCGTGGCGAAAAGCATCGAAGGCTACCCGCGCGAGCTCGCGCCGGGCGAGTTCTACGCGAAGGGCAATTACTACTCGCTCGCGCGCCGCGCGCCGTTCTCCCGCCTGATCTACCCGGTGCCCGAGCCCGGCGGCCTCGGCGTGCACGTGACGCTCGACCTGGCCGGCCAGGCCCGCTTCGGCCCCGACGTCGAATGGGTCGAGCGCATCGGCTACGACGTAGACCCGCGTCGCGCCGAGCGCTTCTATGCCGCGATCCGGCGCTACTGGCCAGCGCTTCCCGACGGCGCGCTGCTGCCGGGCTACTCTGGCATCCGGCCGAAGACCGCGGGACCGCGCGAGCCTGCAGCCGATTTCCTCATCCAGGGACCGCGCGAGCACGGCGTGCGCGGGCTGGTGCATCTGTTCGGCATCGAGTCGCCCGGCCTCACGGCATCGCTCGCCCTCGCCGACGCGGTGCTGCTAACATTGAACCGACAGGAGGAAATGCGATGAAGAGGAGAATCCCTTTCGCGCTGGCCGCCGCGGCGCTGATCGGCAGCGCCCAGGCGCAAACCAAGTGGGACATGCCGACGCCCTATCCGGACGGCAATTTCCATACGAAGAATGCGCGCCAGTTCGCAGAAGACGTCGCCAAGGCGACTGCGGGCAAGCTGCAGATCCAGGTGCATTCCAACGCCAGCCTGATCAAGCATCCCGAGATCAAGCGCGCCGTGCAGACGGGCCAGGTACCGATCGGCGAAGTGCTGATTTCGGTGCTGGCCAACGAATCGCCGCTCTTCGCTTTCGATTCAATTCCATTTCTCGCCAACAGCTACGCGAAGGAGCGCACCCTCTGGCGGGCCGCGCAGCCCTATGTCGAAAAACGTCTCGACGGACAAGGCGTCAAGCTGCTGTACTCCGTGCCCTGGCCGCCGCAGGGCATCTATACCAAGAAGGAAATCCATGCCCTTAGCGATCTGAAGGGCACCAAGTTCCGCACCTACAGTCCGACGACGTCGCGCTTTGCGGAACTGATCGGCGCGGTGCCGACGACGGTCCAGGTGCCCGACGTTCCGCAGGCCTTCAGAACGGGGCTGGTAGACGCGATGCTCACGTCGGGCGCCACGGGAGTGGACAGCCAGGCGTGGGATTACCTGCAGTACTACTACGACACGCAGGCCTTTCTGCCGCAAAACATGGTCATCGTCGGCAAGGCGGCGCTCGGCAAGCTTGACGCCGGCGAGCAGAAGGCCGTGCTCGGCGCGGCGAAAGAGGCGGAGGCGCGCGGCTGGAAGACCAGCGAAACCGAAAACGAGGGTTACGTCAGAACCATGGCGTCGCACGGCATCAAGATCATGAAACCGTCTGCCAGGCTGTCGTCGGAGTTCGATGCGATCGGGAAGAAGATCGCCGACGAATGGGCGGCGAAGGCGGGTGCCGAAGGAGGCGCCATCCTCAAGGCGTTCCGCAAGTAGGCTCAGCCGCAGCCGCGATGCGCGCTGCGCTCGAGCTTCTGTACCGGGGATCCGGCCTGCTGGCCGGATTTTTTTTGGTCGCGATCGCGGCCTTGACGGCAGCGCAGATCGCCGGGCGCAGCCTCGGCTTCGCCGCTTACTCGTTCGACGACTTCGCAGGGTTCTGCCTCGCCGCCACATCCTTTCTCGGGCTGGCCTGGACCTTGCGCGAGAACGAGCACATCCGCATGACGCTCGCGCTGCATCATTTGCGCGGCCGCACGCGGCGGGTGTTCGAGGTCGTATGCCTCGCGGTTGCGGCGCTGCTTGTTGGCCTGTTCGCCTGGTACTGCTGCGACATGACGCTGACGTCCTACCAGCTGCACGACGTGTCGCAGGGACTGGTGCCGGTGGCGCTGTGGATGCCGCAATCGGCAATGGCGCTCGGCCTGGTCGTGCTCCTGGTCGCCGTGATCGACGACCTGGTCGCAGCGTTGCGCTCGCGTCCGACCTCCTACGAGGCGGCAGAGGCTCGCCGTCCCGCGGCGCAGGCGCCGGGCTTCGAGCTCTAACGCCGTGGAAATGTTGCTGATAGCGGTGGTCCTCATCGGCTCTCTGGCGCTGTTGCTGGTTGCCGGTCTTTGGATCGCGCTCACCCTGCTTGGCGTCGGCTGGATCGCGATGACTCTTTTCACCGATTCGCCTGCCGGCAGCCTGATGGCAACCACGATCTGGGGAGCGAGCACCAGCTGGGCGCTCACCGCGCTGCCGCTCTTCATCTGGATGGGCGAGATCCTGTTTCGCACCAGGATTTCTGAGGACATGTTTCGCGGCCTCGCGCCGTGGATGGCGCCGCTGCCGGGCAGGCTGATGCACTGCAACGTCTTCGGCTGCGGCATTTTCGCAGCGATCTCGGGCTCGTCGGCCGCCACCGCGGCCACGATCGGCCGCATCACCATCCCCGAGCTGCTCAAGCGCGGTTACGACGAGCCGATGGCGATCGGCTCGCTCGCCGGCGCCGGCACGCTCGGCCTTTTGATCCCGCCCTCGATCATCATGATCGTTTACGGCGTGGCCGCGGATGTCTCGATCGCGCGGCTTTTCGTCGCCGGCGTGCTGCCGGGCGTGATGCTGATGCTGCTGTTCTCCGGCTACATCGCGGCGTGGGCGCTGCTCAATCCCGCGCGCACTCCACCGCGCGAGTCGGTCACCTCGCTCGGCGAGAAGATCTTCGCGGCGCGCCACCTGATTCCTGCCGTCCTCCTCATCGGCGCGGTCATCGGCTCGATCTACACCGGGGTGGCGACGCCCACTGAAGCCGCGGTGATCGGCGTGTCCGGCGCACTGCTGCTCGCTGCGCTCACCGGGTCGCTCACCTGGACGAACTTCATGGCGAGCGTCATGGGGGCAACCAAAACGTCCTGCATGATCGCCTTCATCCTCGCCGGGGCGGCGTTTCTCACCGTCGCCATGGGCTTCACCGGAGTGCCGCGCGCGATGGCCGAATGGATCACCGCGCAAGGCTTCACCGCGGCGCATCTCATCGTGGTGCTGACGCTCCTCTACATAGTGCTGGGCTGCTTTATCGACGGCATCTCGATGGTGGTGCTTACCTCCTCCGTGATCCTGCCCACGGTGCGGGCAGCCAACATCGATCTGCTGTGGTTCGGCATATTCGTCGTGCTGGTCGTCGAGATGGCGCAGATCACGCCGCCGGTGGGCTTCAATCTGTTCGTGCTGCAAGGCCTCACCGGGAAGAACATGTTTCAAATCGCGCGCGCCGCCCTGCCTTTCTTCGTGCTGATGGTCGTCGCGGTGGCGGTGATCTGGATCGTCCCCGAGCTCGTCACCTATCTGCCGGGCAGGATGTTCAAGCTGCGCTGAGGGGCTTGCGGCAGAGCTGTGCTTACAATGACGCCGTGTCCGCCCCGATCTATCTTTCCGCCGACATCCGCAGGATCGAGCAGGCTGCGGCGGATGCGACGCCGCCGCTCATGGAGCGCGCCGGCCTCGCCGCCGCCGACGCCGCGGCGCGCCTTGCTCCGGACACGAGCAGGGACATCCTGGTCCTCGCCGGGCCCGGCAACAACGGCGGCGACGCGAAAATCTGCGCCGAGCGCCTGCGCGAGCGGTTTTTCCGCGTCACCGTCGCCCAGGTCGCGGATCCTGCCACGCTGCCGGGCGACAAGCGCTGGGCGCTGATCATCGACGGCCTGTTCGGCATCGGCCTGACACGCCCGATCACGGGCGAATTTGCCAGGCTGGTCGACTATGCGAACCAGCAGAGCTGCCCGATCCTCGCTCTCGATGTGCCGAGCGGCATCGATGCCGATACCGGCCGCGTGC
>VBBY01000142.1 GCA_005881595.1 Betaproteobacteria bacterium | reverse complement strand
GAGGAAGGTGACCCAGAAGTGAAATTTGCCCAGGCTGTCGTTCAGCATCCGCCCGGTGATCTTGGGGTACCAGTGATAGATCGCCCCGAACACCACCAGGATGGGCGCAATGGCCATCACCATATGGAAATGCGCGACCACGAACATGGTGTCCGAAAGCGGGACGCTCACGGTCGCGTTACCGAGGAACAGGCCAGTCAACCCGCCGTTGATAAACGTGAAGATGAACGCGATGGCAAACAGCATCGGGACGGTGAGGTGGATGTTGCCGCGCCACAGCGTCAGGACCCAGTTGTAGACCTTGATGGCCGTGGGGACGGCGATGATCAGCGTGGTGGTGGCGAAAAAGAAGCCGAAGTACGGGTTCATGCCGCTGACGTACATGTGGTGCGCCCACACCAGGAAACTGAGCGCGCCGATGGCCACGATCGCCCACACCATCATCCGATAGCCGAAGATGTTTTTTCTTGCATGGACACTGAGCAGGTCGGAGACGATGCCGAAGGCCGGCAGGGCGACGATGTAGACCTCGGGATGACCGAAGAACCAGAACAGGTGCTGGAACAACAGCGGGTTGCCTCCCGCGTGGCCAGTCTGTTTTCCCATCGAGACGACGGCGGGCATGAAGAAACTCGTGCCCAGCGTCAGGTCCAGAATCATCATGATGGCGCTGACGAACAGGGCGGGAAAGGCCAACAGCGCCAGCACGGTGGCCATGAAAATTCCCCATACCGACAAGGGCAGCCGCATCAGCGTCATCCCTCGCGTGCGCGCCTGCAACACCGTCACCACGTAGTTCAGGCCGCCCATGGTGAATCCGATGATGAAGAAAGCCAGGGAAACGAGCATCAAGATAATTCCCCCGCTCGCCCCCGGGGTGCCCTGGGAGATCGCCTGGGGCGGGTACAGGGTCCAGCCGGCGCCCGTGGGCCCGCCGGTCACGAAGAAGCTCGCCGCCAGCAACAGCACGGCGAATAGATAGACCCAGTAGCTCACCATGTTGACGTAGGGGAAAACCATGTCGCGGGCGCCGACCATCAGCGGGATGAGGTAGTTGCCAAACCCCCCCAGGAACAACGCGGTCAGCAGGTAGATCACCATGATCATGCCGTGCATGGTGACGAACTGAAGGTAGTTGCTCGGGTCGATAAAGGAGAAGCGGTCCGGGAACCCCAGCTGCAGCCGCATCAACCACGACAGCACCAGCGCCACCAACCCTATCCCCATCGCGGTGATCGCGTACTGGACGGCGATGATCTTGGCGTCCTGGCTCCAGATGTACTTCCCGACGAAAGTTTTCGGATGGTAAAGCTCTACCTCTTCGACCTCCGCAGGCGGGACAAAAAGGCTTGCGTCATGCGCGACGGAACTCATCAAGATTTCCTCTCCGCTTGAGGTCCGATCATTATAACAATAGGCCGGTCACCGCAAGGAATAGGCCGGTCAGCGCAAGGTATTGATGTAGGCAACGAGGTCATTGGTTGCCTGGTCATCGGCCAGAATTGCGGCCATCGATGCCATCTGCGGACCGTACATGTCTTTCGGATGGGCGCCGCGAATACCCTGTTTGAAATTTTTCAATTGAGTGACCAGATACCAGTCGCTCATGCCCGCCAGCCGGGGGGCATTCGTTGCCTGCAGGCCCCGCCCATCAGCACCGTGACAGGCCCCGCAGGTCACATAAGTCTTTTGACCATAGGTCGTGCTCTTCGTCACCGTCCGCGGCGCAGGATTATCCGGCAGCGTCTTGATATAGGCGACGACGTTATCGATGGCGGCGTCATCACCCAGCGTCGCCGCCATCGGCGCCATCATCTTGCCGAACACATCCTTGTCGTGTGTGCCGCGAGCACCGTTCTTGAAATATTTCAATTGCCGCTTCAGATACCAGTCTCCCTGCCCGCTCAATTTCGGCGCGTGCAGCGCAGGGTTACCCTCCGCCTGCGAGCCATGGCAGGCGGCACACACTGCATAGAGCGGCTTGCCGGCTGCAGCACTGCCGGCTGCTTGCGCCGAGGTTTGCGCGAACGTCGGATAGCTGCTTAACCACGCCTGAAACTCGCGCTCTTCCTCGACGACGACTTTGCCGCGCATGACGAAGTGCCCGACGCCGCATAATTCGTTGCACAGGAGGTCGAATTTCCCGGTCCGGGTGGGGGTGAACCAGATATAGGTGACCAGGCCCGGCACCAGGTCCATCTTCGCCCGGAACTGTGGCACCGCGAAGTCGTGCAGGACGTCCACGGAGCGCAGCAGCGCCTTGACCGGCCTGCCGAGGGGAAGATGGAGCTCGGGGCTTGCCACCAGCACATCGTCCTGTCCGTCGGGATCGTCGGGATTCATGCCGAACGGATTTTTATCGCTGACGTACTTTGCATCTACGGTCCCCAGCTTGCCGTCCTTCCCGGGGAAGCGATAGCTCCAGTACCACTGCTTGCCCAAGGCCTCGAACACTGCCGCGTCTTTCGGCACTTCGACGAATTTCGCCCATACAAACAAGCCGGGGGCCAGCATGGCGGCGACGCCCACCGTGGTCAATCCGGTGAGCCACAATTCCAGCTTCTTGTTCTCGGGTTCGTACATCGCCCGTCCGCCCTTGCGGTAACGGTAGCGGAGCACGGCATAGGCCATGAACAAATTGATGGCGACGAAGACAAACCCGGTGACCCAGAACGTGATGCTGATCGTGTCGTCCATCGCCTGCCAGTTGGAGGCGATCGGTGTGAAATACCACGGGCTCAGGAAGTGAAACAGGAGAGAGCCAAGGACCAATAAAACCAATACGATTGCTACGACCATGGCAGCGGCCCCACGCTCACGAGGAAGCCGAAATTACCACATCTCTCAAGGAATACGCTTGAAAACGCGCACTGTTTTGACTTCCTCGGCGGCTCGTGGCGCGGCTTTCCAGGCGTGGCCGTAGACCACTTCGAACGTGGCGTGGGGCGCGAGCGCCGAGCGCAGACGCGCGCCGAAGCGCTTGCCCGCAAGCCCGCGCGGCCGGTCGGCGCGCGCGCAGGTCTGGCCGCTCGCGCGCAAATCGGCGAGCAGACCCGAAGGGTCAGGATAGGCCAGGCTGAGCAGCTCCATGTCCATCACCGGCGCCGAGAAGCCGGCGGCGACCAGCATGTCGCCGAGGTCGTGCATGTCGAGGAAGGCATGCACGCGCCGCTCGCCGGCTGCGGCGCGCAGCTCCTTCAGCGTGTCGGGGCCTAGCGTGCTGAACATCAGCAGCCCCTCGGGCGCGAGCACGCGCTGCAATTCCCGGAATGCCGCGAGCGGCTCGTTCAGCCAGTGCAGCGCCATGTTCGACCACGCAAGGTCGATTGTTCCTTCCGGCAACGGCAGCTGCGCCAGGTCCGCGCACACCGCCAAGGGCGCACGCCCGCGCAGGCGCTCGAGCAGGCCTGGCCGGGGCAGCATCGGCAGCGAAAAATCGAGCGCGATGACCTGGCTGCCTGCATAGCGTGCCGTGAGCGCTCTGGCGTCGCGCCCCGGCCCGCTGCCGCCATCGAGAATACGTCGTGGCGAGAGCTTCACGTAATCCAGCCGCTCGAGCATGCGCGAAGCGACCTCGGCCTCCATGCGCGAGGCCCCGGCGTAGGTGCGCGCGGCGCGGGCGAAGCGCCGGCGCGCGACCCGCCGGTCAATCGCCGGGAAGGGCCCGCTCAACCGCGGCCGCCACCGCGAGGATGCGGCGATCGCTCATCGCCGGCCCGCACAGCATCAGGCCAACCGGCGCCGCGCCTTTCGCGTGGCAGGGCAGCGTCAGCGCGCAGCCGTCGAGGAAGTTGATCAGCCCGGTGTTGCGCATGATGCGGAAGTTCCAGCGGAAATAGTCCTCGTCGCTGCGCTCGGTCTCGGCGATCGCCGGCGCGACGCACGGCACGCTCGGCATGACGATGGCGTCGAACGCAGCGGCAAGAGCCTCGACTTCGCGGATGTAGGCGGCGCGCAGCTCGGTGATGAGGACATAGTCCGGCCCCGAGATGTCCTTGCCCAGAAGCACGCGCTTGCCGACGCGCGGATCGTACTCGGCGAGGCGCCCGAGGTACGGCCGGTGGATATGGTAGGCCTCGGCCCCGGCGAGGCCGCCGCCCTTGAAGTATTCGCCCTGCCGGTCGAAAGCCGGGACTGGAACTTCAGTCACCAGCATTCCCGCCCTGGAAAGACGTGCCAGGGCGACGTCGAATGCCTTCCCCACCTGAGGATCCAGATCCTCGAGCGCCGAGGAGCGAGGCAGGAGGAGCCTCAGGCCCCTGGACGGCATCTCCGGCAGCGGCAGCGGCGGCTCCCCGGCGAGAATCGCGTCGTACATCGCGCAGCAGGCTGCCGAGTTGGCGAGCGGCCCGACGGAATCGAGCGTGAAGGAAAGAGGAAAGGCGCCTTCGCGCGGCACGCGCCGCGCCGTCGGCTTGAATCCCGCGACGCCGCACAGCGCCGCCGGCTGGCGGATCGAGCCGCGCGTGTCGGAGCCGAGCGCCATCACGCACATGCCGTCGGCTTGTGCCACCGCGGCGCCGGAAGACGAGCCTCCGGGAACGCGCCCCGTTTTCCTGTCGTAGGGGTTCTTCGGGGTGCCGAAATGCGGATTCAATCCGACGCCGCCGAAGGCGAACTCGACCATGTTGGTGCGGCCGAGGATCACCGCGCCCGCCGCGCGCAATCGCGCCACCGCCGGCGCATCGGCTTTCGCGGGCGCAGCCTCGGCGCGGATCTTCGAGCCGGCGCGCGTCACGTCCCCCGCCACGTCGAACAGGTCCTTGAGCGAGATCGGCAGGCCGTCCACCGGCGAGCGGCGGATGCCGGCGCGGCGCAGCCGGTCCGAGAACTCGGCCTCGGCGCGCGCCGTGTCCGTGTACAGCTTGAGGAAGGCGCGCGCGCCCTCGCCCTCAGGAGCGGCGATGCGCGAGAGCGCCTGCTCGAGGAGATCGCGGCTGGTCGTCCTGCCCGCCGCCAGATCCTCGGAAAGCTGCGCTACAGTCCACATGCCGAGACGATAGCATGCGCGAATTCCTTTCGAATCTGCTGTTCGGCGGCAGCTGCTTCCTATGCCGCGGCGCGGCGCGCGGCATTCTCTGCCCGGCGTGCGACGCCGATCTGCCGCGGCTCGCCGGCACGCTGTGCCCGCGCTGCGCGCTGCCCTCGCCCGGAGCCGCGCTCTGCGGGCGATGCCTCGCCGATGCGCCGCGCTACGATGCGACCGCCGCCGCGCTCGCTTACCGCTTCCCGGCCGACACGCTGGTTCACGCGCTCAAGTTCCGCAGCCAGCTCGCCCTTGCACCGCTTTTGGGAGATTTGCTCCAGAAATGCATCCCGGCGGGGGAAAGGGCCGACTGCGTGCTTCCGGTCCCGCTTTCAAAGGAGCGGCTGCGCGAGCGCGGCTACAACCAGGCGGCGGAAATCGCCCGCCATGTCGCGAGGGAGCGCCGGGCGCGCCTCGAATTGACCGTCGTCGCTCGAGAAAGAAATACGCGAGCCCAGGCCGATCTGCCGTGGTCGGACCGGGCGCGCAACGTGCGCGGCGCGTTCCGCTGCGAGCGCTCGCTCGACGGCGCGGCGATCGCAGTGGTCGATGATGTCATGACCACCGGCGCGACGCTCGATGAGCTTGCGGCAACCCTCAAGCGCGCCGGCGCGGCGCGCGTGGTCAACTGGGTCGTTGCGCGGACCTTCCCGCCCGATGCTTGAGATCGTCCTCGTGCAGCCCGAGATCCCGCCGAACGCCGGCAACGTGATCCGGCTCGCGGCGAATACCGGCGCACGTCTGCATCTGGTCAAGCCGCTCGGTTTCTCCATCGACGACCGGCAGCTCAGGCGCGCCGGTCTCGACTACCATGAAATTGCCGAACTGAAACTGCACCAGGACTGGAACACGTGTCGCGCTCACTTCGCCGGGCGACGCATCCTCGCTTTCACGACAAAAGCGCGAATACTCTATACCGATGTACGGTACGCGGAAGATGACGTGCTGGTCTTCGGTGCGGAAACCGCAGGCCTGCCGAATTCCTTGCTCGAGCAGTTTTCGGAGGAAATGCGCCTCAAGCTGCCGATGCGGGCCGGCAATCGCAGCTTGAATCTGTCGAATGCCGTGGCGGTAGTGGTGTACGAAGCCTGGCGCCAGCTCGGCTTTCCCGGCGGCGCCTAGCGCTCCATCTTCGCGTCGCGCGACAGCAGAAGGTCGACGGCCGCCGCCGGCGTGAGCCGCTCTTCCAGCACCGCGTTGACCGCGTCGGTGACCGGCATCTCGACGCCGCGCGCGGCGGCGAGGCGCGAGACCTCCTTTGCCGAGCGCACGCCCTCGGCGACGTGGCCGAGGCCCTCGAGGATCTCGCGCAGCGCGCGGCCGCGCGCCAGCTCGAGCCCGACGCGGCGATTGCGCGACAGGTCTCCGGTCGCCGTCAGGATCAGGTCGCCCGCGCCGGCGAGGCCCATGAAGGTCTCCGGCGCGCCGCCGAGCGCCGTGCCCAGGCGCGCGATCTCGGCAAGGCCGCGCGTGATCAGCGCGGCGCGCGCGTTGTGCCCGAGCCCGAGACCGTCCGAGATGCCGGCGGCAATCGCCATCACGTTCTTCACTGCGCCGCCGATCTCCACGCCGACCAGGTCGGTGCTGTAGTACACCCGCAGGCGCCCGCCGTGCAGCAGGCCGGCCGCCTCGCGCGCGAAAGCGGCATCGCGCGACGCGAGCGTGAGGGCGCAGGGCAGTCCGCGCGCCACTTCCTGCGCGAAGGAAGGGCCCGAGACGGCGCCGCAGCGCGCGCTCTTGCCCAGCGTCTGCTCCGCGATCTGGTGCGGCAGCGAGCCGCTGCCTTCCTCGAAGCCCTTGCACAGCCAGACGAAGGGCTGCGCTGCGGGCAGGCCTTCAAGGAGCTCGCGCAGCCCGGCTACCGGCGTCGCGGCGAGCACGAGCCTGGTTTTGGAAACGGCCTGTTCGAGCCTCGAGGTGACTTGGACCGCGGCGGGCAACGCGATGCCGGGCAGATAGCGGTCATTCTTGCGCGACGCGGAAATCTGCTCGGCCTGGGCGCGGTCGCGGGCCCACAGCGCAACCTCGAGCCGGCTCGAGAGCGCGCAGGCGATCGCCGTGCCCCAGGCGCCCGCGCCGAGCACCGCGATGCGCGCCATGCCGCCTCAAATTCCCCAGACCAGCGCGGCGCGCAGATACCCGTCCGCCCCGTCGGCGTGGCGCACGTGCACCCATCCCTCCGGGGCGGATTCGAGCAGCTCGAGCGCGACGTTCTGCGAGGCGACGAACGCGACCGGCGCGTCGTCCTCGGGCCGCAGATGCGCGTCCGCGCTCGTCGCGGTGACGACCACCGTGCGCCGCTCGCCGAGCTGCCTCTTCTCGATCCAGCTGATGGCGCCGGCGCCGTCGCGCACCTTGGCCCAGGCGTCGAGCTCGACCAGCACCTCGAGCGGATAGTCGCGCGACACCACGTAGACCGGCGTTGCCTCGCGCGAGGGCGCATCGTAGAGCACCGCGCCGCTTTCCTCGACGGCGCGGAAATCCCCCGCCGTTGCAGCGAAAGTCACAAACAACAGGATTGGCAGCAAAAGCAAACGCATCAACGCGCGACCTCGATGCGCGGCCCCTCGCCGCCCTGCTGTTGCTGTTGCTGTCGCTGCTGCAGGCGCTGCACGTAGAGCGCCTCGAACGAGATCGGGCTGAGCAGCACCGGCGGGAAGCCGCCGCGCGCGATCAGGTCCGAGATGGTCTCGCGCAGGTACGGGAACAGGATCGTCGGGCACGCCACGCCGAGCAGGGGATCGAGCTCCCCGCTCGGCACGTTGCGCACCGAGAAAATGCCCGCCTGCACGGCCTCGGCGAGAAACAGGGTGCGCTCCTCGACGCGCGCGGTCACGGTCGCCGACACGGTCACCTCGAAATAGGCCTCGGCGAACTGCGCCGCCGCGGTGTTGATTTGCACTTCGACCTGCGGCTGCACCTGCTGCACGAACACCTGCGGCGCGTTGGGAATCTCCAGCGAGAGGTCCTTGACGTAGATCTTTTCGATCTGAAAACTTGCCTGCGGCTGCTGCGCTTCGCTCATGGCGAGCCCTCGAGGAGTGGGTCCAGCTTGCCCTCGCGTTCGAGGGAGTAGAGATCGTCGCAGCCGCCGACGTGGCGCTCGCCGATCCAGATCTGCGGCACGGTGCGCTGGCCGCTCTTTTGCACCATCTCGGCGCGCCGCGCCGGCTCGAGATCGACGCGGACTTTCTCGATGCGCGCGCCCTTTTCAAGCAGCAGCCGCTCCGCCGACTGGCAGAACGGGCAAGCCGCGGTGATGTACATCAGCACCCGCGCCATCACTTTTCCACCGGCAGGCCGGCCTGCTGCCAGGCCGGCAGGCCGCCGGAGAGGTTGACTACGCGCGTGAAGCCGAGCTTCCTCAGCGCCGCCGCCGCCTTCGGGGCGCGCTCGCCGGTGTCGCAGTACACGATCACCGGCTTGTCCTTGCGCCTGGCGGCCTCGCCGCCGCGCTCGTCGAGGCGATCGAGCGGCCAGTTCTTCGCGCCGAGGATGTGGCCGGCGCCGTATTCGCCCGGGTCGCGCACATCGACCACCAGCGCGTCCTCGCGGTTGATGAGCTGCGTCGCCATGGAGGCGTCGACCCACGGCCCGCCCGTCGTGCGGCGCAGAAGCGGCCATATCAGCATCGCGCCGGAAACGACCGCGACGACGATCAGCAGGAGGTTGTTGCGTACGAAATCCACTGGGGTCGGCCATTATAATTCAGCGTGATGCACAAGCTTGTCCTTTTGCGGCACGGCGAGTCGGACTGGAACCGCGAGAATCGCTTCACCGGCTGGACCGACGTCGACCTGTCGCAGAAAGGCATCGAGGAAGCCCGCGCCGCAGGCCGCCTGCTCAGGTCGGGCGGCTACGCCTTCGACCTTGCGTTCACCTCGGTGCTCAAGCGCGCCGTCCGCACGTTGTGGCTCGCGCTCGACGAGCTCGACCGGATGTGGCTGCCCGAGGTGAAGGACTGGCGGCTCAACGAGCGCCACTACGGAGCGCTGCAGGGGCTCAGCAAGCCGGAAATGGCGGCCAGGTTCGGCGAGCAGCAGGTCCTCATCTGGCGCCGCAGCTACGACACGCCGCCGCCCGCGCTCGCACCGGAGGACCCGCGCAGCGAGGCCCACGACCCGCGCTACGCCGGAATTATCGTGCCGCGCACGGAATGCCTCAAGGACACGGTGGCGCGCGTCGTCCCTTACTGGGAAACGGCGATCGCGCCGCAGGTCCGCGCCGGCAAGCGCGTGCTGATCGCCGCGCACGGCAACTCGCTTCGCGCCTTGGTAAAGCATTTGGACAATATTTCCGATGCAGCGATCGTGAATGAAAATATCCCTACCGGCATCCCGCTGGTCTACGAGCTCGACGACAAGCTCAAGCCGCGCAGGCACTACTACCTCGGCGATGCCGAGGAGGTCGCGAAGCGCATCGCCGCGGTGTCGGCGCAAGGCAAGGTCAAGGCCTGAGGCGGTCTCTGCTTCTCGCGCTCGCGTTTGCCGCGCTCGCCGCGCAAGGCGCGCCGCGGGAGGAAGATCTGCAGGCGCTGCGTTCCCGCATCGATTCGCTGCAGCAGGAACTGGAGAGCAGGGAAAGCGAAAAGCGCGAGGCGCGCGATGCGCTGCGCGATTCCGAGCGCGCGATCTCCAACGCCAACCGCACGCTCGCCGCGCTCGAGGCGGAGGGCCAGCGCCTGCGCGCCGAGGCGACGCAGGTCGCGGAGCGACGCCGCGCGCTCGAGCGCACGCTCGCCGAGCGCCAGGCCGGCATCGAGCGCATGCTCGCCGCCCGTTACGCCGGCGGCGGGCCAGACGCCCTGCGGGTGGCGCTCTCCGGCGATGACCCCTCGGCTCTCTCGCGCACGCTGCACTACCTCGGCTACGTCTCGCGCGCCGCGGCGTCGCTGATCGCCGCCCACCGCGCGGGCATCGCCGAGCTCGAGCACCTGGCGGGCGAGGCCGAGGCGCAGCACGCGCGGCTGCTGGCGGTGGAGCGCGCGAGCCGCGTCGACCGTCAAAAGATTCTCGCCGAGCGCCGCGAGCGGCGCCGCGTGCTCGAGCGCGTCGCCGGCGAGGTGCGCAAGAGCCGGAAGGAAATCAGGGTGCTGCGCGCCGACGAGGCGCGGCTGGCGCGGCTGATCGAGCGCATCGGCCGCATCCTCGTGGAAAGCGTGCCCGAGCCCGGTGACAGGCACGTGACCTTTTCCACGCTGCGCGGCCAGCTGAGGCTCCCGGTGCGCGGGGAACTGACCGGCAGGTTCGGCGCTCCAAGGGGAGCGGCGGGAACCGAGGCAAAAGGCGTGTTCATCCGCGCCCCGGAGGGACAGCCGGTGCGGGCGATTGCCGGCGGCAAGGTCGTGTATGCCGACTGGATGCGCGGGTTCGGCAACCTGCTCATCGTCGACCACGGCGAGGCCTACCTCTCGGTCTACGCCAACAACGAGTCGCTGCTCAAGCAGGTGGGCGACGCCGTGGCGCCGGGCGACAGCATTGCAACTACCGGCGCGAGCGGTGGCAACGAGGAATCGGGTTTATACTTTGAACTGCGGCACCTTGGCCGCGCTTTTGACCCGCTGCGCTGGGTCAAGTTGAAATAAGCGATCCCTATGCATAACAAGTTTCGCAACATCGGGCTGATCTTCATCGGCGTCATCGCCGGGGTGCTGATCAGCCTCAATTTCCAGGCGGTCGCCGACCGCGCGGCGCGCACCGTGCTGCCGATCGAGGAGCTGCGCGCCTTCACCGAGGTGTTCGGCGCCATCAAGACCAATTACGTCGAGCCGGTCGAGGACAAGAAGCTCATCACCGAGGCGATCAACGGCATGCTGACCGGCCTCGACCCGCATTCCGCCTACCTCGATCAGGAAGCGTTCAAGGAACTGCAGGTCGGCACGCAGGGCCAGTTCGGCGGCCTCGGCATCGAGGTCGGCATGGAAGACGGCTTCGTCAAGGTGATCTCGCCGATCGAGGACACGCCGGCGTTCAAGGCCGGCATCAAGCCGGGCGACCTGATCATCAAGCTCGACGAGATGCCGGTGAAGGGCATGACGCTCACCGATGCGGTGAAGAAGATGCGCGGCAAGCCGAACACGCAGATCACGCTGACCATCTCCCGCAAGGGCGAAACCGTCCCGGTCGTGGTGACGCTGACGCGCGCCATCATCCGCGTGCAGAGCGTGAAGTCGAAGACCATCGAGCCGGGCTATGTCTGGGTGCGCGTGTCGCAGTTCCAGGAGGCGACTGCAGAGAATCTCGTGAAGCAGCTCGATGCGCTGTTCAGGTCAGGGCAGGTGAAAGGCCTGGTCCTCGACCTGAGGAATGACCCCGGCGGCCTGCTGCACGGCGCCGTGGCGGTCTCCTCCGCGTTCCTGCCGGCCAAGTCGCTCATCGTCTCGACCGACGGCCGCGCCGAGGACGCGAAGAAGAAGTTCTTCGCCACGCCGGACGACTACGTGCGCGGCAGCCGCGGCGAGGACGTGCTGAAGAGCATTCCATCGGCGGTGAAAACCGTGCCGATGGTGGTGCTGGTGAACGGCGGCTCTGCGTCGGCCTCCGAGATCGTCGCCGGCGCGCTGCAGGATCACAAGCGCGCCACGGTGATCGGCACGCAGACCTTCGGCAAGGGCTCGGTGCAGACCATCATGCCGCTGGGCAACAACACCGCGATCAAGCTCACCACGGCGCGCTACTACACGCCCGGTGGCCGCTCGATCCAGGCGCTCGGCATCACGCCCGACCTGGTCATCGAGGACCCGTCCGACACCGCCATCGCGACCCGCGTGCGCGAGGCCGACCTGCAGCGACACCTGGAGAACGGTAAAGCGAAGATCGAGAAGGCCGAGCCGGTAGCGCCGCGCGCGAAGGCCACTGCCCCCGCCAGCAACGCCGCGCCGGGCGAGCAGAAGCCGCCCGAGTTCGGCGGCAAGGACGACTTCCAGCTCCTGCAGGCGCTCGCCTTCCTCAAGGGCGAGCCGGTGAAGGGCCAGTCGCCGACGGTCGCCCAGACCAAGCCTTCTTCTAACTGAACGACGAGCAGCTCCTCCGCTACAGCCGGCACATCCTGCTCCCCGAGATCGGCATCGAGGGGCAGGAACGGCTGCGCTCGGCAGCCGCGCTGATCGTCGGCGCCGGCGGCCTCGGCTGCCCGGCGGCCCTCTATCTCGCGGCAGCGGGCCTCGGCCGGCTGACGCTGGCTGACGCCGACAAGGTCGATCTCACCAACCTGCAGCGGCAGATCCTCTATCGCACCGACTCGGTCGGCGCGAGGAAAGTCGAAGCGGCACGTGCGGCCCTCAACGCCGTCAACCCCGAAGTTGAAGTCGTCGAGATCGCGGCGCGCGTCGAAGGCGATCAAATCGAAAAGCTGATCTCGAAAAACGATGTCGTTCTCGACTGCACTGACAACTTCGCCACGCGCCACGCCCTCAACCGCGGCTGCGTGCAGCAGCGCAAGCCGCTCGTCTCCGGCGCCGCCATGCGCTTCGACGGCCAGGTGGCAGTTTTCGATTTGACTAAGGAAAATTCCCCTTGTTATGCATGCCTCTTTCCCGAGGACGCGCAGGTCGAGGATGTTCAGTGCTCGGTGATGGGCGTCTTCGCCCCGCTCACCGGGGTCGTCGGCGCGCTGCAGGCGATGGAAGCGATCAAGCTGCTGGCGCAGATCGGCACATCGCTCAACGGCCGGCTGCTGCTGCTCGACGCCAAGAACGGCGACTGGCGCAGCGTCAAGGTCGCGAAGGACCCCGGTTGCAAGGTCTGCAGCCGATAATCAGGGACAGACCACGTTTTTCACAGAGCCATGGCGGCAATCCGTTAACAGGGCTTGAGTTTCCGCAACGAAATCGAATCAGGCCCGGGAGGAAAGCAGATCCAGCTCGAGGACCCCGACGGCAATCCGATCGAGCTGTTCCAGCCGGCTTGAAAACGTGGTCTGTCCCTGATTAGAGCAGGAAGCGGCGCTGGGCGTTGAAGCTCTCGGTGGGCTTCTTCACGAAGCCGCTCTTGGCGAACTGGTGCAGGCAGCCGATCGAGTAGCGCAATAGCGCGGCGGCGCGGCTTGCCGTATCCCCGTCCTCCGTGGCGCGCAGCGACTGCTTGAGCGTCGCCTCGAAGCGGTCGAAGAACTGGTTCATCCGCGCCTGCAGCCGCTCGTGCTCGCCGACGAGCGCGTCCCCGGTCATCACGCGCACCATCCCGGGGTTCTTCTCGGCGAACGCGAGCAGCATCTCGACCAGCTTGTCGGCCTGGCGGCGGCCGTCGGATTCGTCCTCGGCGATGCGGTTGGCGAGGGTGAAAACCGAGCTCTCGATGAACTCGATCAGCCCTTCGTACATCTGCGCCTTGGAGGCGAAGTGCCGGTAGAGCGCGGCCTCGGAGACGTCGAGCTTCTCGGCCAGCGCCGCGGTGGTGATGCGCTCCCATTTCGGCGCCTCGAGCATGTGCGCGAGCGCCTTCAGGATCTCGAGCCTGCGTTCGCCTTTGGCGCGGGGCATGGGGGGAAAGGACCGACCGGCGCAGATTCTAAGCCGAGCCCTAGCGGAACACCAAGCGGGGGAGTTCTATCACCGAGCGCACGCGCAAGTCCACGAAGGGCGCGCGGCGCCGGTCACGGCTGACCCACACGGTCGACATGCCGAGGCGGTGCGCCGTGCGCAGGTTGTCGAGCGCATCGTCGACGAAGGCGCAGCGATGCGGATCGAGGTCGTGGTTGCGCAGCAGCACATGGAAGCCTTGCAGGGCAGGCTTGCCAAGATAGCGCGCGTCTTCAATGCTGTACACCGCGTCGAAGAAACGCCCGACACCGATTGCCCGCAGCACCTGCTCGACGTAATGGCGCGGCGCATTGGAGAACAGCAGCTTCCTGCCGCCGAGGCGTGCGAGCGCATGCCGCAGCGCGTTCTCGTGCACCACCATGTCCGCCAGCTGCGGGAAGCGGTGCGTCTCGCGCAGGAAATGGCGCGGGTCGGTGCCGTGGTGGCGCATCAGGCCCTTCAGCGTGGTGCCATAGCGCAGCCAGAAGCGGCGCCGCATCGCATCCGCACCGGCATCGTCGACGCCGAAATGGCGCTTCAGGTAGGCGTTGATCTGCTCGTGCATCGACGGAAAGATGCCCGCCGCCGCGTCGTGCAGCGTGTTGTCGAGGTCGAAGATCCACACCCGCCGTGAAGGCTCCAGCCGGGCGATTCTCACACCCTTATTTGCTTCGGATTAGGGTGCCGACGCCCTGGTCGGTGAGAACTTCGAGGAGCAGCGCGTGCGGCACGCGGCCGTCGATGATGTGCACGCTCTTCACGCCGCTGCGCGCGGCGTCGAGCGCCGAGCCGATCTTCGGCAGCATGCCGCCCGAGATCACGCCTTTCGCCACCAGGTCGTCGATCTTTTTCGGCGTCAGCCCCGTCAGCAGCTTGCCGGCCTTGTCGAGCACGCCCGGCGTGTTGGTGAGCACCACCAGCTTCTCGGCGCGCAGCACCTCGGCGAGCTTGCCGGCGACCAGGTCGGCGTTGATGTTGTAGGTCATGCCGTCCGACCCGGTGCCGATCGGCGCCACCACCGGAATGAAGCCGCCGGCCTCGAGCGCCTGAATCACCGAGGGGTCGATCGAGTCGATTTCCCCCACCTGGCCGAGGTCGATGTGGCCGTTCTCCTTCGAAGGCAGCAGCATCTTGCGCGCGCGGATGAAGGCGCCGTCCTGCCCGGTCAGGCCGACCGCCTTGCCGCCCGCCTGGTTGATGAGCTCCACCACTTCCTTGTTGACCTGGCCGCCGAGCACCATCTCGACCACGTCCATGGTCTCGCTGTCGGTGACGCGCATGCCCTGCACGAACTCGCCCTTCTTGCCCAGGCGCGCGAGCAGCTGCTCGATCTGGGGCCCGCCGCCATGCACCACCACCGGGTTCATGCCGACCAGCTTGAGCAGCACCACGTCGCGCGCGAAGCCGGCCTTCAGCTCCTCGTCGGTCATGGCGTTGCCGCCGAACTTCACCACGATGGTCTTGCCGTGGAAGCGCTGGATGTAGGGCAGCGCCTCGGCCAGGATGCGCGCCTTCTCCGCGGCCTGCGGGCTGTGGTTGAAAGGGGCGTTCATCCCGGGGGCATTCTACAAAACAAAAGGGCCGGCGTTTTTTGCCGGCCCTGGAGCTGTGCTGCGGGGAGAGTTACTGGATGGTGATCCGCTTCTGCGCGGCTGCCTGCTTCTTCGGCAGTGTCAGCTCGAGCACGCCGTCGTGGTACCTGGCCTCGGCCTTCGCCTCGTCCAGTTCCTGCGGCAGCGTGAAGCTGCGCGTGACCTTGCCGAACGTGCGCTCGGTGTGGAGCACGCGCTCTTCCTTCGAGACTTCCTTCTCCCGCTTGACATCAGCGGACAGCGTTACCTGCGCGCCGTCGATGGTGACCTGGATGTCTTCCTTCGTGACGCCCGGGATCTCGGCGGTGACAACGTAGGCGCCGTTTTTCTCGGCCACGTCGACCTTCATGCGGGGCAGCTCGACGCGCCCTTCCACCGCGAGGGGACGCACGAGGAAGCCCTTGAACAGGTCATCGACCAGTTCGTTGAACGGATCGAATCGGGTAATGTTAGCCATTCGCTTTCTCCTTTCCTGAAACTGCATACGCTCCATGTAGGGGCTCCCTCTCCGGTTTCAAGACCCCTAGAATCTCTGGCAATGAGCGACTTCCGGACCCGGGTGGAAGGGGAGCGGCCCTACCTCCTGCGGTATGCCGCGCTGCAGCTTCGCGACCGGCCTACCGCCGAGGACGCCGTCCAAGAGACCCTGCTCGCGGCGCTGGCCGGCGAGGCCGCCTTCGCCGGGCGCTCGAACCTGCGCACTTGGCTCACGGGAATCCTCAAGCACAAGATCGTCGACGCCATCCGCCGCGCCAGCCGGGAAGCGCCAGCGGCCGACGCAGACCAGATGGAGGAATTATTCGACGAGACCGGCCACTGGCGCGAAATGCCCTCCGCCTGGGCCGATCCGGACGCGGCGCTCGAGCAGAAGGAGTTCTTTGCGAAGCTGGAGGAATGCCTGTCGCGCCTGCCCGCCAGGACCGCGCAAGCCTTCATGCTGCGCGAGCACCTCGGCTTCGAGACTGACGAGATCTGTAAGGAACTCGGCGTGACCGCGACCCACTGCTGGGTGCTGCTCTACCGCGCGCGGATGG
Source organism: Betaproteobacteria bacterium (assembly GCA_005881595.1). GTDB lineage: Bacteria > Pseudomonadota > Gammaproteobacteria > Burkholderiales > SG8-39 > SCGC-AG-212-J23. The sequence goes on along the minus strand of VBBY01000142.1, from coordinate 1,944 downwards.
CGCTGCGCCTGTGTCTCGAACAAAACTGGTTCGGCAGATGATGCCCACGTGCAAGGAGGTCTCGCGCCTGGTTTCCCAGGGTCTCGACCGGCAGCTCGGCTTCATCGAGCGCCTGCGGCTGCGCGTGCACCTCGCGATCTGCGACGGTTGCACCAATTTCAAAAAGCAAATGGAGTTCCTGCGCAAGGCGGTAAAGCAGCTTGGATGAAATCCGCTGCCCGGTCTGCGGCGCGCAGTTCGAGTGCGGCGCCGGCGACGTCGAATGCTGGTGTGCCGCAGTGCCCAGCCTCACGCCGATCCCGGGACGCGGCTGCCTTTGCAGGAAATGCCTTGAAGAAGAGCTGAAAAAAAGCTCCTCTCAAAGAACGTAGCGCGCCAGGTCCTCGTTCTTCGCGAGCTCGCCGAGGCGGGTGTCGACGTACGCGGCGTCGATCGTCACCGCACCCGGGCCGCGCTTGCCGGCGTCGAAGGAAACCTCCTCGAGCAGCTTTTCCAGCACGGTGTAAAGGCGCCGGGCGCCGATGTTCTCGGTCTTCTCGTTCACCTGGAAGGCGATCTCCGCGATGCGGCGGATGGCTTCGGGCCGGAACTCCACCTTCAGGCCCTCGGTCTCGAGCAGCGCCTGGTACTGCTTCACCTGGCTGGCATCGGTGGACACGAGGATGCGCTCGAAGTCCTCTACCGACAGCGAGTCGAGCTCGACGCGGATCGGGAAGCGCCCCTGCAGCTCGGGAATCAGGTCCGAGGGCCGAGCGAGATGGAACGCGCCCGAGGCGATGAACAGGATGTGGTCGGTCTTCACCATGCCGTAGCGGGTCGAGACCGTGGTGCCCTCGACCAGCGGCAGCAGGTCGCGCTGCACGCCCTGGCGCGAGACGTCGGGGCCGCCGACATCGCCTCGGCTCGTGATCTTGTCGATCTCGTCGAGGAACACGATGCCGTTCTGCTCGGCGTTGGCGAGCGCGCGCGACTTCAGCTCGTCGTCGTTGACCAGCCGCCCTGCCTCCTCCTCGGTCAGCAGCTGCGCCGCCTCGCGGATCTTCATGCGCCGCAGCCGCCGCCGAGCGCCGCCGAGGTTGGACAGCATGCCCTGGATCTGCGAGGTGAGCTCCTCCATGCCCGGCGGGGCGAGGATCTCCATCTGCGGCTGGCTCGCCGCCACCTCGATGTCGATGTCCTTGTCGTCGAGCTCGCCCTCGCGCAGCTTCTTCCTGAATTTCTGCCGGGTGGCGTTTTCCTCGATCTCAGCCGCGCGGGGGGACGGCAGCAGCGCGTCGAGAATCCGCTCCTCGGCAGCTTCCTGCGCCCGCGTGCGCACGCGGCGCGTCGCCTGCTCGCGGGTCTGCTTTACGCTGATCTCGACCAGGTCGCGCACGATGGTATCGACGTCGCGGCCGACGTAGCCCACTTCCGTGAACTTGGTCGCCTCGACCTTGATGAACGGCGCGTCGGCGAGCCGCGCCAGGCGACGGGCAATCTCGGTCTTGCCGACCCCGGTCGGGCCGATCAGCAGGATGTTCTTCGGCGTGATCTCCTGGCGAAGCGGCTCGGCCACTTGCTGGCGCCGCCAGCGGTTGCGCAGCGCGATGGCGACCGCGCGCTTCGCTCTCCCCTGCCCGACGATGTACTTGTCGAGCTCGTGCACGATCTCCTGCGGCGTCATGCCGCTCACTCCAGCACCTCGATGCTGCGCTGGTGATTCGTATAGATGCAGAGATCGGCCGCGATGGCGAGCGACTTCTCGACGATGTCCTTGGCGGACAGGGAGCTATTTTCCAGCAGGGCCTTCGCGGCGGCCTGCGCGTAGGGGCCGCCCGAGCCGATGGCGACTATGCCGTGCTCGGGCTCGAGCACGTCGCCCATGCCGGTGATGATGAGCGAGTGCTCGCGGTCGGCGACGGCCAGCATCGCCTCGAGCCGCCGCAGGATGCGGTCGGTGCGCCA
>VBBY01000180.1 GCA_005881595.1 Betaproteobacteria bacterium | reverse complement strand
CTCGCCCACATTCCGGGCGAGCCGGGCCAGGCCGAGACCGGCGGCGCGCAGATGGCGCGTGTGTGCAGCGGCAAGGACCTGCCGAAAGCCGACAAGTCGAAGTTCTACCTGCTGCGCACCTTCGGCAACCTCGCGCACGAGGTCTGGGACGTCACGGCGCCCGAGAAGCCCTCGCGCATCGTCGTCGTGGTCGACAAGCTGAAAGGCACGCACAAGAGCTGGTGGGAATGCGACAGCGGCATCGCGTATCTCGTCTCTGGCCTGCCCGACTGGCGCACCCGGCGCATGACGCAGGTGTTCGACCTGTCGGACCCGGCGCGTCCGCGGTTCATCCGCAATTTCGGGCTGCCCGGGCAGCAGCCGGGAGCGAGCGGCCCGGTGCCCACCGAGCTGCACGGCCCGATCTCCACCGGCGCTAAGGGCAACCGGGTCTATTTCGGCTACGGCACCAACAAGGACGGCATCCTGCAGATCGTCGACCGGGCGAAGCTCGTCTCGGGGCCGCGCGAGCCGACGCCGGAAAACCTGCTCGCGCCGCAGGTCGGGCGATTCCATCTTTCCTCGATGAACGGCGCGCACACGACGCTTCCGGTCCTCGGCATCGAGATTGGGGAGTTCGCGAAAGACAAGGGCGGCAACCGCCGCGACTTCGTGGTGGTGGTGAACGAGTCGCTGGTGAACGAGTGCCTCGAGCCGCGGCAGATGGCGTTCATCGTCGATGTCACCGACGAGAAGCAGCCGGTCGGCGTGTCGACTTTCAACGTGCCCGAGGCGAGCGGCAATTTCTGCAGCCGCGGCGGGCGCTTCGGCTCGCACTCCTCCAACGAGAACCAGCCGCCGATGTACGCCGGGCGCACCGTGTTCATGGCATGGTTCAACGCCGGCGTGCGCGCGGTCGACATCCGCGATCCGTTCCATCCGCGCGAGATCGGCTATTACATCCCGGCCACCACCGACAGGACCGACAAGCGCTGCGTCAAGGCGCCCGACGGCGGCGAGCGCTGCAAGCTGGCGATCCAGACCAACAACCTCGAGGTCGATGATCGCGGGTACATCTACATCGTCGACCGCGCCAACACCGGGATGCACATCCTGGAGCTCTCGCAGCGATGAGAAAGGCCCTGTTCATTTTCCTTTCCGCGGTCGTCACGCTTGCACAAGGGCAAACCTATCCTTCCAAGCCGATCCGGCTGATCGTTCCGTTCGCGCCTGGCGGCAGCTCGGAGTTCGTCGCGCGCACCGTGTCCGCCGAGATGGCCAAGGCGCTGGGCCAGAACTTCGTGGTCGAGAACAAGCCGGGCGGCGGCGGCAATATCGCGATGGGCGAGGTGGCGCGCGCCGAGCCCGACGGCTACACGCTGATCATCGGGCACATCGGCACGCTCGCCGCGAACCCGTTCATGGGGCAGGAGCTGCCTTACGACGCAAACCGGGATTTCGCGCCGATCTCGCTGCTGGTCAAGGTGGTGACCCTGTACGTGGTGCACGCCGACGTGCCGGTGAAGGACCTGAAGGAGCTGATCGCGCTCGCCCGGCGCGAGCCGGGCAAGCTCAACTACGGCTCGGCGGGAAACGCGAGCGCCGGCCACCTCGCCATGGAATACCTGAAGCTCGCCACCGGCGGCATCGATCTCCAGCACGTGCCGTACAAGGGCACCGGCCCGATGGTGATCGACCTGGTGGCCGGCCGCACGCAGGTCGGCGTCGCCGGCACGCCGCCGCTCTTGCAGCACGTCAAGGCCGGGAAGCTGCGCGCGGTCGCGGTCGGCACTCCGGGCCGCCTCCCGGTGCTGCCCGGCGTGCGCTCGGTGGCCGAGCAGGGCTACCCGGGATTCGAGACCTCGCAGTGGTACGGGCTGATCGGGCCGGCAAGGATGCCTGATTCAGTAATCAAAAGGCTCTCCGACGAAGCCGCGAAGGCGGTTCGCTCCAGGGCCGTGCTCGAGCGCCTTGCCACGGAGAGCGCGATCCCGGTCGGCTCGACGCCGCGGGAGTTCGCTCAATTCATCGCCAAAGAGCAGGCGCGGTGGAAAGAGGTCATTCAAAAGGCCCACATCAAGGCGGACTGATGTACGACGTCATCGTGGTCGGCGGCGGCAACGCGGCCTTTTGCGCGGCCCTCGCAGCCCGGGAGCACTGCGATCGAGTCCTGGTTCTGGAAAGAGCTCCCGAGGAAGAAGCGGGCGGCAATTCGCGCTTCACCGCCGGCTTGCTGCGCGTCGCCTACCGCGGCGTCGACGACATCAGGCGGCTGATCCCGGATCTTTCAGAGGAGGAAATCTCGAGCACGGACTTCGGCGCCTATACCGAGGAGCAGTTTCTCGACGACATGGCGCGCGTCACCGAGTACCGCTGTGATCCCGATCTCACCGAGGTCCTCGTCAGGCAGAGCCTGCCCACGGCGCTGTGGATGCGCAGCAAAGGCGTGCGCTTCACCGCCGCCTGGGGTCGGCAGGCGTTCAAGGTGGAAGGCCGCTTCAAGTTCTGGGGCGGGCTCGCGGTCGAGGCCGTGGGCGGCGGTCCCGGGCTGGTCGACTCGCTCACGCAGGCGGCGCGAAAGAGCGGCATCGACATCTGGTACGAATCGCGCGCCGTTTCGCTCATTGCGGATGATGATGGAATCCACGGTGTGATCCTGAAAAAGGCAGGAAAGACAGTCGAAGTTAAAGGCAGGTCGGTAGTGCTCGCTGCGGGAGGCTTCCAGGCGAATACCGAGTGGCGCACGCGCTACCTGGGCCCCGGCTGGGAGCTCGCCAAGGTGCGCGGCACGCGCTTCAACACCGGCGACGCGATCCGCATGGCGCTCGACATCGGCGCGCAGCCGACCGGCAACTGGTCGGGCTGCCACGCCGTGGCCTGGGAGAGGAACGCCCCGGAGTTCGGCGACCTCGCGGTCGGCGACCAGTTCCAGAAGCACTCCTATCCCTGGGGCATCTATATCAACGCGGAGGGCAAGCGCTTCGTCGACGAGGGCGCCGACTTCCGCAACTACACCTACGCCAAGTACGGGCGCGTGGTCCTGCAGCAGCCTGGCCAGTTCGCCTGGCAGATCTTCGACGGCAAGGTGAAGCACCTGCTGCGCGACGAGTACAAGATTCGGCAGGTGACAAAGCGCGTGGCCAATACGCTTCCCGAGCTGGTCTCCGTTCTCGACGACGTGAATGCGGACGCTGCGTTGAAGGAAATTCAGAATTACAACGCAGCGGTGCGCACCGACATCCCGTTCAATCCGAACGTCAAGGACGGGCGGCACACCGAGGGCCTCGCGGTGCCGAAGTCGAACTGGGCGAACACCATCGACACGCCGCCTTTCGAAGCCTATGCCGTGACGTGCGGAATCACTTTCTCGTTCGGAGGCCTGCGCATCAACACCGACGCTCAGGTGATCAATTCGGATGGACAACCGATGCGCGGGCTGTACGCCGCCGGCGAACTGGTAGGCGGCATCTTCTGGTTCAACTATCCTGGCGGGTCGGGTCTGACGAACGGCGCAGTCTTCGGGCGCATCGCCGGAGCGAACGCCGCGCGCGCTTAGCGATGCTGAACCCCTTTCAGGAGATAAAGAAAATCGAGGTCCGGCGCTTTACGGCGCTGCCGGCGAAGTTCCGCGAGAAGCGCCGCACGGCGTGGTCGGACCCGAACCGCCAGGGCGCCGCGGTCGACTGCTTTCTCGAGGGGCCGTCGTTCGACAGGCAGGGCAATCTCTGGTGCGTGGACATCCCGTTTGGCAGGATTTTTAAAATAAATTCAAAAGCAGAGTGGCAGCTTGTGACGCAGTACGACGGCTGGCCGAACGGGCTCAAGATCCATCGCGATGGGAGGATCTTCATCGCGGATTACCGACGCGGTTTGATGATTCTTGATCCCGGGACGGGAAAAGTAGAACCCTTGCTTGAAACTGCATTCAGCGAGGGCTTCAAGGGTCTCAACGACCTGCACTTCGCCGACAACGGCGATCTGTACTTCACCGACCAGGGGCAGAGCGGCATCGCCGACCCGAGCGGGCGGGTGTGGCGGCTGCGAGCGGGCGGCGAGCTGCAGCGGCTCGTGCACAACGCGCCTTCGCCCAACGGCGTGACCTTGAACTCGAAGAATTCCCAGGTCTTCGTCGCGATGACCCGCTCGCAGCAGATCTGGCGCCTGCCGCTGATGGAGGGCGGCACGCCGTCGAAGACCGGCGTCGCGATCCAGCTCTCCGGCGGCCATGCCGGGCCCGACGGCATCGAGATGGACGAGGCCGACGGCCTGCTGGTGTGCCACCTCGGCGTCGGCATCTGGCGCTTCGACGCGAACTGCCTGCCGACCCATCTCGCTCACGCCGGCAGCGAGCATCGCCTGATGACGAACATCGCTTTCAAGGAAAAAACGCTTTACATCACCGACTCGCTGAACGGCGAGATCCTGACCGCCGACATGCCCGTTGCGGGCAAGAGGATGTTTTCCCACCTATGAAAGCAATCTTCCTGCTGGCTTTGCTTTTCTCTTTCGGCGCGCACGCGCAGTATCCGGCCAAGCCGGTGCGCGTCTTCGTCGGCTACGCGGCGGGCAGCTCGACCGACATCGTCGGGCGCGTGATGGCCGACCGGCTCGGCGCCTACTGGAAGCAGAACGTGTATGTCGAGACGCGCGCCGGTGCGGCGGGCAACCTCGCGGCCGACGCGGCTGCGCATTCGCCGGGCGACGGCTACACGCTGCTCTTCGCGCAGAACGGCCTGGCGATCAGCGCGGCGGCGCTGCCGAACCTGCCGTACCGCGCCGAGATCGACCTGGTGCCGCTGGCGCCGGTCGCCTCCACGCCGCACATCCTGATCGTCGCGCCGGATTTCCCGGCGAAGAGCGTGCAGGAGCTGATCGCTCGCGCGCGCGCCGAGCCGGGCAAGCTCGCCTTCGCCTCATCGGGAGTCGGCAACTCCGATCACCTGTGCGGCGAGCTGTTCAACCTGATGGCGGGCATCCAGGCGGTGCACGTGCCGTAC
>VBBY01000141.1 GCA_005881595.1 Betaproteobacteria bacterium | reverse complement strand
CTTTACGCCCGATATCGCGGCGGATCCGAACGCGTCCGCGGAGGCCGCTGCGGCAGCGGCTGCGCGCGAGATCCTGATGCGGCAGTATCCCGGCCAGAAAGCGCGCATCGATACCGCATTTACGGCGATGCTGGAGAGGGTGCCGGACAGCCCCGCGCGGGCCGCCGGCATTGCCTTGGGCGAAAAAGTCGCGGCCAGCGTCTTTGCCGATCGCCAGAACGACGACACCAATGTCCCGGACACGTACCGGCCTCTGACGCGGCCCGGCGTGTGGGTCCCGACCACGCCGCCGCTTTTCTCGCAGTACGCGACGGCGAGGCCGTGGGGAATGAAGGCGGCGAACCAGTTCCGTCCCGGCCCGCCGCCGAAGCTCTCGAGCACCCTCTACGCGCGCGACTACAACGAGACCAAGGAATTTGGCGGGCTGAAGAGCGTGAAGCGCACCGACGCGCAGTCCGATGCGGTGCGCTTCTGGGCGCAAGGCAATCTTTTTGCCGCGTGGTACCAGGCGGCCGCGCAGATTTCAGCCCGCAGGGGGCTCGGGCTTGCCGAGAACGCGCGCCTGTTCGCGCTGCTCTCCATGGGCATCGCCAACTGCTACATCCTCGACTGGGACGCGAAGTTCCATTACCAGTTCTGGCGGCCGCTCACGGCGATCCGCAACGGCGACCAGGACGGCAACGACGCCACCGAGCGCGACGCGGGCTGGCTGGCGCTCAATGCCACGCCGATGCATCCGGAATATCCGTCCCAGGCGGGGATCAACGCGGGTACCGCGAGAAGCATTCTCGAATCCGTCTTCGGCGCCGGGCCCGAGAGCTTTGCCGTGACCGACGTCGCGGACGCGCGCCTGCAGCGCCGCTTCGACAGCCTCGTGCAGATGGCGGAAGAGCACAAGGAGGTGCGCATCTGGGGCGGCATCCACTTCCGCAATTCGCTCGATGTGGGCGAATCGATGGGGCGCAAGCTCGCCGACCACCTGCTCGCCAATTACCTGAAGCCCACGCGCTAGCCCGATGCGCATCGCAGGTGGCTGCGCGCCGGGCGGCGCGCTCCTGCTCGCCGCCGCGCTCTTCGCGGGCGGCGTCGCGGCGGCCGAGGACGATCTGCCGGACCTCGGCGAGCAGGTCGAGCGCATGGCCTCCGAGGTGGCGCTCGAGCTGCAGCGCGTCTGTCCGCCGGCTTCGCCCGCGGATCAGGCGGCCTTCGATCGCTGCCGGCGCAGCCTGTTCGGCGATTCGGCGCTGCGGCGCAGCCTGGCGCCGCGGCTCCTGTGGGGACGCCGCAATCAGGATGCAGGGGCGTTGCTCAAGGACACCAACCTCACGCAGTTCGCGCCCGACGTGTTCGCCGGCCTGTATCTCGCGCTCTTCATGTTCAGCGGCGAGCACAGCGTCGAATACGTGGAGCGCGAGCGGATGTACCTGATCCGGCTGCAGTCGGCGTTCCGCAACCGCCTGCCGCCGGGGCAGTTTCCCTATCCGTTCTGGCACGACGAGGCGAAATGGGGCGTCTACCAGGCGACGAACTGCATCCTGCTGTGGGTCAATCCCAAGACAGCCAGGATCGTCATCGGGCAGTTCACCGAGCGCGGCGAACTCGGCAGCACGGTCGTCGCCACGCAACCCTTGAGCCCGAAATTCGACGGCAACTGGATGTGGATGGACAAGGAGGGCCGCATTCAGCCGCGCGTCACGCTCTTCGACGGCCTGTTCCGGCAGGACAACCCCTATTTGCCGAAGCTCGAGTTCACCTACAGGACCCTGGCGCTGCGGATGCGCGACGCGCAGTGCGAAAACTGCCACATGCCCAATAACCCCCTGCCGATGCGCCGGCTGCTGATCATGCATACCCCGGCGCACGCCTCGGGCGAGATCGGCAGGCTGATGAAAGCGGTGCGCGAGGACAGGATGCCGCTCGACGAAACGGGCATAGAGCAGCCGCTCGAGCCGGCGCTCAAGCGCGCGCTGCTCGAGAGCGGCGGCGCCTTCGAAGCGCTGGTGAAGGCCGCAAAGGAGTGGGAGGCCGCGCAATGATCGGCGCTGCCGGCCGGCGCCTCATAGAGGTGGCACTGCTTCCAACTCTCGGGCGGGATCAGGACCTGCCTTAAGGCTAGGACCTGGCGACGAGCTTGACTTCGACGCGGCGATCGCGCTGCAGGCAGCTGATCAGCTTCCGGTTGCGGTGGTTCTCCGGGCCCATGTTCTTGCATGCTTCGCCGGTCACGGGTTCCGCCTCCCCTTTTGCATCGATGCGAACGCGTCCGGCGTCCACACCCTTGCCGGCGAGGTACGCGCGCACGGCTTCGGCGCGCCGCCTGGAGAGCGCCAGGTTGTACGAGTCGCTGCCGATCCGGTCGGTGTGACCGATGGCGTCGATGCGATCGTAGGCCCGAGCCTTCAGCTTGGCGGCGAAATCGTCGAGCTTCGGTGCTTCACCGGGACGCACTTCGGTCCGGTTGTAGCCGAAGTACGCCGTTGCGCTCAGCGGCTCAGCCGCCATGGGCTTGACCGGAGCGGCCGGCTCCGCCTTGGGTGCCGCGGGCTGCGTGGCGACCACGCTCTTGGCCGGCGCTTCCGGCTCGCCGCGCCGGAACAAGAGCAGGAGAAGTATCGCGATCACTATCACAGCGACAACCGCAATCGTCCAGCGCGTGCTCGGTTTCATGCGTTCCTCCTATCCACTCCAGCATTTAAAATCATTAAATGTTTGAAGTTCTGCGTCGCGTTTCCCTCGCCTGCGCAATCGCGCTGACGATTGCCCTGCTCGTGGCCGGCGTCATGCCGTCGGCTGGACAGGCATTCGGAGGCGAGCTTCATCGAAGGGCGCACCTGGTTTCATTTGCGGTTCTCGCCCTCGCATGGAGGTGGTCGCTGCCGCGAGTGCCCGTCTCGATGGTCGCGCTGGGCGTAATCGGATTCGCCTTCCTGCACGAGGCCATCGAGATATTCGGCCACCGTCATCCTTACGAGCTGCAGGATGTGGCCATCGATGCGTCCGGGGCGCTCATCGGCCTGATCCTTGCGCAGGTCGCAAAGAAGATCGCGAGCATCAAGGCGAAGTAACCGTCACTTCACGGCGAACACCCAGACCGTCCCCCCCTGCGGCACATCCGGATACTGGCCGGGGAAAATCAGGTTCATGCGCGTTTGCATTTTCGCGGGGTCGACGCCCCAGCCGGACTGCACCGCGACATATTGCTTGCCGTCGACCTGGAACGATACCGGCACTCCGGCAACGCCCGAGCCGGTCGGGAACTCCCACAGGATCTTGCCGGTCCTGGCGTCGAACGCGCGGAACATGCGATCGTTGGTGCCGCCCGCGAACAGCAATCCGCCGCCCGTGGCGAGGACCGGGCCCCAATTGAACGACGGCATGTTGGTCGTCCATACCTTTTTGCCGGTATCGAGATTCCAGGCCTGCAGCTCGCCGATGTGGTCGGCGCCGGCAACCATCTTCAGCACGTTTTTCGCGACGCCCTGGAAACGCTCGCCCTGCACGTATTTCGGGGCCTCGCCGGTGAGTTGTGTGCAGAGGTTGTCGTTGGCGGGGATGTAGAGCATCCGCGTTTGCGGGCTGTACGCGGCCGGCGGCCAATTCTTGCCGCCCCACAGGCTCGGACAGAACTCGGCGGTCTTGTTGGTGCCCGGCTTGCGCGTCTCGTCGACGTCGGGCCGTCCGGTCCTGGGATCGAGGCCCTTGAACACGTTCTGGCGCACGTAGGGCTGGCCGGCAACGAAGTTGATCTTGTCGTGCGTGCGCTCGAGCTGCCAGAGATAGCCGTTTCGAGCGACGTTGACGAGGCCTTTCACGGTTCTCCCGTCGCGCCGGTAGTCGACGATCAGCGGCGGCGAGACTTCGTCCCAATCCCAGGAGTCGTTGGGATGATATTGAAAGTGTCCCTTGATCTGCCCGGTGCCGGGGTTGAAGGCGACCACCGAGCTGGTGAAGAGATTGTCGCCGGGACGCTGATCCCCGAACCATGGGCCGCCGTTGCCGGTGCCCCAGAAAGTGAGATTGGTCTCGGGGTCATAGGTGCCGGTGATCCAGATCGAGGCGCCGCCCCGCTTATAGTGGTCGCCGCCCGCGGGCCAGGTCTCGCTGCCCGGCTCGCCCGGCGCGGGCACCGTATAGGTCCTCCAGAGCTCCCTTCCGGTCTCCGCGTCGAAGGCCGCGAGGAAGCCGCGCGCGCCCAATTCACCGCCTGATGCGCCGAGCAGCACCTTGCCGTCGATTACGAGCGGCGCGAGCGACAGGTAGTAGCCCTTTTTATAGTCGTCGACCTTGGCGGCCCAGGCTTCCTTGCCGGTCCTGGCATCGATCGCGACCAGCACCGCTTCCGCTGCCGCGAAATACACCTTGTCGCCGTAAAGCCCCACGCCGCGACTCGTCGGGTGCAGCGGGGTCATGTCTTCGGGGAACGGGCGCTTGTACCGCCACAGCACCTTGCCGGTCCTCGCCTCCAGCGCGAGCAGCTGGTTGCCGGGCGTGGCGACGAACATGACGCCGTTGTTCACGACCGGCGGCGCCTCATGGCCTTCCGTCTGGCCGGTAGCGAAGCTCCAGGCCGGCTGCAGCCGGCTCACATTGGCAGGCGTGATCTCCCCGAGCGGGCTGTAACCCCAGCCGTCGAAGGTGCGGCGGAACATCAGCCAATTGCCGTCCTCCGGATTTTTCAGCCGCGCGGCGGTCACCGCCGTGTACTGCCGAAGGATCTCCGGCATCGGTCCCGGCACCGGCGTTGCCGAGGCCGGCTCGATCATCTGCTGCGCCGAAGCCCCGCACATGCCAGCCGCCGCGATGGCGGCGACGCATACGCCTCGCATGAGAATCTTGGTCATCACGTTTTCCTCCTCGTCTTTCCCGGGCAAGACCGGTGTCAGCTCGCAACAATGCCGACGCGGCCGGTGAACGGTTTCGCCACCGCCAGCTTGCCGCCCACGATCTTGAGCGGCAGCGCGGCCAGGGCGCGCGGCGCAGGACCATCGATGACCGACGCGCCCTCGCGCGGATTGTAGTGCGAATAGTGGCAGGAGCATTCGAGAGTCTGCTGCTCCGCCACCCAGACATTCACCTCGCAGCCGGCGTGCGGGCAGATCGCGGAATAGGCGACGACGCCCTCCGCCGCGCGATCCTTGGTCGCGCCGACCAGCGTCGAAGGGTCCAAACGCAGCAAGAGGATCTTGTTGAGACGCGAGTCCTTGCGCACGGTTTTGTCCGCCGCATCCATCGGCCATGCGAGAAGCGGCGGGCCGCCGAGCGGAATATCCCTGGGTTCGAGCGCGTTCGTGCTCTCGCTCTCGACCGGGACGAGCACATCCCCCTCCTTCGGCCGCTCGCTCGCCGGCTGCGCCAAGGCGGGGATCGGCTCGAGCGCCAGCTTCAATCCAGCAACCGATACCACCGTGAGAAAGCCGCGCCGCGTCGAGTTTTCGATATTCATCGAGGTGCGCGATAGGTTACTACTGTGCACGAATCTATCAAGCGCCCGCAACCGAGATCGTCGACAACGGCTTGCCCGGGCCGCGCGAGCGCCATACTATGCGCCACGATCCGCAGTACTTGAGGAGGCAGCTATGAAACGCGACGCAGACGAAGCCGTAGCCGGGCTGATGAAGCCCATGAAGCGGGAGGACGTCACCGACCTTATCGCTTTCCGCAAGGTGAAGAAGGCAATCAAGTGGGCCGACGTGGCGAAGAAAGTCGGCCAGTCAAAGGAATGGACCACCGCCGCCTGCCTGGGCCAGATGCAGATGACGAAGAAGCAGGCCGAGACAGTCGGCCGCCTCTTCGACCTGCCGCAGGAGGCGGTGCTGATCCTGCAGACGGTGCCTTACAAGGGCTCGCTGCCCACCGCGGTGCCGACCGATCCGCTGATCTACCGCTGGTACGAGATCGTGAATGTCTACGGCACCACCATCAAGGAGTTGATCCACGAGGAGTTCGGCGACGGCATCATGAGCGCCATCGACTTCTCCATGGACATCCGGCGCGAGGCCAACGAAAAGGGCGATCGCGTGCGCGTCGAGATGTCGGGCAAGTTCCTGCCCTACAAGACATACTGATCTCAAGAGAGGCGCCTCGCCTGCCGTCTAATCCTGCAGAAAGAGCGCTGGGTCGACGGCGACCGCGTTGAGATAGTCCGAGAAGTGCAGATGCGCTGCGGTGCTGCGGCCGGTGGCGCCCACCTTGCCGATGACGCTGCCGGCGGACACGGCCTGCGCCACGGCCGCGTCGATGGCTTCCAGGTGAGCGTAGAGCGTGAGCAGGCCCTGCCCATGGTCGAGGACGATGGTGCGGCCCGGGAAGAAGTAATCGCCGGTGTCGATGACGCGCCCCGCGTTCGCGGCGACGACCGGCGTGCCCGCGGGCGCCGCGAAGTCCATCCCGTTGTGGGGGCTGCGCGCCTGGCCGTTGAAGTAGCGGCGCAGCCCGAACGAGCTCGAGCGCTCCCCGGGCGCGGGCTGCAGCATGGCGAGCGTCGCCGGCGCGGAGTCGGTGAACGTCCTGAGCACCTCGCTCAGATGCACCCGCTCGCGCTCGTACCGGGTGAGATGCTCCCTCGAAAGATCCACCTGGCCCGGCGGCACCTTGAGATGCTGCGAGGCGTATTCCTTCGGCGCGACGGCGATCTCGAAGCGCCCGACCGCGCCGCCGGGCTGCTCCGCCTCCACCCGCAGCTTCGAGCCCGGCTTCGCGCTCAGCGCGATGCCGACGAACGCGACCCACTCGTCGCCGTCGCGCATCACCAGGACGCGATCGCCGCCGAGGTGTACGCGCGGCGGCTGCTCCGAGGCGCCGAGGCCGATCCTCGCGACGCCGCCCGGCACCGCCGACGCGCGCGGCAGCGTCGCGGCCCAGGCGCGCGCCGCCCATCCCGGCGCAACGAGCGCGGGCGCGAGCGACAGGAGGAACCGGCGCCGGCTCATGAGCGGGATTCTAGTTCAGCTCCTCGCGAGGCGTTCGCCGAGCGGCGCGTCCTGATGGATGATCACTCCTTCCATCGGGTCGACCGGCTTCTCCCACGGCTTGCGCGCGAGCATCTTCTGCGTGTCGGCGTAGCCGGCCTCGCAGCGCGCGGTGATGCCGGTGGGCGTGAAGTCGATGTCCTTGCTGTAGTCGTCGCCCTCGAGCTCGGGGGCGAGGAAGCGCACGATATGCATGGTGGTGCCGCAGCCGTGGCCGGCGTGGCCCTTGACGTCGGGGTGGGCGCGCTTCTCCTCGGGCAGGTGATGCGAGAGCTTGCGGATGATGTGGCGCAGGCGGTGGATCTGCTTGTGGCGCGCGATGTGGCTGTCGGCGCGGCTCGCGTACTGGATGTTCTTCTGGCGGCCGAGCACGTCCCAGATCGACTGCGGCTCCGGGCCCGCGGGCTGCCAGACGTTGACGCTGAAGATCACCGAGTCGCGACGCGGGTGGTCATCGAGCACCGCCTCGATCGGCGTGTTCGAGTAGATGCCGCCGTCCCAGTAGGGCTCGCCGTCGACGGCGATCGCGGGGAAGGCGGGCGGCAGCGCGCCGGAGGCCATCACGTGCTCGAGGGTGAGCGGCTCCGGGTCGCGCGTGTTGTCGAAGTAGCGCAGCTCGCCGCTCTTCACGTTGACCGCGCCGACGGTGAGGCGCGTGCGCTTCGCTTTCAGCAGCTCGAAGTCGATGAGCGGCGTGAGCGTCGCGTGCAGCGGCTCGGTGCGGTACCACGACGAGGAGTACACGCCGAGCGGCGCGTACATGCCGCCCCAGGGAATGGCGCGCGGCATGAAGAAGCCGGGAATGCCGCCGATGTACGTCGACAGGTTGGCGTACCAGTGGTTCGCCCAGGGCCCGGCCATCGGCTCGACCCATCCGCCGAGCCGCACCTTGTCCCAGAACTCGTGCAGGCGCGGCAGGCGCTTTTCCGTTTCATTTCCGGCGATGATCGCGCCGTTGACCGCGCCGATCGAGGTGCCGATGACCCAGTCGGGCTCGACGCCCGCCTCGTGCAGCGCCTGGTAGACGCCGACCTGGTAGGCGCCGAGCGCGCCGCCGCCCTGCAGCACCAGAACCACCTGCCCCGGCAGCTGCTCGCCGCTGCTCGAAGCCATCTTCAGGGTCATGGCGCGCGGTTCCTACCGGCGCGCGGCAGTCATTTTTTCCTCGGGTCGTCTGCCGGGTTGACGTAGGTGACGCCCCAGGGCCCGGTGCCGTTGAGCTGGACGATGACTTCCTCGCCCGCGGTCCACGCGAAGTGGTTGGTCTTCGGCTGCATGATCATGATGCTTCCCGGCGACAGGGCCATCGACTGCTGCCTGTCGAGCTTGTCGCCGATGCCCATGTGAAAGGTGCCGGTGAGCACGGTCACGCGCTCGACCGCGGGATGCCAGTGCGCGGAAATCTGGTAGTTGGCCGGGAACTTCAGCCGTACCGTGAAGGGAACCGGCTCGCTCATCGGCCCCTCGATCACGGCGATCTTGGCGCCCGGCGGCAGCGAGGGGACATCGCTCCATTTGAGGTCGCTCGGCGAAACCATCTTGTGATCGCCGTGCTGGGCCCAGCCCGAGGCGGCGAACAAGAGCGCCGCTGCGGCGAGTGCTGCGTGCGTGGATTTCATGCTTCCTCCCCTTGGTTGAGCCTGCAGTGTCCGCCTGCCGGGGAACAAAGGAAAGGGGACCGGGTGGAATAACCGGCTCATCCCCGGCGTTCAGTGCTTAGTCATCATCACTTCGCAAGGAGAGCACATGAAGCCGAGTCGATTCACGTTGGTCATCATGGGTTTGGCTGCCTCGATGCCATTTCCGCTGCCGGCCGCGGCGCACGATGATCATGCCGCGATGGTCGTCATGCGGGATGATTGCGCTCCCAACGACCCGGGCTGGGCCCCCACGGGCGGCTGCCTGCGGAAGGAAGGCGACGTATCGTTTGCCGAATTTGGCACGGAGTTGTCTTCGCCGCTGGCGCCGACCTCCCTCATCGGACATCAGGCCTGGCGGATGGATCCGCCGTATGTCGAGATCCAGGCCGACGACGACCTGATGGTGCGGAACAGGGGCGGGCGAGTGCATACCTTCACCGAGGTGCAGAGCTTTGGCGGGGGGAAGATTCCCAGTCCTGCGCTCAACAAGGGGCTGGTGACCGCTCCGGAGTGCCTGGTATCGACCGACATCGCTCCGGGCGGCAAGGCGGAGGTGAGCGGGCTCGGTGAAGGCAATCACCACTTCCAGTGCTGCATCCATCCCTGGATGCGGGCGGTCATCAAGGTGAAACGGGAGGACTGACGAGGCGCGGGCGATATCGTGTCATGATGACCGGGTGCGCAACTCGGACGTGCCGATGATGACCCTGCGCCGCGCGGTCGAGTGGTGCGGCGGGATCGACGCGCTCGGCGACGCGCTCAATACGACTGCTGGGAGCCTCGAGCGCTGGCTGTCGGGCGAGGAGGAAGTGCCGACGCCGGTGTTCCTGCAGGCGGTCGGCCTGATTCTCGAGGCCTCCGCTTCGCAGCCGCCGGGAAGATCCACTCCCGACTCCTCGGACGGCGGGCGCAGGGAAAACCGGCACTGAGCGCTCTAGTAGCGCTGCCCCTTGATCGACCAGGGGATGGTCGGGCCGTGCTCGGGCTCGGCGCCGCCGGGGCGCGGTGCGCTCTTCTTCGGCCGGCCCGGGCGGTAGGTCACCGAGAAAATCTTCAGCGGCGGCACCGCCGGCGGAGCTTCCAGGAAGCGGCAGTCCGATTCGGTCGGCACGCTGAGCAGCGCGCCGAGCCGCCTGCCCTCCAGCATCACGGTGTAGCGCAGCATGTGCATCGAGCCGTTCGCCGGCTGCGCCACGATGTCGTACTTGCCGATCTTGTATTGCCTTCTCTCGAGCATTGGCGGCGCCATCGTTTCCCCTAGATCTTCTTTCCCCAGACTGCCCAGTATTCGTCGCCCTGTTTCTCGACCTTGAAGCGCAGCACCGTCTCCGGGTCGATGCCGTGCACGCTGCGCGCCTTTTCTTCCGGCAGGTGACCGTCCAGCCGCTCGCCGAAGACGAGGAGCCCTTCGGCGCCGGCGCCCGCGAGGGCGAGCTGGCAGTGCTTCAGCCGCTCCTGGCCCGAAGGCGTGTCCGACCAGGGACGCGTGCCGTCCACGTTCGGCGCCCACAGCAGATAGTTGCACGCGCCGTCGCGCGACTTGACCTCATCCGCCCACAGGCTCATGACCACCACGCCGTCGGAGCCGCGCACCCCGCCCCAGCTGCCGCGCGCGTCATCCAGGTGCACGCCGCGCGCTTCGAAGGCCTTGCCGCGCGAGATCAGCCGCCGGCGTCCCTTCGCATTCTTCGCTGATACGGCGTCGCGCTTGCCGCCGCCCTTGGGCAGAGAACGAAGCGCTTCATCGCACAGCGCAACTACATCCTGCTCGCCCAGGTCTCCAGCGTTGGCGCGCAGCTGCTGGATTTCCTGCTTGCTGAGATTGCCGACGCGCTCCCGGGTCCAGGCCGCGGAGCGTCGCGCCCTGAATGCCTCCTTGCCTGCCTGCATACCGATCCCCTTCTGAACTACAGCGAAGCGAGGGATCAGCAGGGATTTGCCGGTGAGCCTGGGCTCCGTGTGGCTTACTCATTGATGTATCACATATTTGGACCCAAAAGCCAACGAATCGTTCGACCTTGGGGAATAAAGTCTTTCACGCCGGTCGCAGGCCCGGCTCAAGCCTCATACTGGCCGCATGGCCAAAGAAGACATGCTCACCATGGACGGCGTAGTGCAGGAAGTGCTCCCCAACACCCAGTTCCGCGTCGAGATGGCGAACGGCGCGCAGGTGCTCGCCTATGCCTCGGGCAAGGTGCGCAAGCACCGCATCCGCATCATCGCCGGCGACAAGGTCTCGCTCGAGATCTCGCCCTACGACCTGACCCGCGGCCGCATCAGCTTCCGGCACAAGGACGAGCGCCCGGTGCCGCCCGCGGCCCCGCGCCGGAACTTCTTCAAGAAAAGGTAATTCCCTGGGCCGATAGCGGCAGCGCCCGCACCGGCTTGCCGCCGAGCGCGAGGATCGCGTTCGCGAGCGCTGGCGCGATCACCGGCGTGGCGGGCTCGCCGACCCCGCTCGGTTTCTCCTTTGAGGCAACGATGTGGACTTCGACCCGCGGCATCTGGTTGATGCGCAGCACCGGGTAGTCGTGGAAGTTGGACTGCTCGACCTTGCCGTCCTTCAGCGTGATTGCACCTGTCAGCGCGGCCGACAGGCCGTAGCCGATGCCCGACTCCATCTGCATGGCGATGATGTTCGGGTTGACGGCGACGCCGCAGTCGACCGCGCAAACGACGCGCTCGAGCCTGAGGGAGCCGTCTTTCTTCCTCGAGATCTCGGCCACCTGGGCGACGAAGGTATTGAACGACTCGTGCACCGCGATGCCGCGCGAGCGGCCCTCATTTTTCCCATTGGCGAGCGGCTTGCCCCAGCCCGCCTTCTGCGCGGCGAGCTCGAGCGCCGCCTTGTGGCGCGGGTGCTTGCCGAGGAGCGCGCGGCGCAGCTGGAACGGGTCCCGCTTCGTGGCGCGCGCGACCTCGTCTAGGAAGCACTCGGTGGCGAAGGCGGTGTGCGTCGAGCCCACCGAGCGCCACCACTGCACCGGCACGCCGAGCTTCGGGGAGTGCAGGTCGACGGCGAGGTTCGGGATCGCGTAGGGCAGGGTGGCGGCGCCTTCCACCGAGGTGGCGTCGACGCCGTTCTTCACCATCATCGGCTCGAACGCGGTGCCGGCGAGGATCGACTGGCCGACGATGCTGTGGCGCCACGCGATCAGCCTGCCGCGCGCGTCGAGGCCCGCTTCGAGCGAGTGGTAGTACATGGGCCGGTAGTAACCCGCGCGCATGTCGTCCTCGCGCCCCCAGACCAGCTTCACCGGGGCGCGAGCGTCGATCGCTTTTGCAATCGCCGCCGCTTCCAGCACGAAGTCGGACTGCGGGTTGGCGCGCCGGCCGAAGCTGCCGCCGGCGTACAGCATGTTGAGCTTCACCTGCTCGGGCTTGAGCCCGAGGAGCTTCGCCACGACCGCCTGGTCGATGGTCTGGAACTGCTCGCCGTTCCAGATCTCGCAGCCTGCCTTTTCACTATTGGCGTCGAGCTTCACCACGCAGTTCATCGGCTCCATGCTGGCGTGCGCGAGGTACGGGAACTCGTAGGCCGCCTCGAGCTTCCTCGGCGCGTCCTTCAGCGCGCGCTCGACGTCGCCATCCTTGCGCGCCACGGTGCCCTGCGTGACGGCGAGCTTCTTGTACTCGGCCATGATCTCGGCCGAGCCCAGGCGAAAGGCGCCGGTTTCGTCCCACTCCGCGGTGAGCGCATCGCGGCCTTTCTTCGCGCTCCAGTAGTCCCGGGCGAGCACTGCGACGCCGTTCGTCGCCGGCGTGGAGAAGGCGACGACATCGACCACGCCCTTGACGGCTTTTGCCCTGGCGGCGTCGAAGCTCTTGAGCTTCGCGCCGAAGCGCTCGGGGTGCAGCACCACGGCGGTGAGCATGCCCGGCAGCTTCACGTCCTGCGTGAACATCGCGCTGCCGTTCGACTTGGCGCGCGCGTCGGTGCGCGCCGCGGGCTTGCCGATGTAGGCGAAGTCCTTCGGGTCCTTGAGCGCGACTTCGGCCGGCACCGGCTGGCTTGCGGCATCGGCCGCCAGCTCGCCGAACGTCAGCCTGCCTTTCTGATGTTGAACCACGCCTTTCGCAACGGTGATTTGCGAGGCAGGCACGCCCCATTTCTGCGCAGCCGCGGCGACCAGCATGGCGCGCGCGGTGGCGCCCGCCTTCCTCAGCTGCTCGTAGGAATTGGCGAGCGCGGTGCTGCCGCCGGTGCCCTGCGCCTGGCCCCAGAACAGGTTGTTGTAGCGGCTCGCGTCGGCGGGCGCGCCCTCGACCCGGATCTGCGACCAGTCGGCGTCGAGCTCCTCGGCGACCAGCGTCGGCAGCCCGGTGTAGGTGCCCTGCCCCATCTCGAGGTGCTTCACGATCACGGTGACGCTGTTGTCGGAGCCGATCCTGACAAATGCGTTGGGCGAGAAAGCATTCTGCGTTTGGGAAAATACTTTTCCAGGAAAGGAGATAGCGAGAACGAGGGCACCCGACGCCTTGAAAAAATCCCTGCGGCTGACGTTGGCGATCATGCGAGCCCCCTTGCCGCGCGCTTTATGGCGGCGCGGATGCGCGGGTAGGTGGCGCAGCGGCAGATGTTTCCGGACATCGCGCTGTCGATGTCGGCGTCGCCCGGGTTCTTCTTCGAAGCGAGGAGCGCCGCAGCGCTCATCACCTGGCCCGACTGGCAGTAGCCGCACTGCGGCACGTTCTCCGCGACCCAGGCGTCCTGCACCGCCTTGCCGGCCCGGGTTGCGCCGATCGCTTCGATCGTCGTGATGCTCTTTCCGGCCACCGCCGAGGCGGGCGTCACGCAGCTTCGCGTCGGCTGGCCGTCGATGTGGACGGTGCACGCGCCGCACAGCGCCATGCCGCAGCCGAACTTGGTGCCGGTCATGTCGAGGTAGTCGCGCAGCACCCAGAGCAGCGGCGTGTCGGCCTCGGCGTCGACCTCGACGCGCTTGCCGTTGACGTTCAATGCGATCATTTCAGTCTCCAGTTGGGGTGCGTGCCACTCTAGGGCGCCCCCGCGCCGTTGTCTACAACCTGTTCGAGGGCATCGCGCGCTTCAACGAGCTGCAGCGCGCCACCGGGGGCATCAGTAAGAGGGTGCTCACGGCGCAACTGCGCCAGCTCGAGCGCGACAGCATCGTCACACGCAAGGTCTACGACAGCTCGCCGCTGCGCGTCGAGTACGCCCTTACCGAAATCGGCCGCAGCCTGAAGCCGGTGATGAGCTTGCTTTGCGTGTGGGGCGAGGGTTACCGCAGCCGATCGATGCAGCCGGGAATGATCGAAGCAACCACGGTCGCCAGCGCGGCGAGCGCGGCGAACATCGCGTAGCGCGCGGATTTCTCGGCGCCGGCGGCGGAGCGCTCGGCCGCGTAGACTGCCTCGCGCTGCAAACTGTTGGCCTCGTCCAGCCGCTTGATGCCGCGCTCCTCGAGCCATTCGTAGACCCACGCCGGCTCGCCGTCGAGGATGCCGCGATTGCGCATCTCGCTCACCTTCTCGAAGCCCAGGGCCTCGAGCCTGGCGAAGAGCTGCTCCCTGGTTTCGGTCATTACTTCTTGGCGACGTTGGCGAACATGCCCGACATGTCGATCTTGTTGAGATCGACCTTCTCCTTCGCTTCCCTCGCGGCGCGGGCCTTCGCGCGAGGGGTTTCGCCCTCGGCCGCCTCGAAGGCCTCGGCGCATCTGAAGCTGAACGCGGCGAGGATCTTGGGCTCGGGCTTGCCCTGCGTGCCGGTGGAGTACACGTTGGCCGCCAGCTGCACGTAGATTCGCAGCGCCAGCTCCCGGTACTGCTCGGTGGACTCGGTGGGAGAGGTCATGCGGTGCTCCTTGGAATCAGGTACGCCAATGCTACTCGCCTGGCGCGCGCAGCGGCCGTGACGGACGCCTCGCCAGCAGGAAGAAAAACGAGCCGATGCCGGCAAGCAGCGCGAGGATGGTGAAGCCCGCGCGGTAGTCGCCGGTCGCGTCGGCCGTGATGCCGGCGATCATCGGGCCGCCGACCTGGCCGACGACGATGATCAGGTAGGACAGCCCGAGGATCATGCCGATCGCGGCGCGGCCGAAATAGTCGGCGCGGATCGCCTGCATGAACGGGCCGCGCAGGCCCCAGGCGACGCCGTGCAGCGCGGCGAAGGCAATGAGCATCGGCAGCGCGACCGCATAGGTGAGCAGCAGCAGCCCGGTCATGTGCATCAGCATGCAGGTGGCGGCGACCAGGCGCTTCTCGAAGCGGTCGCCGACCAGCCAGCCGACGCCGACGCCGCCCATCTGCCCGACGGTCATCAGCGTGATCACGAACGCGGCCTGGGCGACCGAGTAGCCCAGGCCCTCTTTCATGTGCGTGATGGCGTGCACGTTCACCGCGTGGACCACCAGCAGCGCGAAGCCGTGGCCGAGCGAGATCAGCCAGAACGCCGGCGTGCGCAGCGCCTCGCGCGCAGTGAAGTCTCGCGTCTGCTCTGCCTTTTCTTCCGCAACCTTCCCCATCTCTGTTTTTGAAGGCAGCCCATCGATCGTCTCGCCGTGGTCCTCGGGCCGGCGGCGGATGATCCAGGCGAGCGGCAGGCCGACCAGGATATAGGCGACGCCCGAGGCGAACGCGGTGGCGCGCCAGCCGAAGGCGGCGAGCGACCAGGCGATCACCGGGACGAAAATGCCGCCGAGCGCGAGGCCGAGCGAAAGGCTGGAAAGCGCGCGGGCGCGCCAGCGCTCGAACCAGTGGATCAGCGCGACGTTGACCGGGAAAAAGCCGCAGAAGCTCGAGCCGATCGCCATCACGATGAAGGCGCCGTAGAACTCGAGCAGGGTCTCGACCTGGCTGAACAGCATGAAGCCGGCGCCGAACACCACCACGCCCACGCGGATCAGCCCCTGCGGGCCGAAGCGGTCGATGATCCAGCCGAGCACCGGGCCGAGGATCGCGGCTTCCATTTGATGCAGGGCCGCGGCGCCCGACAGCGCGGTCTTGCTCCAGCCGCGGTCGTCGCGCAGCACCGCGACGTACGCGCCGAAGGACTGCATCAGCAGCGACGACTGCAGGAACTGCAGGCCGCAGCCGGCGGCGACCATGTACCAGCCGTAGAAGATCCGCTTCATCGGGCGGCGGCTCAAGGTCCGCCGCGGCTATTTTAGTGTCTTGCGCGCTTTCAGCGTCCGTGATTTGATCGAACCATGGCGCGCCGTCGCACCAAGCCCAAGGCCAGAATCCTCGTCGTGGACGACGACAAGAGCATGCTCGAGCTGCTGAAGCTGCACTTGTCGAACGCGGGCTACGACGTGGTGACCGCGGAAGACGCGGTCGTCGCGGGGCGGCATGTGTTCGAGGCCGCCCCGGACCTGATCATCGCCGACGTCAGCATGCCGTACATGGACGGTTACGAGCTGGTACGCGCGCTCAAGGCCGACAGCGCCACGCGCGATATTCCGGTCGTGTTCCTGACCTCCAGGGAGGACGTGGCCGACTACGCGAAGCAGCTCGGCGCCGTCGCCTACCTTCACAAGCCAGTGTCCGCCGACCGGCTGCTCGAGATCGTCGCGCTCTACGTGACGCCGCGGTAGAAAAATCAGTAGTTGAACATGTTCTTGTAGTGCCGGTACCAGTCGCTCTGGAACAGCTCTTCCGGGTCGTACTTGCGCTTGAGCTTGAGGAAGTCGGCAAGCTGCGGGTAGCAGGCGTCGACCTGGCGACGCAGCGCGTGCCGGTGATACGTCGGATACCAGCTGCCGCCGTACTTGATGCCCAGGTCGATCAGGCGGCGGAACTGGTCGCCGGCGCGGATCAGGCCGCGCGAGGTGTGCTCGATGTGCAGGTTGAAGACGACGCAGGCGTAGGGCTTACTCGCCCAGGCGAGGAAGCTCTCCTTGTCCTGCTCGATGAGCCGCACCGCGCCGGAGATGATCTCCATCTTCTCGCGGCGCGCATTGCGGGCGACCTCGGCCATGAACGCCGGCAGCGCGTCGCGCTCGCAGAGAATCTCGGTGATCGCTTCGGTGCCGCGGAACTCCGACTGCAGCCGCTTGTCGAGAGCGCGGTGGTAGTTCTCGGGATAGATGCTCATCTGCTGCTCGTCGGACCAGTAGAGCTGCCCGTTGGTCGCGAGGTATTGGCCGGCGTAGCGCTGGAAGGCGGCCGGCTTGTCCTTGTGCGCGAGGTAGAGCAGCTCTATCCGGTCGCGCTCGCTGAGCTCCTTGTGCGCCGGGGGCATCGGCGTGTCGTCGGGCGCCGGCCGGTAGCACGAGAACACGCCGCGGCGCAGGAAATCGTCCGGCGAAAGATCGTCGATCGCGCACTGGAAGTCGCCGTACAGGAAGCCGTCGCGGATGCGCTCGGCAAAGGCGCCGGGAATCTCGTCCACCGTGCGCAGCTCGACCGCCCGCTCGAGCTTGCGGCGCGGGACCAGGCGCAGCGTGACGGAGTAGACGAAGCCGAACAGGCCGTAGCCGCCGATCGCGAGGCGGAACAGCTCGGCGTTCTCGGTGCGGCTGCAGGGACGCAGCTCGCCCTTCGCGTCGATGAGCGTGAACGACTCGACATCGGAGATGAACGGCGGCAGCGTCAGCCCGCGGCCGTGGATGTTCGCCGCGAGGCAGCCGCCCATCGTCAGCCGGTCGGCGCCGGTCTGCTTCTGGTTGAAAGCCCATTGCTTGTCGCCGGAGAAGCGCGCCGCCGCCAGGTGCTCGAGCAGCTGCGGCCACTGCATGCCCGATTCCATCTCGATCAGCCCGCGCTCGGTGTCGAACGCCAGCACCCTGTTCATCTTGCGGATGTCGAGCAGCACGCCGTCGGTGGCGAACTGCTGCGTGCCCATGGCGTGGCGCCCGCCGGCGATGCACAGCGCGCGCTTCTCGGTCCGCGCCAGCTTCATCGCGGCGCGCACGGCCTCGATCGATTGCGGCTCGACGATGCGGAACACCCGCGTCGAGTTGAGCTGCGCGTGCACGTCGTTGACGACGACGCCCTCGGGCTTCGGCTTGGGCTTGGCCTTGCCCTTTTCGTCCTGGGTCCACGCGGCATTCGGCCAGGCGGCGGCAAGGCCGGTGAACCCGAGGAATTTCCTGCGGCTGACCATCCTTCCCCCTTGATCGCGTTTCGGAGTTTGTAACATATTCGCGCCGCTCAGGCGTAGTACGATATGCGCCTGCTGCAGCGGACTGGAGGAGGAGCGCATGTCGGTTGTCCGCAAGTGCACCGCGCTGTTTTTATTGGCTGCCTTCGAAGTGTTCGCTCAAGGTCCAGCGCCGCTCTACGTGGTGACTTATGTCGAGGTGAAGCCGCCGGCGAAGTCGGAAGCCGCGACGCTCCTCAAGGGCTACCGCGACGCTACCCGCCGGGAAGACGGAAATCTGCGCTCGGAGGCGGTGCAGCACGCAGCCCGGCCGGGCCAGTTCGTCCTCCTCACGGCCTGGAAGGACCAGAAGGCGTACGAGGCGCACGCCGCGGCCGCCTCCACCCGGGAATTCCGCGACAAGCTCCAGGGGCTGCGCAACAGCCCGGCCGACGATCGCTTCCACAATGCGCTCTCGGTCGGGGACCTGGACGGCGCGCGCCCCGCGCGCGGCGTCTACGTCGTGACCCACGTCGACGTCATCCCGCCGCGCAAGGACGACGCCGTCGGCCTGCTGAAGAGCCTCGGCGAAGCGAGCCGCCGCGACGACGGCAACCTGCGCTACGAGATCGTGCAGCAGACCAACCGGCCGAACCATTTCACCGTGATCGAGATCTGGGCGAGCCGGGAAGCCTTCGACGCGCACGGCATGGCCCCGCACGTGCGCGAGTTCCGCGACAGGCTCGCACCGATGAGCGGGGCGCTGTACGACGAACGCCTTTACGAAGCCGTCAACTAAGGGGAAAACGATGAAGCGCATCGCCGCTGCCTTGCTTGCAGTCCCGTTGGTCGCCGCCGCGCAGTGGAACGTGCCGCCCGAAAGCCAGCGCTGCCCGTCGAAGTGGGGCGCGGGCGACGAGCGCGGCTCGGGCAACCACATGAAGAACCCCGAGGTCGTGCTGCGCGGCGCGCGGCTCATCAAGACCGGCGAGGTGATCGAGCTGGGCTACGTGCTCGGGCCCGGGATGGCGTTCTTCGGCACGCGCATCTTCAACCTGCACACCAAGCGCACCTTCATGAACACCGGGAGGAACACGCGCGGCAGCAACGAGGAGGTCGTGACTTCCGAGATCGGCCAGGTGGGCACCCAGTTCGACGGCTTCGCGCACCAGAGCCACGGTGATTCGCTTTACAACTGCTTCAAGATCAGCGAGACGGCGACGCGCTCCGGCTTCACCAGGCTCGGCGTGCAGAACGCACCGACGTTCTTCGCGCGCGGCGTGCTGATCGACGTTGCCGGCCTGAAGGGCGTCGAGATGCTCGGCGACACCTACGAGATCACCGTCGCCGATCTGCAGCAGGCCCTGCAGCGGGAAAACCTCAAGCTGCTGCCGGGCGACGCGGTCATCATCCACACCGGCTGGGGCAAGCTCTACGGCAAGGACAACGCGCGCTTCGTGAAGAGCGCCCCGGGCGTAGGGGTCGCCGCGGCCGAGTGGCTGGCGAAGCAGGACCCGCTGCTCGTCGGCTCCGATAACTGGCCGGTGGAAGTGGCGCCGAACCCCGACAAGGACCTGAGCCTGCCGGTGCACCAGATCTTCCTGGTGGTAAACGGCATCCACATCCTGGAAAACCTGAAGCTCGACGAGCTGGTCGCGAAGCGCGTCTACGAGTTCGCGTTCACGATGCAGCCCCTGAAGATCTACGGCGCCTCGGGCTCGAGCGTCGCGCCGGCAGCCATCCGCTAGACGAGGAGCACAGCATGAGCGAAGAAGGACTCGATCGCCGGACCTTCCTGAAGACTGCCGCGGCAATCGGTACCACCATGGCCGCCGCGAGTACGGTTTCTGCAGAGACTGCTAAAAAACCGTCAAGCGGCCTGCCGGGCGAGAGAATCATCGGCAGGCCCGGCTCCGACTTCATGGTCGACGTCATCAAGGCGACCGGCATCGAGTACATCGCCTCCAACCCGGCCTCGAGCTTCAGGAGCCTGCACGAGTCGATCGTCAACTACGGCGGCAACAGGAAGCCCGAGTTCCTGACCTGCATGCACGAGGAGTCCTCGGTCGCCATGGCGCACGGCTACGCCAAGGCGGCCGGCAAGCCGATGGGCGTGCTCGCGCACGGCAGCGTCGGCCTGCAGCACGCCGCGATGGCGGTGTACAACGCGTGGTGCGACCGCGTGCCGGTGATGCTCTTCGCCGGCAACTTCATGGATGCAGCCCATCGGCGCCCCGGCGTCGAGTGGTACCACTGCGTGCAGGACCCGGCCGGCATCCTGCGCGACTACATCAAGTGGGACGACCAGCCGGCTTCGCTGCAGCACTTCGCCGAGTCGGTGATGCGCGCCTACAAGTTCGCCACGACGCCGCCGATGGAGCCGGTGGTGATCATCGCCGACGGCATGCTGCAGGAGCACCCGGTCGACGGGGACGCGGAGCTTTCCATTCCGAAGCTCACGCTGTCGGCGCCGCCGCAGGGCGAGAGCGGCGCGCTGAAGGAAGCGGCGAAGATGATGGCGAGCGCGGAGAATCTCGTCATCATCGCCGACCGCGCCGCGCGCTCGCAGGAGGGCGTCAGGCGGATGGTCGAGCTCGCCGAGGCGCTGAACGCCCCGGTGGTCGACCTCGGCAGCCGCATGAACTTCCCGACCACGCACTACCTGTGCCGCAGCGAGGACGGCCGCGCGCTGGTGCGCGAGGCCGACGTGGTGCTGATGCTCGAGGTCGCCGATCCCTGGGGCCAGCTCAACACCATCAGCGACCCGCAGCACGAGTACCGCCGCATCGCGAAGCCCGACGTGAAGCTGATCCACGTCACGTTGGCGGACAATCTGATGAAGTCGAACTACCAGGACGCGCAGCGCTTCTGCCCCTGCGATCTTTCGATCAGCGGCGACGCGGAAGCCACGCTGCCCGCGCTCACCGAAGCGGTGAAGAAGGAAATCGGCGGCTCGAGAAAATCGGCGCTTGCCGGGCGCACCGACAAGCTGCGCTCGCAGCACCGCGAGATGAAGGAGCGCACGCGCGCCGCGGCCGCGAACGGCTGGAACGCGGTCCCGGTGACCACCGCGCGGCTCTCGGCCGAGCTGTGGAACGCGATCAAGGGCGACAAGTGGTGTCTCGCCGACTCGCGCAACCTCGGCTGGAGCGCGCGCCTTTGGCCGGCGACCGAGCATTACAACTTCCTCGGCCACTCCGGCGCTGCGGGCGTCGGCCAGATCGCGCCCGCGGCGGTCGGCGCGGCGCTCGCCAACCGCGACAAGGGCATCCTCACCGCGGTGATCCAGCCCGACGGCGACCTGATGTATGCGCCGGGCGTGCTGTGGACCGCGGCGCACCACAAGATCCCGATCCTCATGCTGATGCACAACAACCGCGCCTATCACCAGGAAGTGATGCACCTGCAGAAGATGGCCGGGCTGCACAACCGGCGCATGGACACCGCGCGCATCGGCACCACCATCGAGAACCCGCACATCGACTACGCGCTGCTCGCGCGCGCGCAGGGCGTGTGGGCCGAAGGCCCGATCACCGATCCGGCGGCGATCGCGCCGGCACTGCAGCGCGCGGTGGCGGTGGTGAAGCGCGGCGAGCCGGCGCTGGTCGACGTGGTGACGCAGGGGCGCTGATGAGATTTTTCATCCTGTTGCTATTCCCCGCGGTGGTGTTCGGACAGGACGCGCCCGCCGGCTCGCCCGAGCGCGGCCATCAGGCGTTCCTGAAGTACCAGTGCTACAGCTGCCACGGCACCGTCGGCCAGGGCGGCGAGCGCGGCGCCGGGCCGAGGCTGCTGCCGAATCTCTTTCCCTGGGTGGCGTTCTCGATGCAGACGCGCACGCCGCGGCAGGACATGCCGGCCTATCGCAAGGATCATCTCGGCGACCAGGACCTCGCCGATATCTACGCCTACCTGCGCTCGGTCAAGCCCTCGCCCGCGGTGGCCAACATCCCGCAGCTCAACTTCGAGGGCAGGCGGTGAATGCGACGCGCCGCAGATTGGTGGTGGCCACGGGGCTGGCGCTGACAGGCTGCGCGGCCGGGACGAGAGAGACTTCCTGGAAAGCAAGGCAATTCCATAACCAGCCGGCGCAGAGCCACCAGCACCAGTTCCTCTCGGACCTGTGGGCGCAGGTGGCGAAGGAGACCGGCGGCCGGCTGCAGGTCACGACCTACCCGCAGAACAACAACCTCCCGGGCTCCGATCCCGGCGCGCTCGAGCTGCTGCAGAGCGGGGAGCTCGAGTTCTTCACGCTGATGGGCGGCATCCTCGGGCGCAAGGTTCCGGTCGCCGAGATCCAGGGCATGCCGTTCGCCTTCACCAGCCACGCGCAGGTGCACCGGGCGAACGACGGCGCGCTCGGCGAGTACCTCGGCCGCGAATGCGCGGCGAAGGGCATCTACCGCTTCCAGTACGGGCTGCTCGAGAACGGCTTCCGGCAGATCTCGACGGTCGACAAGCCGGTCCTCATCGCCGAGGACCTGCGCGGCATGAGGATGCGCGTTCCCGACGGCCAGATGTTCCGCGACGTGTTCACGGCGCTCGAGGCGCAGCCGGTGACGATCAACATCCGCGAGCTCTACGCGGCGCTCAAGTCGCGCCAGGTCGACGGCCAGGAAAACCCGCTGGTGATCACCGAAGTGAACCGGCTCTACGAGGTGACGAAGTACGTGTCCACGACCAACCACATGTGGTCGGGCTTCAACCTGCTCGCCAACCTGAAGTTCTGGAACTCGCTGCCCGGGGACGTGCAGGAGATCGTGCAGCGCAACGTGAAGAAGTACGTCGCGCTGCAGCGCGCCTACACCGACGACCTGAACCGCCAGCTCGGCGACAAGCTCGCCGCGCGCGGCATGATCTTCAACACCGCGGACGTGTCGACTTTCCGCGCCAAGCTCGGCGGCGGCTTCTACCAGCGCTGGAAGAGCGAGTTCGGGCCGACGGCCTGGAGCCTGCTCGAGCGCGAGGTCGGCAAGCTCGGCTGACATGACCGCCGCCGAGATCGTCTACACCGTCGACACCGGCGAGAAGCTCGTCAACGAGACCTTCGGGCCGAACAACATCCGCCGGCGCACGAGCGGCACCGAGCAGGCGCACCCCGTGGAGATCCGCGACGGCCGGCCGGCGCGCAAGGAATTCTCGCTCGACGAAAACGGCTTCGTGCTCGTCGACCACAAGAGCGCGGTGAAGGACTTCTTCGACCCGCGGCAGCTCGAGTCGGTCTACTACCCCGAGCTCGAGCAGCTGGTGAAGGAGCTGTCTGGAGCGAAGCGCGTAGTGGTGTTCGACCACACCTTGCGCTCGGGCGACGAGGCCGAGCGCGAGGCGAAGCTGGTGCGCGAGCCGGTGCTTTCGGCGCACAACGACTACACCGAGTGGTCGGGGCCGCAGCGCGTGAGGGAGATCATGGGCGACGAGGCGGAGCGGCTGCTCAGGCGCCGCTTCGCGATCATCCAGGTGTGGCGCGCGATCAGAAAGCCGATCCAGGCGAATCCGCTCGCCATCCTGGACTCGCGCAGCCTCGTGCCCGAGGACCTGCTGGTGGCCGAGCGGCGCTATCCGCACCGCGTCGGCCAGACCTACCGCCTGAAGTACAACCCCGGCCACCGCTGGTTCTACTTCCCCGAGATGCGGCGCGACGAGGCGCTGGTCTTCAAGGTCTACGACTCGGAGACCGACGGACGGGCGCGCTTCACGCCGCACACCTCGTTCGTCGACCCGGCGACGCCGCCGGGGTCCTCGCCGCGCCAGAGCATCGAGGCGC
Source organism: Betaproteobacteria bacterium (assembly GCA_005881595.1). Taxonomy (GTDB): domain Bacteria; phylum Pseudomonadota; class Gammaproteobacteria; order Burkholderiales; family SG8-39; genus SCGC-AG-212-J23. The sequence continues at coordinate 11,262 of VBBY01000141.1, read as the reverse complement.
GCACGCTGGCCTTCTTCTAGGGCCGCGGCGTAAACGGCGCGCCGAGCTCGGCGCATTGCCGGCGCGCGTAGGTCGCGCCGATCACGCCGAAATCATCCGGCCCGTTGTTCACGGCGACGATCTTTTCCTCGCGCAGGAAGACGGTCATCGGGTAGAAGCCGTCGTAGGCGCCGGAGGAGTTCTTGTCGTTGATCCACACGCAGGTCGCCCAGCCCCATTGCCGGTCGCGCACGTCGGTCGCCCGCTGGTACATCTGCTTGGGCTCGGTGCGGAACTCGATGATCGCCGACTTGGGATCGGTGAGCCGGATGCCGAGGTAGCTGCGGATCTCCTCCTGCCAGCGCGTCGGGCGCGGGCCATAGTCGACCGAGCTCATTTCCTCCTTGGTGACCGGAGGGGCTTCGCAGCCGGCGAGCAGGGCTGCGGCAAGGAGAATGGCAATGCGTTGCATAGGGTCTCCGTGAAACGACGCGGGGAATTCCAAGGCAGGGATTTACACTATGGGATCAAATCAGACAAGGGACTGCCATGACGATCTCGATGTATCAGGCAAGCGCGCCGCGCTTCGCCAGCATGCTCAGGAACCTTTCCGCGATCCTCGACAAGGCGCAGGCTTACTGCGAGGCGAAGAAGATCGAGCCGGCGGTGCTCACCGGCTCGCGCCTGTATCCCGACATGTTTCCGCTCAGCCGCCAGGTCCAGATCGCCTGCGACACGGCGAAGGGCGCCGTCGCGCGCCTCGCCGGCATGGAGATCCCCAAGCACGAGGACACCGAGCAGACGTTCGACGAGCTCAAGGCGCGCATCGCCAAGACCATCGACTTCATCGACAGCGCCAGGCCGGCGCAGATCGACGGCAGCGAGGCGAAGGAAATCGTCCTCAAGCTGCGCGACCGCGAGGTGAAGTTCAGCGGCGTGCAGTACCTGCTCGGCTTCGCCCACCCGAACTTCTACTTCCACGCCACGACGGCCTACGACATCCTGCGCCACAACGGCGTCGACATCGGCAAGCGCGACTTCATCGGCAATCCGTGAAATTCGTGATCTGCGACGTTTTCACCGACAAGGCGTTCGGTGGAAACCAGCTCGCCGTGTTCCCCGACGCCCGCGGCCTCGGCGAGGGCGCGATGCAGGCGCTCGCCCGCGAGTTCAACTTCGCCGAAACGACCTTCGTGCTGCCGCCGCAGGACCCGCGGCATTTCCGCCGCGTGCGCATCTTCACCCCCAAGGTCGAGCTGCCTTTTGCCGGTCATCCTACCGTCGGCACGGCCGCGGTCCTTGCCGCCCTTAACTCTTTTGATTCTGGAACTATTGTGCTGGAGGAGGGAATCGGCGCAGTGACGGTCGAGCTCGAGCTCGGCGGCCGCGCGCCGTTTGCGCGCCTGGGCCTCGAAAAGGAGGTGGAGAGCCCGCCGGAAACGCCAACGCGAGCCGCGGCAGCGGCGGCGCTGTCACTGCCCGAGGCGGCGGTGCGCGACGCGTGGTTCGCGAGCGTCGGCGTGCCGTTCTGCTTCATCGAGCTTGCCGAGCGCGCGGCGGTGGATCGCGCTTCGCTCGATCGCGCGGCGTGGTCGGAGCACTTCGCGCGCGCCTGGGCGCCCAGCCTGTATCTCTTTGCCGGCGAGCGCGCTCCAGGCAGCCGCCTCTATGCGCGCATGTTCGCGCCGGCTTACGGCATCGAGGAAGACGCGGCAAGCGGCTCGGCCTGCGCCGCCCTGGCGGGGCGCCTTGCCGGCCGCCTGGGCGAGCGCGAAGGGACTTTTACCTGGCGCATCGACCAGGGCGTCGCCATGGGCCGACCGAGCCTGATCGAAGCTTCGGCCGAGAAGCAGGCCGGCCGCGTCGCCAAGCTGAAGGTCGGCGGCTACAGCGTCATCGTCGGCGAAGGGAACATGCGGACATGAAGATCGAGTGGGACGCTCCGATCAGGATGGACGACGGCCTGGTGCTGCGGGCCGACGTGTTCCGTCCGGACGACGGCGGCCGCCATCCGGCGATCCTGACTTACGGGCCTTACGGCAAGGGGCTCGCCTTCCAGGAGGGCTACAAGACGGCCTGGGAAATCATGGCGCGCGAGAACCCCGACGCGCTGGCCGGGTCGTCGAACAGGTACCAGAACTGGGAAGTGGTCGACCCGGAGAAATGGGTGCCCGAAGGCTACGCGATCGTGCGCGTCGACTCGCGCGGCGCCGGGCGCTCGCCCGGCTACCTGTGCCACAACAATGCGCGCGAGACGCGCGATATCCACCTCTGCATCGAGTGGGCGGCGGCGCAGAAGTGGTGCAGCGGCAAGGTCGGGATGAACGGCATCTCGTACTACGCGAGCAACCAGTGGCGCGCGGCGGCGACGCAGCCGCCGCACCTCGCCGCGATCTGCGCCTGGGAGGGCTGGAACGACGCCTACCGCGACGGCAACCGCCACGGCGGCATCATCTGCACTTTCCGCAAGCATTGGCAGGACATGCAGGTGAAGACCGTGCAGCACGGCCAGGGCGAGCGCGGCGCCAGGAACCGCGCCACGGGCGAGCTGGTCTGCGGGCCGGAAACGCTGTCCGAGGATGAGCTCCTCCGCAATCGGGAAGACATGTGGGGCGAGCTTCTGTCGCGCGAGATGGACGGGCCGTACTACCGCGAGCGCAGCGCCGATCTCGCGAAAGTGGCGGTGCCGCTGCTTTCCGCCGCCAACTGGGGCGGGCAGGGCCTGCACACGCGCGGCAACTTCGAGGGGTTTGTGCGCTCTTCATCCAGGGACAAATGGCTGGAAGTGCACGGCGGCTCGCACTGGGCGCCGTTCTACACCGACTACGGCCGCAAGCTGCAGCTCGACTTCTTCGATCACTTCCTGAAGGGCAGGCAGAACGGCTGGGACAGGAAGCCGCGCGTGCTGCTCAACGTGCGCCATCCCGGCGAGCGCTTCGTGCCGCGCCACGAGAACGAATGGCCGCTCAAGCGCACCAAGTGGACGCCGTTTTATCTTGATCCTGATAAACAACAGCTTTCCCGTGATCCAGTAAATACTTCAAAGACCATTACCTACGATGCCATGGGGGAAGGAGTCACCTTCTCGACGCCGCCGCTGCAACGCGAGACGGAGATCACCGGCCCTTCGGCGCTCAAGCTTTTCATCTCCTCGTCGACTCGCGACGCCGATCTTTTCGTCGTGCTGCGCGTGTTCGACCCGCAAGGGAAAGAGGTCGTGTTCCAGGGCGCGCTCGATCCGCATACGCCCGTCGGGCAGGGATGGCTGCGCGCCTCGCACCGCAAGCTCGATGCGGAGCTCTCGCGGGCGTACCGCCCCTGGCATACCCACGACGAGAAGCAGCCGCTCACGCCCGGCGCGGCGGTCGAGCTCGACATCGAGATCTGGCCGACCTGCATAGTCGTGCCGGCCGGCTACCGCGTGGCGCTGACCCTGCGCGGCAAGGACTACGAATACGCAGGCGAGGCGGCGACCCTTTCCAACATGAAGAACCCGATGAAAGGCTGCGGCCCCTTCGTGCACGACGACCCGGCCGACCGGCCGCCGCAGGTGTTCGGCGGCAAGGTGACGCTGCATTTCGACAGGAAGCCCTTCGTTCTCCTTCCCATCATTCCGGGCAATTAGGATGAAAAAGCTGTTTTTTTTCTTGCTGCTTGCCACGGCTTTTTCGGTGCGAGCGCAGCCCTACCCTTCCAAACCCATAAAAATCATCATTCCGTTCCCGCCCGGCAACACCACCGACATCATGACGCGGCTGATCGGTCCGAAGATCGCCGAGCGGCTCGGCCAGCAGATCGTGGTGGAGAACCGGCCGGGGGCGAGCGGGATGCTCGGCCTCGACCTGGTCGCGAAATCCGCGCCCGACGGCTACACGCTCGCCGCCGGGCAGGGCGGCAACATGGTCGTGCTGCCGCACACCAGCAGGAACATTCCGTACGACCCGCTGAAGGACTTCGTCCCCATCGCGGTGACGACGACCAACTATCTGGGGATCGTCGCCAACCCGGCTGCGCCGTTCAAGTCGATCGGCGAGATGGTCGCCTACGCCCGGGCGAATCCCGGCAGGCTGACCGTGGCGACGAACGGCGAAGGCGGGTTTCCGCATCTCGCTTTCGAGCACTTGCGCGCGCTCGGCGGCTTCACGTTCACGCACGTTCCGTACAAGGGCTCGGCGGCGATCGCTACCGACATCATCGGCGGCCAGGTGCAGGCCGGCATCGACGGCATCACCGGCATGACGCCGCACATCAAGTCCGGGCGGCTGCGGCTGCTCGCGGTCACCAGCCCGACGCGCGCCGCGCTCTGGCCGGATACGCCCGCCGCAGCCGAGGACGTCCCGGGCTACGAGTCTGGCGGCTGGTTCGGCTATGTCGCGCCGGCCGGCACGCCGCGCGACATCGTCCTCAAGCTGAACGGGGAGATCAACCGCGCGATGCAGCAGCCCGATGTGGCCGAGAAGCTGGTCAGCGCGGGACTGATCATCGTCGGCGAGTCGCCGGAGTATTTCTCCGCTTTGCTGAAGAACGACTTCATGAAATACGGCAAGCTCGTCAGGGACATCGGCTACCGGCCTCAATGAGCATTTAGCGAGACGCAGGCGTCCTCGTAGCAGCCGGGACCCATCGCCGCGGGCTCGAAGATGTTGTGCTCGCGGACCCACCTGAAGGAATCCTCGAACACCTCCTTGGTGTAGGGCTCGAAGACGATGCGCTCGCCCGGGCCCCATCGCCGAACGTCGATTTGCTCGAGGAAGCGCTGCGGGAATTCCCTGCGGTAGTAGCGCGTGTAGCGTTCGGGACGAAGATCGATGTCGCGCTGCGCGCTGCGCAGCGCGCGGAAATATTTCTTCACGTCCTCCGGATCGGGCTCGCCGGTGAGCATGGTGGCCATCATGAACGTGCTGTCGATGATCTTGCGGAAGCCGAGCTGCTCGAGGAAGTAGTACGGCCCGGAAAACAGCGCCGCGGCCGGCACCTGGCGGTCGATCAGCTTCTCCAGCCGCGAAAACAGGATGCCGTCGGCAAACGAGAGCTTGATGTCGGCGAGCGGCAGGTACTGCTCGAGCGCTTGGAGCGTCGAGTAGTGGCTGCCTGACTGGTGGCCGACCGAGATCGGCACGCCGCGCAGGTCCGCGGGGTCGCGGATCGCCGACTCGGGCGGCACGAACACCGCCGCCGGCGCGACCGAGTAGGCATCGGCGTAGAGCTTGCCGTGCCCGCTGGAGGCGGCGACGTTCACCGTCCAGTGGCAGGCGCAGCTGACATTGGCCTCGCGGCCCTTCTCGAAGCTGGTGTAGGCGCCGACCCTGTCGGGCGTCGCATGGCTTTCGAAGACATTGCGGAATTCGTAGTCGAGGCCCTCCGCCCTGAAGTAGCCCTTTTCCTCGGCCACCCATTCGTGGAGCCGGAAATGCGGGGAAATCACGAACCTGGCCATCTGCGCCTCCTCGAGGACTCTCTGCAGCCGGCATGGTAAGCCATAGTAAGAAATGATGAGGAAGCCGATTCATGGCCGGGAAAAAGTTGGCGGCGCTGACAGTTGTTCAAACCTGCCGTCCCCCGAACGGACTAGCTTGGAAGCCATGAAAACGCAACCAAGCCTGGAACCGCGCCTGCAGCGTGCCGGCAGGGATCTCGAGGCCCAGCTCGAGTCGCTCTTCGAGCGCTGCCCGGACCTGTGGGGATTCTCGGTCCAGGACCGGGACAACGAGCTGTTCGTGAGCGACGTCGGCATCACGCCGCGCCTGAGCGCCGAGCAGTACGGCGATATCTACGAGGACATCACCAAGACGCTGGCCGCTCTCCTGGACGAGCGTCCCGAGGTGTGTGAACTATTGCGCGCACGCACATTCGCGCGCGTCCTGCACTGACTTACGGCGCTGATTCTGCTGTAATTTTCACCTAGGGTTTTCCGCGTAGTCGGTTCAGGTATTCCCTGATTGAGCGAAGCGTCGCGCGCGGGTAGCTTGGCGGCATGCAAATCAGCCGCTCACCTCGTACGCCGGACCCGCAATTGCTGACCGATATCCAGGCAAAGATCGACGCGCTGTTCGCGCGCTGCCCGATGCTGTGCGGCTTCTCGATCCAGGACCGGGCCATGCTGCCGATTCAGCTCGACGACAGGGCGATTCCCGACGCCGACCTGTTCATCACCGAGATCGGCATCTACCCGAAGCTCAACGCCGATCTGCAAGGCGAGATTTTCGACGAGATCACGCTGCTGATTTCGGACCTCATGTACGAGGAGCCGATGGCCTACAGCGTTCTGCGCGGCCGCACGTTCGCGCGAATTCTGCACTGAACTGAAGGGGCGTCAGGGAGGGTATGGGCGCGCTGCGGCGCGCCCTCTTTTTTTGCCCGCGGCTATCGGTAGCGGTACACGACGATCTTGTCGGCCGCGGACTCGGGCGTCCACACCTCGCCCTTGCGGCCGTGGATCTGGCGCACGTTGGCGTTCGGGCTCGATGACCTGAAGGTCTCGAACTTCTCGCTCGCCGGATCGAAGCGCAGCATCACCTGCGCGCTCCACTCCGAGGCCCACACCCTGTCGGTCTCGTCGACGTACACCGCGTAGACGTGCGGCGAGCCGCCGGGCGCCTTCCACTGCGACCACCTGCCGGTGCCCGGCTCGTAGCGGCTGAGGTTGCCCGAGTTCCACTCCGCCACCCACAGGCTGCCCTTCGAGTCCGACCACACGCGCCGCGCGCCCTGGCGGCGCGTCGGCGGCTCGATCACCGTCGCGGCGCCGCTCGCCGCTTCGATGCGCGCGATGTGCGAGCCGGCGAGCGAGGCGTAATACACCACGCCCTGGGGGGTCGCGTGGATGCCGTAGGGGCCGCGGCCCTTCGGCGCGTCGAAGACCTTCATCTCGCCGCTGCGCGGATCGAGGCGCCCGTAGATGCCGCTCTGGCCGGTAAACCACTGCACGCCGTTCCGGTCGAAGGTCGCGGTGTTGAGATTGGTGTACCCGCTGCCTTCGGGCAGCGGCCAGGCCTTCACCTGGCGCGTTTTCGGATCGACGCGCACGATCGCGTTCTGGCCGCCGTCGGTCAGCCACGGCGCGCCGTCGGCGCCCGCAATCACGCCGTGCGGGGCGGAGCCCGGGCCGAGAGGCACGAACTCCACCTTGCCGCTTGCCGGGTCGAGGATGCCGAGCTCGCCGCCGCGCTGCGCCGAGAACCACACCGGCCCCCCGGGCGCGGCATCCGCCCAGACGTCGTGCGCATAGTGCCCCCGCGGGATGGCGTATTCCTGCACGCTGACCTGCGCGAGGGCGGGCGCGGCGAGCGCCAGCAGGACGACAAGCAGGAACTCCGGGGCGAAACGCGCTGGCATTATTTACTCCTCCGGGCAACAAACCGAATAGTATGGTGATAAATTCCTGTCGCCTACAGGGTGGGAGCCCGTGACGCAAAAACCGGCATTCGAGCTCGACCTCGACCTCGATCAAAGCCTCAGCCTCCAGGTCGGCAAGTACGACGTCCAGAAGCTGCTCGGCAAGGGCGCCACCGGCACGGTGTACCTGGCGCGCGATACCTTCACGGGCCGGGAAGTGGCCCTGAAGACGATCGAGCCGGAGGTGTTCCGCGATCCGGAATTCGGCACGGTGTACCGCTCGCAGTTTCTCCAGGAGGCATCGCTCGCCGGCAAGCTGCGTCACCCGCACATCGTCGCCATCCTCGACGCGGTGGTCGCCGAGGACTCAGGCCACATCGCGATGGAGTACTTGACCGGCGGCGACCTGTCGAAGCATGCCGCGCCGGAGAACCTGCTTCCGGTCGCCGACGTGCTGCAAATCGGCTTCAAGTGCTGCGGCGCGCTCGAATACGCGGCGCAGCAGGGCATCGTCCACCGCGACATCAAGCCCGCGAACATCATGCTGGTCGCGGACACCGACATCAAGATCGCCGACTTCGGCGCCGCCTCCCTGAAGCGCACCCAGCACGTGACGACGACGCGCATGGGGACGACGCGGATGGGTTCGCCCTATTACATGTCGCCGGAGCAGCTCCAATCGAAGCCGGTCACCTTCCACAGCGACATGTACTCGCTCGGCGTGGTGCTCTACGAGCTGCTCACCGGCAGGCGGCCGTTCCTCGCCGAGAACATGCAGGCGCTGATGGACAAGATCATCAAGCTCAGCCCGGTCCCGCCGAGCGAGCTGCGGCGCGATCTGCCCAGGGAAATCGACGCGGTGGTGCTGCGCGCGATGAAGAAGAGCCCCGCGCAGCGCTACCCGAGCTGGGCCGAGTTCGCCGCCGAGCTGTCGAAGCTCGGCGAGCAGGTGCTGCCGCGCGGCACGATTCCCGACAGCGAGAAGTACGTGGCGCTGAAGACCGTGAACATGCTCGCGACGCTCTCCGATTACGAGGTCTGGGAGCTGGTACGCGCCGGCCGGTGGAGCCGGGTCGACAAGGGCAAGGTCGTGGTGCGCGAGAACGAGCGCGGCACCAGCTTCTTCTTCCTCGCGAAAGGCCAGGCGAAGGTGACCCTGCAGGGGCGGCTGCTCAACATGCTCAACGACCGGGAGTGCTTCGGCGAGATGGCCTACATCAGCGGCGGCGCCGAGCGGCGCCACGCCACCGTCGAGTCGATGACGCCGCTGCTCCTCGCCGAGTTCGCCCCGGCGGCGCTCGAGAAGATGAGCCTGGGGGCGCAGCTGCAGCTGACGCGCGCGGTGGTGCGCAACGTCGTCGATCGCCTGGAGCTCGCCAACAAGCGCATCGGGCGCTGAGCGCGCATGCGGGCGAAGAAAGTCGCGATCCTCGAGAGCCGTCTCGGCGCGCAGCTCGCCGATCTCGTGGCGCAGCGCGGCGGCGTGCCGTTCCACGCGCCGGCGCTCGCCGAGCTGCCGGACCTCGATCCCGGGGCGATCGGCGCCCTGCTGCGCTCGCTCGAGGAGCGGCCGGCGAAAGCGGCGGTATTCCAGACCGGCGTGGGCACCAAGGCGCTGTTCGGCGCGACCGACGCGCTCGGCCGCACGCCGCAGCTGCTCGAGATGCTTTCGCGCATGGTCGTCGCGGTGCGCGGCCCGAAGCCGACCGCGGCGCTGCGCGCGCGCGGCGTGCGCATCGACCGCAGCGCCGCCGATCCGTTCACGACGCGGGAGGTTCTCGAATGCATGAAAGACGTCCCGGTGCGCGGCGAGCGCGTGATCGTGCAGCGCTACGGCGTGGTCAACGTCGAGCTGGGCAAGGCGCTCGAAGCGCGCGGCGCGAGCGTCATCGAGATCCCGACCTATCGCTGGTCGCTGCCCGCGGACACGCGGCCGCTCGCCGAGCTGATCGGCGCGCTCGAGCGCGGCGAGATGGACGCGGCGGTGTTCACCAACGCGGAGCAGGTGAGAAACCTGTTCGCGGTGGCCGGGCAGCTCGGACGGAGCGAGGCGCTGCGCGCCGCGCTCAACCGCACGCTGGTCGCCTCGATCGGCCCGGTGGCGTCGTCGGCGCTGCGCGAGGCCAAGGTCAAGGTCGGCCTCGAGTCGAGCCCGCCGAAACTGGGAGCCTTGTTGTCCGCTCTGGATTCGGCGCTGTCGTGAGGAGTTTCGTCCTCGTCTTCCTTTTCGCGAGCCAGGCGCTCGCGCAATCGTACCCTTCGCGTCCGGTCAAGCTGGTAGTCGGCTTCGCCCCGGGCGGCGCGGCGGATTTCGTGGCGCGCGTTTTCGCGGACCCCTTGTCGAGGGCGCTCGGCGCGCCGATCGTGGTGGAGAACAAGCCCGGCGCCGGCTCAAGCATCGCCGCGGAGAGCGTGGCGAAGGCCGCCGCCGACGGCTACACGGTGCTGATCGCCAGCCCTTCCAGCATCCTGGTCAACCCGCTGCTCAACCCGAACCCCGGTTTCCAGCCGCTGCGCGACCTGGCGCCGGTCAGCAAGCTGAGCGCGTCGCCGCTGGTGGTGGCGGTGAACCCGGGCGTGGGCGTGAGCTCGCTGCGGGAGCTGATCGACCATGCGAAGAAGAATCCCGGGAAGCTCAATTTCGCCTCGTCGGGAAACGGCGCAGCGCCGCACCTGGCCGCGGTGCTGTTTCAGCGCCTCGCCGGCGTCGAGATGGTCCACGTGCCCTACAAGGGCGGCGGGCCGGCGGTGCAGTCGGTGCTGGCCGGGGAGACGCAGCTCTCGTTCGCCACGCCGCCGTCCGTGCTGCCGCTGGTGAATGCGGGGCGGCTGCGCGCGCTGGCGGTCACGAGCCGCGAGCGCACGCCCCTGGTCCCCGGAGTGCCGGGCATGGCGGAAGCCGGCCTGCCGGATTACGAGATCTCCTTCTGGTACGGCTTCTTCGTTCCCGCCGGCACGCCGGCCGAGGTCGTGAAGCGCCTGTTCGATGCCACGGGGGCCGTGCTGCAGAACGCGGAGGTGAACCGCGCGCTCGCCAGGGAAGGGACCGAGACTTCCGGCTCGAGATCGCCGCAGGACTTCGCGGCTTTCCTGGCCGAGGATACACTGCTCTGGACGCGCCTTGTGAAGGACTCCGGCGCGAAGCCGGACTAGAGGAGGAGGCTCGATGAAAAGCTGGATGGTCCTAGCCACGCTCGTGGCTTTCACCCCGCCTGGCCACGCGCAGCACTCGGCGAGCGCTTCGAACATGACGCTCCTCGGGCATCACGACCTGCAGGGCCGCAGCGCCTACCAGCCGGTGATCCACGAGCAGAACGGCCGCTGGATCGCCTACGTCGGTCATCACGGCGGGCGCGCCGTGAATTTGCTCACCGGGCGCGAAGAGGACAGCGGGACCTCGATCGTCGATGTCACCGACCCGCGCCAGCCGCGCTATCTCGCCCACATTCCGGGCGAGCCGGGCCAGGCCGAAACCGGCGGCGCGCAGATGGCGCGCGTGTGCAGCGGCAGGGACCTGCCGAAAGCCGACAAGTCGAAGTTCTACCTGCTGCGCACCTTCGGCAACCTCGCGCACGAGGTCTGGGACGTCACGACGCCCGAGAAGCCCTCGCGCATCGTCGTCGTCGTCGACAAGCTGAAAGGCACGCACAAGAGCTGGTGGGAATGCGACAGCGGCGTCGCGTATCTCGTCTCGGGCCTGCCCGACTGGCGCACCCGGCGCATGACGCAGGTGTTCGACCTGTCGGACCCGGCGCGTCCGCGGTTCATCCGCAATTTCGGGCTGCCCGGGCAGCAGCCGGGAGCGAGCGGCCCGGTGCCCACCGAGCTGCACGGCCCGATCTCCACCGGCGCTAAGGGCAACCGAGTCTATTTCGGCTACGGCACCAACAAGGACGGCATCCTGCAGATCGTCGACCGGGCGAAGCTCGTCTCGGGGCCGCGCGAGCC
>VBBY01000140.1 GCA_005881595.1 Betaproteobacteria bacterium | reverse complement strand
TCCACCGCTGCGCCGGAGACGAATGTCAATGTCATCGGCGCCGGGCGCGAGAATCTGGACTTCGCGGTTCACGCGGTCGCTGCGCTCGATCCGGTAAGCGTGAGCTTCGGCGCCGTTCCCTCGGGCGGCGGCCAGACGAAGACGTTCGCCGTCGCGCTGAAAAACCTGAGCGCCGGAACGCTCGCGTTGGACGTCGGCGTCACGCCGGGCGATTCAAGCGTGACCTACGCGGTGTCACCCGGCGTAGTGACGTTACTCCCTGGTGCGACGACGGCACTTACGGTGACGATGGCGGCCGTAAAGGGCGCCACGCCGGGTCACCATCAGGGAAAGCTCGACATCATGTCGGCCGGCACGTCGGTCGCGCACGCGGCAGTCTACACGCTGATCAAGTAAGGCCCCGCAGCGGCGACGACGATCGCGCGGTAGTCGTTGACGTTGGTGCGGGTCGGCCCGGTGACGAGCAGGTCGCCGAGCGCCGAGAAAAAGCCGTAGCTGTCGTGCTTCGCGAGCAGTGCCTTCGCGTCGAGTCCCTTGCTGCTTGCGCGCTCGACGCTGTCCGGAGTCATGAAGGCTCCGGCGTTATCTTCGGATCCGTCGATGCCGTCGGTATCGGCCGCCATCGCCCAGGCTTCATCCAAGCCCTGCAACTCGATCGCGAGCGAGAGCAGGAACTCGGCGCAGCGCCCTCCACGTCCGCCTTCGCTGCGCAGGGTGACGGTGCATTCGCCGCCCGAGATGAGCGCCACCGGCGGGCGAAAAGGAGTCGAGTATTTGCGGATTTCGCGAACCAGTCCTGCCATCACCTTGGCAACTTCGGCTGCTTCCCCGGTGATGGTGTCGCCGAGAATCACGGGCTGGATGTTCTGCTTCGCAAAAACCTCTGCCGCCGCTGCGAGCGAGCGGTGGGCCGTGGCGATGACGCGGTTCTCGACGCGCCTGAAAGCGGGGTCGCCCGGCTTAGGGGTTTCAGATAGGCGGCCGGGGAAAGCAATGCGGTATTTTTCAAGCACGGATCGGGCATCGTCGCAGGTCGTTGGATCGGGCGCGCAGGGCCCGGAGGCGATGTGCGTCGGGTCGTCGCCGGTGACATCCGAGATGATGAGGGCCAGCACCGGCGCACGGCACGCCGCGGCGAGCCTGCCGCCTTGAACGGCCGAGAGGTGCTTGCGCACGGTATTGATCTCCTGGATGGTCGCGCCGCTGCGCAGCAGCTGCGTCGTCACCGCCTTGAGATCCGCCATCGAGATCCCCTCGGCGGGCAGCGACAGCAGGCTCGAGCCGCCGCCCGAAAAGAGCGCTAACAGGAGATCGTCTTTTCCAAGCCCTTTCACACGTTGGAGGATCTCGCCCGCCGCGACTTCACCTGTCTCGTCAGGCACCGGATGCCCGGCCTCGATGACGCGGATCTTCCTGGTCGGCAGGCCGTGTCCGTAGCGGGTGATCGCGATGCCCTCGAGCTCGCCCGGAAAGTGCTTCTCGGCGGCGAGGGCCATCGAAGCCGCGGCCTTGCCCGCGGCGGCCACGAAAGTGCGGCCCTGCGGCGGCGGGGGCAAGTACGGCGCAAGGATGCGTAAGGGGTCCGCCGCGGCGACCGCGGCGCGAAAGCTCTCTTCCAGCAGCGCGCGCATCAGGTCGGCGCGAACGTTTCCTTCGCTGCGTCGGGGCCGAGGCGGTAGAACTTCGGATAGGTCTCGCGGAACGCCTGCTGGATCTCTTCGACCGGCACGTCGGCGTAGCGGCCGCGGTCGCGCAGGTACTCCATGTGGCGGCGGTTGTCCGCGTCGAAGGGATGGAAGATCGAATCGCTGCGCCCGTCGAACTCGAGCGGCTTGACGCGGAACCTCGTGCACAGCGCGAGGTTGAAGGCGGGCGTGGCCTTCACCCAGCGGCCCTCGAGGTACAGGTCGGCGTAGCCGTGATAGACGAACAGGTCGCTGCCCATGGTTTCAGCGAGCCGCGGCGTCGTAAGGTGGTTCTTCACGTCGGCAAAGCCCACGCGCGCGGGAATGCCCGCCGCACGGACGCATGCGGCAAGCAGCGCGGCCTTGCCCACGCAAAATCCCTGCTCGGCGCCGAGCACCGAAGATGCCTTGAAGACTTCCTCATTCGAAAAATCGAGGAACGGGTTGTAGCGGATCTGGTCGCGTACGGCGTAGTAGAGCGAAACCGCGCGCTGCCGCTCGGTCTCGCCAATCGCGTGCTTTGTTGAAAACCCGATGATCCCGGGGTGGGCGCTGTCGATGTAGCGGCCGGGCCGGAGGAATTCCTTCATCTATCCAGCTTCATCAGGCGACAGGCACCCTGGAACAGCGCGCTCGACGGGTCGGCGAGCCCGTCGACGACCGAGAAATGGTGGGTCCCGGGCATCGCGATGTCGCCCGCGAACGCGGCGCGCCAGCGCTCGCCGAGCAGCGCGTTCTGGCGGTGAAACACGCTCGACTCGTCGCCGCCGACGCAGGTCATCACCGGGGAGCGGGTGGCCGGCGGCAGGAAGGCGGGCGAGAGCCTGAGCGCGGACGCCTCGTCGAGCCGCAGGTCCGGCTGGAGGAAATCGATGTGCGGCAGCGGCCGCAGGTCGTACAGGCCGCTGATCGCGAGCGCTCCCTTCCACAGGTCCTTCGGCAGCCGCGCGTCGAACACCGGCCAGAGCGCGCTCATCATCATCGCCGCCAGGTGCCCGCCCGCCGAATGCCCGCAGACGTACAGCCGGTCCTGGTCCATGCCGTACTGCTCGGCGTGCAGCCACAGCCAGCGGCTCGCGCGCAGCATCTGGCGCACGATCTCCTCCATCGTCACCTTCGGGCAGAGGTCGTAGTTCACCACCGCGAGCGAGACCCCGGCGTCGATCCAGGCGGGGGCCAGGAACGAGAAGTCCCGCTTGTCGAGCGAGCGCCAGTAGCCGCCGTGGATGAACATCATGCAGCTGCCGTCGCCCTTGCGCGCCGGGAAGAGGTCGAGCGTCTCGCCCGGCATGTCGCCGTAGCGGCGCTCGAGATAGCAGGTCATGGTGCCGCGCGCGCGCGCCGAGCTCTCGCTCCAGCGCGCGAAGAACTGCGGATGCTCCGGCACCAGCGCCCGGTTGTTGTATTCCCGGCTGAGCGTATCCGGCGCGTTCACCCGCGTTTTTCCCTCCACAGTCCCATGGCTTCCTGTCCCGGGCGGTCGGAAAACGAGAACAGCACCGTCTCGCCCTTCGCCTCGAACCGCAGCGGCGCCCACGACGGAGCCACGAAAGTGTCGCGCGCCTCGTATTCGAAGGTTTCATCGCCGACGTGCACGCGCCCTTCGCCTTCGACGACGCTGTAGATCGTGCCGTCGGTCGAGCGATAGGCCTGCGAGCGGAAGCCCTTCGGCAGCAGCTGGATGAACGCGGCTATGGTCGGCATCGCGTGCCCGCCGGTGAGCGGGTTCATGAACTGCATCTTCCAGCCGTGACAGGGATCGGGACCCTGGTCCTGCGCGAGCTTGTCGAGCGAATCGCGGCTGCGCGCGTACGGATAGTTGAAGATGGGCGAGGTCTTGCCGAAGGGCGCCGCGGCCGCCAGCGGCACCAGGTTGTTGCCGTAGCGCGCGGCCGACGCGCCCTCGCTGCGCGACACCGGCTGCACCTCTTCCGGATAGACCTCGTGGAACTGCGCGGCGAACAGCTGGACGATGCGGATGTCGAGGCCGTCCATCCACACCACCGGCTCGCTGCCCGGGTTGCCGTGGTCGTGCCAGGTCCACGAAGGCGTGATGATGAAGTCGCCGGGGAACATGGTGGTGCGCTCGCCGTCGACCGCGGTGTACGCGCCCGAGCCCTCGACGATGAAGCGCAGCGCCGACTGCGAGTGGCGGTGGCTCGGGGCGATCTCGCCCGGCAGGATCAGCTGCAGGCCGGCGTACAGGCTTTGCGTGATGCAGGACTCGCCGCGCATGCCGGGGTTCTCGAGGATCAGCACGCGCCGGATCGCCTCCTTCGCGGTGATCAGCTTGCCCGCCTCCATCAGGTAGGGCCGCGCCTGCCTGTACTTCCACAGGGCGGGCCGGCAAGCCGTCGCCGGCGCGTTGGGAATGAGCTCGTGCAGCACCTCCCACAGCGGGGCAAGGTTGTCCCTGTCCATGCGGCGGTACAGCTCCTGCCGCGCGGCGCCGAGGGTGGGCTGGGGAACGCTGGCCATGGTGAATTCCAGAAAAGAGGATTCTACGATCTGGCGAGCGGCCTGAGCCAGACTACCGGCTTGCCGAGCGTCGCGCCGAGCGCCTTGCCCTCGGGGTCGGCGAGCGCGGCCTCGCGCGCTTTGCGGATCGCCGCCGCCTGCGCGCGCGGGTCGGCAGTGTCCGGGTTTTCCACTCGCGCGTCGACGATGGCGAGGAAGTTCGCCTTGCCGCGCCGATGCGTCTCGCCGTAGCCCTTGATGAGGCGGGCGCATTCGGCGACCTCGAAGGCCAGGCCGGCGTCGCGCCTTGCCGCCTCGGCGACCAGGCCCAGCCAGCGCTCGATCAGCTGCTGCTCCTCGCCGTAGCGGTAGCTGCGCGGCCGCCAGGGCTTCATCCAGGCGAGCGAGCGCACCAACAGGTAACCGAAGAGGCTCGAAGTCTTGATGTGCATGCCGACGTTGTAGGCATCGAGCCTGCCGCGGCGCTCGGCCCACGCAACAAGTCTTTTTCCGAGGAAACGCGGAAGAACGGAGGCGAATTCCTCGATTCCCGGCTTCAGGTAATCGATGACCACCACCGGCTCGCCGTCCTTCGCGCCCACTTCGCGGCGCACCCGCTCGAAGCGGCTGGCGCGCGTCTTGAGGTCGGCGACGCGGATGATGTCCTCGTAGGCCATCCAGAGCGCGAGGTGCCGCGCCACAGTGGCCGCGAGCTTCGCGTCACCGCCAAGGAAGGGCTTTATCCGCTGCTGATACAGATCTGCATACCGCTCGTCCTGGTAATCCTTGAGGCGGTCAACGGCGAGAGCGAGAATCTCCTTCAATTCGGTGGCGCGCCGCGGCGGCGCAGGTTCCGCCGGCGCGGGCCGCGCGCGGGCGGCGATGTCGTAGCCGGCGGCAAAGCCGCGCAGGCTCGCCTCGGCGCCGCGACCGGCGCCGCGGATCGCCCGCTCGCAGGCTTCGCGCGACAGCGGCAGCACGCCACTCCCCGCCATGGCGCCGAACAGCACCGCGTTGATCACGGTGCCGCTCTCCTGGGCGAGGCTGCGCATGTCGAACAGCACGCTCGCCTTCGCCAGGTGGCGCGCCGCTTCCACGACGCGCGCGCTGTCGAAGCGCCCGTCGGCCATCTGCATCTTCTCGACCGTGGCGTAGATGCGGTGCGTCGACGCAATCAGCGTGGTGCGCCCGGGGCTGACGAAGCCGTTGTGCATCGCGCGCCCGGCCTCCACCAGCTCGGAAGCGACCATCACGTCGACATTCCCCGGGCTCGGCGTGAGCGAGAGCACGGGTTCTTTTCCGTTCAGCTGCTCTTTCTTCGCGGGAAAGATCTCCAGGTAGTACGTCGTCGCGCCGGTGCGCTGCGCCACGCCCGGAATCGAGGTCGCCTGCGCGGGATACCCGCTCGCCGTCGCCGCCTCCATCAGCCAGTCGGCCATCACGCCGCCGCCTTCGCCGCCGAGCGCAGCGATGAGAACGGTAATCGGGCGCTCCGGAAGATTCACAGGATTTTCGAAACCAGCCTGTCCCACAGGCTAGGGTTCTGGATCACCTCGGCCCGGTAGAACGAGGGACAGAGCACTGCGGCGTGCGCGTTCTCGCCGCACAGCCCGCAGCCGACGCAGCCGTCGATCACCGTCGCCACCGGGTCGGTGCGCAGCGGATCGGGGTTGTCCTTGATGGTGAGCGTCGGACAGCCCGAGAGCCGGATGCACGAGTGGTCGCCGGTGCAGGTGTCCTCGTCGACGCCGTACTTCACGCGGACCGTTCTCTTCCCTTCGGACAGTTGCTTTGCAACGAGAGGCCGCAATTTGCGCTGGCGCTCGAGCTGGCATTCGCCGTCGGCGATGATCACCTTCAGGCCCTTGTAGTCGGTGGTCATCGCCTCCTTCAGCGTCTTCGCCACCGCGCCGACCTTGTAGTTGTCGACGGTCTTGACCCAGCCGACGCCGATTCCCTCGAGCGCGCGCTCCATGCTCATGTCTGGAGCTTTGTGCGCGCTGTGCTGCGGAGAGGAGGGCAGCTCCTGCGTGCCGGTCGCCGAGCTGTAGCCGTTCTTCATGATGACGAGGATGCCGTCATTCTTGTTGAACACCGTGTTGGCGATCCCCGAGGTGAGCCCGTTATGCCAGAAGCCGCCGTCGCCCATCATGGTGATGGTGCGCCTGCCGAACATCGGCTGGATCGCCGAGTTGGAAGCGAGCCCTAGGCCGTAGCCGAGCACCGTGTTGCCGAGGTCGAACGGCGGCAGCGTCGAAAAGAGGTGGCAGCCGATGTCGGCCGACATGTGGATCTTGCCGACCTCGCTCTCGAGGACTTTCATCGCCGAGAACACCGGGCGCTCCGGGCAGCCGACGCAGAACCCGGGCGGGCGCTGCGGCAGGCCG
Source organism: Betaproteobacteria bacterium (assembly GCA_005881595.1). GTDB lineage: Bacteria > Pseudomonadota > Gammaproteobacteria > Burkholderiales > SG8-39 > SCGC-AG-212-J23. The sequence goes on along the minus strand of VBBY01000140.1, from coordinate 7,626 downwards.
CCGAGCAGTTCTGCAGCTTTTTTCTTCAGGGTAATGATCGGTTCTATCGCGCTTGCATGATTCAGATACCTTGCAATTCCCTTGAAAACCACTTCCCCGGTGTATTCGCCAGCCATGGGGAGAAGATCCTTGCCGTGCACCTTGACGTCATCGACCTCGTGCCGGCGCAGCATGGCGAGCACCGCTTCCTCGATGTAGGCGGGCTGGCCCTCTTCGACCACCAGCACGGATGCCTTGTCTCTGCAGAATTCAGTGATTTCCTCCGGAATGAGCGGATAGGTGACGTTCATGCAGTAGATCGGCACGCGCGAGGCGCCAAACGCGTCGGCGAAGCCGAGCTGCTGCAGGGCACGGATCACCGCGTTGTACAGGCCGCCCTGGCAGAGGATGCCGAGCTCGCGCATGTCCCCGGCGAAGGTCTCGTTCAGCTTTCTTTCCCTGATGAAGCGCACGGCAGCGGGCCAGCGCACGTCGATCTTGTGCTTCTCCTGCGCATACGTCGCCGGCGGCAGGCAGATGCGGCCGGGATCGAAGGCGGGATTTTCGATGAGCGTGCGTTTCGAGAGCCTCGGCGCCTGGTTGCGCTTTGTCTTGAAACTGCCCTGAACATGGCAGGCGCGGATGCGCAGCTCGAGCATCACCGGCGTGCTCGAGGCCTCCGAGAGCTCGAATCCCTGCTCCACCATCTCGACGATCTTGCGCAGGTTGGGGCGGGGGTCGAGCAGCCAGATCTGCGACTTCATCGCGAAGGCATGGCTGCGCTCCTGGATGATCGAGGAGCCCTCGCCGTAGTCCTCGCCGAGGACGATCAGCGCGCCGCCCAGCACGCCGGCCGAAGCCAGGTTGGAGAGCGCGTCGGAGGCGACGTTGGTGCCCACCGTCGACTTGAAGGTCACCGCGCCGCGCATCGGGTAGTTGATCGACGCCCCGAGCATCGCCGCGGCGCCCGCTTCGGAAGCGTTGCTTTCCACGTGGATGCCGAGCTCGTCGAGGATGTCGCGCGCGTCGTTCAGCACGTCCATCATGTGCGAGACCGGCGCACCCTGGTAGCCGCCGACGTAGGCGACCCCGGACTGCAGCAGCGCCTTGGTGACCGCGAGGATGCCCTCGCCGTGGAAGGTCTCGCCCTCGCCGAGCTTGAGCTTGGCGACTTCCTGCTTGAAGGATCGTTCCATGGTCTACACCAGAATCCTAGGCAGCCAGACCGCGATCGCCGGCACGAAGAACACCAGGGCGAGCAGGAGCAGGCTCATGCCGATATAAGGCAGCACCGCCTGAAAAATGTGACCCATGCGGACCTGCGGCGGCGCCACGCCCTTCATGGTCATCAGCAGCAGGCCGTGGGGAGGCAGCAGCAGGCCGAGCTGCATGCAGATGAGGAACATCACGCCGAACCACACCGGGTCGACGCCGTATTTCTGCACCAGCGGCATGTAGATCGGCAACGTGATCATCATCATGCTCACCTGCTCGACGAACAGGCCCAGGAAAATCAGGAGCAGCATCATCGCGGCGATCACGGCGAGCGGCGTGAGCCCGAGCCCGGCGATCAGCTCGACCAGCCCGTTGCTCGCGCCCGAGAACGACAGGATCTGCGAGAAGGTCGTGGCGCCGACGATGATGAACAGGATCATGCCGGAGATGGCGGCCGTGCCGCGCAACGCCCTGAGGAGATTGTCGAAGCTGAGCGCCTGGTAGGCGAGGGCCAGCACCATGGTGAAGAGCGCGCCGATCGCCGCCGATTCGGTCGGGGTCGCCCAGCCCGCGGACATGGAGGCGACGACGATCACGAAGATCGATACCAGCGGCAGCACGTACTGCACGAAGGGGCGCAGCTTCGCCCAGCCGTGGTATTGCGTGAACCCGGCTACCGGCGCCAGCGCCGGGTTGAACTTCACGCGCACGATGATGTAGACAATGAACGCCAGGCTCAGGATGAGCCCCGGCATCACGCCGCCGATCAGCAGCTTGGAAATCGAGATCCCCGACAGGCTCCCGAGGAGCACCGTGAGCGCGGAAGGCGGAATGAGCATGTCGACGGCGCCGATCGCCATCAGCGGGCCGGTCGCCATCGTCGGGTGATAGCCGCGCGACAGCATCACCGGCAGCATCAGGCTGCCGAGCATCGCCGTGGTGGCAATGGTCGAGCCGGAGATCGCTGAGAACACCGTGCCGGCGACCACCGCGACCACCGCCAGCCGCCCCGGGACCTGCCGCACGAGCCGCTCGACGCCGTCGATCACCTTTACCGCGAGGCCGGTGTGGAACAGGACCTCTCCCATCAGGATGAAAAGCGGAATCGGCGTGAGTGAGAAGCTCGCCACGGAGACGACGCTGTTCCGCGCGAGCTGCGTGAGCCCGGCCTCGCCGCCGAGAAACAGCAGCGCGCCCGCCAGGTTGATCACCAGGAACGAGAACGCCACCGGCAGGCCGAGAAACAGCAGCACGGTGGAGCCTCCGAGCATCAGCCATGCGGCGGCGCCCCATGACATGTCGCTCAGCCGGTCGACACGGCGTCATCACGCGGCGCGCGCTCCCCGAGATACAGGCGGCGCATGCGGAACAGCATCTCCAGCGAAAGCGCAAGGAACGCCGCCGGCAGAACGCTGAGCAGCCACCACTCCGGCGTGATCAGCGTCTTGATCGAAATCGACCCGGCCGCGTAGCTGGCGAGCGCCGCGCGCGCGCCGTAGTACGCGATCGCCGCGCAGCAGGCGAGCCCGAGCGCGTCGACCGCCCACTCGAACGCCCAGCCTACGCGCGGCGGCACAGCGCGCAGGACGATGTCGACCCGGATATGCTGGCCGCGCCGCAGCAGCCACGGCGCGGTCAGCATGGTGACGAGGTACAGCATCGCTTCGGAGACCTCGTTGCTCCATGCCAGCCCGACCGTGCCCGGGACGATGCGCACGTTGCGCAGGAACACGTCCGCGCAGATCATCAGGGTCAGCGCGAAGATCAGCGCGCAGGCGACGAGCGCGAGCGCGTCGAGCGCCTTGCCGTACGCCGCCTCGAGCGCCGCGATGCTCATCGCCCCAGCAGCCTTCTCAGATGCGGCCCGTACTGCGGGCACGTCTTGATGATGCTCGCCCAGCCCACCTCGTTCGCCTGCTGCACGTACTTGCGGCTCGTCTCAGCATCGAAGCTGATGGTCTGGATGCCGGCTTGCGCCTGGCGCCTGGCCTCGTTCTGGTTGTAGGACTTCCAGAACTCGTTCTGCCCCTCGTAGGCGAGCGCCTGGCGGGTGAGGAAATCGCGCGCCGCCGGCGGCAGCGACTTCCACTTGTCCAGGTTCACGACCAGCGACACCTCGGCGTTGTAGAACCCCGGGTCGACGCGGAACCTGGTCTTCTCCTGCCAGTTGAGATCGAACAGGGCGTGGATCGGCCAGCCGTAGCCGTCGATCACGCCGCGCTCGAGCGCGGTGTACACCTCGCCAGGCGCGGTGGTCATCACGGCCGCGCCCATCGACTGGAAGAAGTCGCGGTACACCGGCGTGATGCGGATCTTCAGCCCGGTGAGGTCCGGCTTGTCGATTTTCTTGTTGAGGTACAGGTGGAAGGGCGTGAACTCGACCACCCGCGCGAGGTAGTACATGTTCGCCTTTTCCTGCCAGATCTTGTTGATCAGGTCGTAGGCGCCGTTGCGGCGCTGCTCGGCCGCGCTCACCTCGGCGAGCTTCAGGGCGTCGGCCTCGGGCATCAGGTTGGTGTAGTACGCGCCCGTGGTCAGGGCCATGTCGACGACGCCGGTCTTCACCGCGTTGCCGATCTCGAAGGTCGGGATCGCCTTCGGCCCGCCGATGAAATTCATCTGCAGGACGCCCTTGCCTTCCTTGTTGGCCTTGTCGATCCATTCGACGGTGCGCTTCACGTAGTACTGGTTCTCCGGGAAGGCGCTCACCACCCGCAGCGTGACTTCCTGCGCGGCTGCGAGGGCCGGTGCCAGTGCTGCCGCGGCCAGGGCAAGCCAGCTGATCGGTTTCATTCACTTCTCCGGTGTGGAACCAGGCAGCCTAGGACGGCGCTCCGGCATATGTCAAATCAATGTAGCGCATGGTATGAATCACCGGCATGAATGTACAGGACATGATCTCGACGCTGGTCATCGGCGGCGGCATCGGCGGGCTGTCGCTCGCGCGCGAGCTCGCCGTTCGCGGCCTGCCGGTGACCGTCCTGGAGAAAGCCCCGCAGCTCAACCCGGTCGGCGCCGGGATCATCATGAACCCCAACGCGATGCGCGTCCTGGAGCGCAACGGCCTTGCCGAGGCGGTGCGCCTGGATTCGTGGCCCTACCTAGTGCGCGAGACCTGCGACTCGCGCGGCCGCTCGCTCGCGATGCGCGATTACCGCCCGCTCTACGAGGCCGGGAAGCTGTCGGTCGGCGCGCTCGTGCACCGCGCGCATCTGCTCGACGTGCTGTACCGCAGCCTGCCGCCCGCGGCAGTACGGTTCAACGTCGGCGTTCGGAGCATCGACGTCCTGTCCGATCGCGTGCGCGCGGAAACCGGGCGCGGCGAGGTCTTCGAGGCGGATCTCCTGGTCGGCGCGGACGGCATCCATTCCCAGGTACGGAGCCGGCTCTTTGGCGAGATCCGGCCGCGCTACATGGGGTACCGGTCGCACCGGCTGATCGTCGACAATGAAGCCGGCGTACGGCATTTCACCGAGTTCCTCGGCCGGGGCCAGCGCATAGGGCTGGTGCCGATCTCGGCGGCGCGGCTTTACGTCTGGACCACGTTCAACTCGCCGCAGGCGCAGCCGCCCGTGTTCGACAGCGTGAGCCGGTTCCGCGACGCGTTCAGGCAGTTCACCGACGCGCGCATCGCGCGCGTTTTTTCGCAGCTGCGCTCGATGGACGGCGTCATCTCCACCGACATCGAGGAGATGGCGCTCGACGAATGGACCCGGGGCCGGGCCGCCCTGCTTGGCGACGCGGTGCATCCGATGACGCCCAATATCGGCCAGGGCGCCGGCATGGCGATGGAGGATGCCGCGGTTCTAGCTCAAGAAATTTACTCCGGCGGTCCTGATGCATTAATTCGCTACGCTCGCCGCCGCAAGCCCCGGGTCGAAACCGTGGTGCGCATCTCGCGCGAGGTCGGCACGGACGGGCAGCGCTCGAGCCCCGTCGGCTGCTGGCTGAGGAACCGCCGCATTCGCCGCGAGGGGCGGAATGCGGAGAAAATGCAGGCTGATCTCGAGCGGCTGCTGGCCTAAGGAGAAAATGCGCGTGGCGAAAATTCGGCATATCGCAATCACCGCGGAAGACCCCTTCGCGACCGCGGAGCTGTTCAAGAAGGGATTCGGGCTCGAAGAGATCGGGCGCGGCGACAGCGAGCTGGCGCGCGAGGTCTACCTCACGGACGGCTACATCAACGTCGCGATCGTCTGCTGGAAGCGCACCAGGGAAACCCCGAACCCCTATCCCGAAGGCTACGGGCTCGATCACTTCGGCCTGCAGGTCGACGACCTCGAGAGTGCTGAGGCGCGGGCCAGGGCGGCTGGCGCAACACCACAGCCGCCGCCGCCGGTCGACCTGTCGAAGCTCGATGGCCGGCTGTTCTTCGAGAAGAAATACGTACTGGCAGGCGTGAAGTTCGATCTCTCCGGGCATGGCTGGCCGGTCGCCGCGGAGAAGAAGTGAGCGTAGTCGCGCTGGAAGCTTCCAGCGTCAGGAAGGTCTATACGAAGAACGGCCAGCCGCTGGCGATCCTCGACGTCGAGCGGTTCAGCGTGCGCGAGGGCGAGCTCATCACCGTCATCGGGCCGAGCGGCTGCGGCAAGAGCACCTTCCTGCACATCATCGGCGGCTTCATCAAGTCCGAGGGCGGCGGCAGCATCCGGGTGTACGGCGAGGAAGTCAGCGGCCCCGGCCCGGACCGCGGCATGATGTTCCAGGAGTTCGCGCTTTTCCCCTGGCGCACCGTGGCTGGCAACGTCGCCTGGGGCCTCGAGACCCAGGGCGCGCCACGCGCGCAGATCGACGCCACCGTCGGCAAGTACCTGCAGATGATGAACCTGAGCGAGTTCCGCAACCACTATCCCGCCGAGCTGTCGGGCGGAATGAAGCAGCGCGTGGCGCTTGCGCGCGTGCTGGCGTTCGATCCCAAGGTGCTGCTGATGGACGAGCCCTTCGGCTCCCTCGACGCGCAGACGCGCGAGACCATGCAGGAAGAGCTGATCAAGCTCTGGGAGCGCACGCGCAAGACCATCGTCTTCGTCACCCACGACATCGAGGAGGCGGTATTCCTCGGCGACCGCGTCGTCGTCCTCACCGCCCGTCCCGCGCGCATCCGCGAAGAGGTGCGCATCGACCTTCCGCGCCCGCGCGACCTCTCGGTGAAGAAGTCGGTGCAATGCCTCGAATACCGCAACTACATCTGGGACCTCATCCGCAGCGAGTCCCAGCGCGCGAATAAATAGCGTCACGCGACTGCCGCTCGCTAACACCGCGCCCACTACTCCATACGTCCGTATGGCCATAGCGCCATATCCATGTTAGCCTTGTGCCATGGCGAAGGGCCCGGTTCGACTGGGACCTGGACAAAGATGACAAGAACTACAAAAAGCACGGCGTCTCCTTCGCGCTGGCGCAGCTCGCGTTCATTGACGCGAAGCGCGTCATCGCGGAAGACCTGTCTCACAGCTCCGGCGAACCGCGGTACTACTGTTTTGGCCAAGTGGGTGCTGGCATCCTCACAGTGCGGTTCACTTACCGTGAGAACGTGATTCGCATCCACGGAGCCGGTTATTGGCGCAAAGGAAAGCGAATCTATGAGCGAGAGAATCAAATACACGGACGAGCCCCTCGGGGACCTGAAGGTCGTTCCTGATTTCCTCCCTCAACCGGAGGATCTTGTATTTCGTGAGGAAGGCGTAAAAGTCACCATCTCGCTGAGTAAGCGCAGCGTTGACTTTTTCAAGAACCAGGCGCGCAAGCACAACACGCAATATCAGCGCATGATCCGAAGGCTGCTTGATGCGTATGCAGCGCATCACTCAAGGCGACCTCTAACCGCGCGTTCAACAAGGACGCGCCGCGAGCGGCGCGCCGGTTAACGCAACGTTATGCGGCAAAGTGACGATCAGCTCTCCGCCTACTACGCCGCACGAGCGGAAGAGTACGACCGCGTTTACGACAAGCCCGAACGGCAAACGGATCTGGCTCGGCTACAGCAGTTGATACCGAGCTACTTTGTCGACCGTATTGTGTTAGAGATCGCGTGTGGCACGGGCTATTGGACCCAATTCATTGCGCCTGTTGCTCGAACGGTCACCGCAATTGACATAAATCCCGAAACCTTGGCGATAGCGCGGTCCAGGGCCTTCCCGCCTAATCGTGTCAAGTTCGATGTCGCAGATGTGCACTGCCTTCCTCCTCATTACAGGCGTTTTACCGGCGCATTTGCCGGTTTCTGGTGGTCGCATATGCGACGCGCCGACCGCCAGCCATTCCTTAAAGTTTTACACCGAGCGCTCATGCCCGGCGCGATTGTTGTTGCCGTAGACAATCTCTATGTTAAAGGAAGCAGCACCCCGATTTCTGTCGTTGATGCTGACGGCAACTCGTTTCAGCGTCGACGACTTGCCGATGGGTCGGAACATGTGGTGTTGAAGAATTTTC
>VBBY01000179.1 GCA_005881595.1 Betaproteobacteria bacterium | reverse complement strand
TCGACCGCAACGGCATGATCAACATTCCTCGCGTCGGATCCATCCCCGTCGCGGGGGTGCGCTACCAGGACCTCACCAGCCACGTGCGCACCGCGGTGTCGCGCAACTTCCGCAACTTTGAGCTGCTGGTAACGATGGGACAGCTGCGCTCGGTGCAGATCTTCGTCGTCGGCGCCGCCCGTCGCCCCGGCGCCTACACCGTGAGCTCGCTCAGCACGCTCGTGAACGCGGTCTTCGCCGCGGGCGGCCCTTCCGGGCACGGCTCCATGCGCGCGATCCAGCTCAAGCGCGGCAACAGCACCGTCACCGAGCTCGACCTCTACGACCTGCTGCTTTCCGGCGACAAATCCAGGGACGTGCCGCTCCTTCCCGGCGACGTCATCTATTTCCCGCCGATGGGGCCGCTCGCCGCAGTCGCCGGCAGCGTCAACAACAGCGCCATCTTCGAGCTGAAAGGGCCGACCAACGTCGGCAAGCTCCTCGACCTCGCCGGCGGCCTCACCACCACCGCGCAGACGCGGCAGGCTACCCTCGAGCGCATCGACGATCGCAAAGCGCGCAGCGTCGATCAGTTTTCGCTCGACTACGACGGCCTGAAACGGCCCATCAAGGACGGGGATCTTGTTTCCATCCTGTCGATCACGCCGCGCTTCGAAAACGCGGTCACCCTGCGCGGCAACGTCGCGCAGCCCCTGCGCTACCCGTGGCGCGAAGGCCTGCGCGTGCGCGACCTGATCCCGGAAAAGGAAGCGCTGATCACGCCCGACTACTACCGGCGGCAGAACTCGACGGCCCGTGTGGAAGCGGTTACCCAGGGCCAGCTTGCGGCCGACGTGCGCAAGCTCGCCGACGAGATCAACTGGGACTACGCGGTGATCGAGCGGCTGAACCAGGGCGATCTCACCACCGCTCTGCTCCCGTTCAACCTCGGCAAGGCGGTGCTCGAAGGCGATCCCGCCAACAACCTGCCGCTGCAGCCCGGCGACGTAGTCACCGTGTTCTCCAAGTCGGATGTTTCCGCCCCGGCCATGCGCCGGCCGGTGGTGGTCAGCCTCGAGGGCGAATTCAATTACGCGGGCGTGTACCGCGCCCTCCCCGGCGAAACGTTGCGCCAGCTCGTCACGCGCGTCGGCGGCATCACCCCTCAAGCCTATGTCTTCGGCGCTGAGTTCACGCGCGAGTCCACGCGAAAGAACCAGGAAGAGCGGCTCAAGCAGGCCATTCTCCAGTACGAGCAGGATGTGCAGCGCGCCGCCGCGACGCGCGCGCGCAACGTCACGAGCGCGGAAGACGCTGCCTCGCTGAAAGCGGAGGCCGAGGCGCAGCAGGCCGCCATCGGCCGGCTGCGCACCCTGAAGCCGACCGGCCGCATCGTGCTGGAGCTGCCGGAGACGCCGACCGTGGCCGACCTGCCGGACATCGCGCTAGAGGACGGCGACCGCCTGCTCGTCCCGCAGCGCCCGGGGATGGTGAGCGTGTTCGGCACCGTCTTCAACGAGTCTGCGTTCCTGTACCGCGACGACAAGAACGTCTCCGACTACCTCGCGCAAGCGGGCGGCCCACGCAAGGAAGCGGATAAGGGAAACATCTATCTCCTGCGAGCCGATGGGTCCGTGATCAGCCGGCGCAACGGCGGGCTGTTCGTCAGCTCGCTCGACAGCACGCGCCCCATGCCCGGCGACGCCATCGTCGTCCCGGAGGACCTGACCCGCACCACGCTGACCAAGGACCTGAAGGACTGGACCCAGATCTTCTACCAGTTCGGGCTGGGCGCAGCGGCCATACAGGTGATTCGGAAACAGTGAGCGAGGCGCAACCGCCGGAAACAACGCGGGACGAAGACGAGGTCAGTCTCCTCGACCTGCTGATCGTCCTGGCGAAGCACAAGACACTGGTCCTCGGACTGCCTGCCGCCGCGGCAGTCATCTCTGCTGTCGTATCCCTGCTGCTGCCCAACTACTACACCGGGATAACCAAGATCCTCCCGCCGCAGCAGACGCAATCGACTTCCGCCGTGCTTGCGCAACTCGGCAACCTCGCGGGGCTCGCCGGTGGACCGGCAGCGGCCGGCCTCAAGAATCCCAACGATCTTTACGTCGGCATGCTGAAAAGCCGCACGGTGGCCGACAACCTGATCCAGCGCTTCGATCTCAACAGGCTCTACGATCAGAACTACCAGTCCCTGACGCGCAAGCGGCTGGAAAAGGAAACGACGATCACGGCGGGGAGGGACGGCATCATCACCATCCAGGTCGACGACAAGGATCCCAGGCGCGCCGCCGAGCTTGCCAACGCGTACGTGGACGAGCTGTTCAAGCTGACCAAGGTGCTGGCGGTGACCGAGGCCTCGCAGCGCCGCCTGTTCTTCGAGCGCCAGCTTGAGCTGGCCAAGGACAGCCTTGCTCGATCGGAAGCCTCCACCCGGCAGGCCCTGCAGAAGGGAGGCCTTGTCCTGGTGGAAGGGCAAGGCCGCGTCATGGCGGAAACCAGCGCGCGGCTGCGCGCCGAGATCACGGTCAAGGAAATACAGATCGGCGCCATGCGCACCTTCGCCTCCGATCAGAATCCGGAGCTGCAGCGCACCCAGCAGCAGGTGGAAGTCCTGAAGCGCGAGCTCGCCCGCATCGAGGGCACGTCGGGCGCCGGATCCAGCCGGCCCGAAGAGACCAACGTGAAAGGCATCGAGAACCTGCGCCTGCTGCGCGAGATGCGGTACAACGAACTGACCTACGAGCTGCTCGCCAAGCAGTACGAGATCGCCAAGATCGATGAAGCGAAGGACTCCGCCATCATCCAGGTGATGGACAAGGCGATCGAGCCCGACCGCAAATCCAAGCCGGTGCGCTGGCAGATCGTTTTGCTGTCGACCCTGGTTGCGGGCTTCCTTGCCGTGCTCGGGGCCTTCCTTCTGGAAGCCTTGACGAAGAGCGATTCGCGCAGCGCCGAGCGGTGGCAGGCGCTCAAGCGATACATCGCGCTTCGCGGTTAATCTCTTAATCGTGAACAAGTAGGCTTGCAGGATCATGCCTATGAAAAGACTATACTTCCCGCATGTGGATTCCCGCCTCCAAGACCCTGGCTGGATGGGCCGTCATCGGCGTTGGCGCAGTAGCGGCCGCGGTCCACTTTAGCGGACCGGAGCAGCGCGACGCCCCGGCGCCGGTTGCATCAGCGCCGGCCCAGGCCACGCCTCCAGAGGCCGCTCCGCCAAGAGGCAGCCTCGCGGATCTGCTGGCAAACGCCCGCCGGGCCCCGCTGCCGCGCAAGGTGGCGGGCGATCCTTTCGCCGGGCACGTGCCCGCGCCCGCGAAGCAAGTGCAGGCTGCACCGATTCCGGAGAAGCCGGGCGCGCCGCCGTTCCCCTTTAAATACGCAGGCTGGTTCCAGGAGGGCCGCGGTCCAAGCAACGTCTACCTGTCGCGCGGCGACACTGTTTTCCCCATCAAGGCGGGAGACGTGCTCGAGGGATTCAGAATCGACGCGGTGCAAGGCGAGCGCATCGAGGTGACCTATCTGGCGAGCGGCGAGCAGTCGTCGCTCCTGCTGGCGAGCCTCACTGGAGCGGCGGGCGGTGCGATGTTCGCGGGTGCCTCGGGCACGGCCGGCCTGCCGCAGCAGTCCGCCGCGCTACAGAGCTCGAGCCCCGGCGGCGGGGCGGCCTCCGCTCCCGGCGCCTCGCCGGCAGCCGCTCTCGCGGGAGGAGTCGCGCGAGCGCCGGCTGCCGCCGTCGCAACACCGGCACCGACGACATCGCGCAGGGCAGGGTTGATTCCCCACGCTGTCAGCGCTGCAGAAAGTGCGCCGCCGTCCGGTTCAATGCCGACGGGGACGGCGCCGGCCGACGCGTTTGCTGCCGCCTCCGCGCCGAGCGGGAACCTCGGCGTCGAGCCCGCGGCATCCGGCAAGCTCGGCAGCAACGCCGTGCAGCGCGGCAAGATGGGTTTGTAAAGGTCCCATGAATAGCCGGCGGTTGCTAGCGCTGATTGTTGCAGCGACTTTTTGGGCGGCTCCAGCCGCAAGCGCGGATCCGGAACCCGCGGCCAAGCAAGCAGCTCGGAAAAAAGGCGCGTCCCCGATGTCCACTGCGCCCGCGCCGAAATCGTCGTCCATGCCAAGAGGTCCGGCGCCCAAGGGAAAGCTCGGCACGGAACCCACCGCGCGCGGCCGGCTCGGGACTGATCCGCAGTCCGGCGAATCGAAGAGTCACCCGCCCGGCTTCGACTAGATCCCCGCTTAGCGTTTCACCTGCCAGCCCGAGGCCGGATCCACAAAGTTGACG
>VBBY01000007.1 GCA_005881595.1 Betaproteobacteria bacterium | reverse complement strand
GGGCGCGAGCAAAGCCTGCCGCGCGAGCTCTCGGGCGGCGAGCTGCAGCGGGTGGCGATCGCGCGCGCCCTGGTGGGGGAGCCGAAGCTGGTCCTCGCCGACGAGCCGACCGGCAACCTCGATCCGGAGAACGCGCGCCAGGTGCTGGCGCTGCTGCGCGCTCAGGTGAACGAACGGGGCGCGGCCGCGATCCTGGCGACCCATTCGGAAGCGGCCGCCGCCGGCTGCGACCGGCGCTACCGGCTGAGCGCCGAGGGCCTCGCGCCGCTGGGCTGAATCAGCGGCGGAACAGCTTTCTCGCGGGGTAGGGGAGCGCCTTGCCGCCGAGCGCGCCCTCGATGCGCAGGCCCTCGTTCCATTTCGCCATGCGCTCGGAGCGCGAGAAGCCGCCCACCTTGAGCTGCGGCACGCCCCAGCCGACGGCGAGGTGGACGATCGACACGTCCTCGGTCTCGCCCGAGCGCGCCGAGATGATCGCCCCGTAGCCCATCGCACGGGCGGCCTCCCAGCAGGCCAGGGTTTCAGTGACGGTGCCGACCTGGTTCGGTTTCAGAAGAACTGCATTGCACGCGCCTTGAGCATTTCTCAGTTTCGCCGCGCGAGTGACAAAAAAATCGTCACCGACGACCTGGATGGGAGCAGCTTCGGTGAACGCCCGCATGGCCTCGGCGTCGTGCTCGGCGAAGGGATCCTCGATCGAGACGATGGGATAGCTCTCGATCCAGCGCAGCAGCATGGCGTGCAGCTGCTCCGCGGAAAGCGCGCGGCCGTCGAGCGCGAAATGGTAGCTGCCGCCGCGGTAGAGCTGGGTCGCCGCCAGGTCGAGGGCGATCGACACGTCGACGCCCGGCTCGAGCCCGGCGTCGGCGATCGCGCCGACCAGCTCGGCGAGGGCTTCCTCGTTCGACTTGAACGCCGGCCAGTAGCCGCCTTCGTCCGCGACCCCCTGCAGCGCTCCCTTCTTCGCCAGCCGCGCGCCGGCGGCGGCGTACACCTGCGCGGTCCATTCGAGCGCCTCGGCGAAGCTGCCGGCGCCGATGCAGATCACCATGTAGTCCTGCACGTCGACCCGCCCGCGGGCGTGCGCGCCGCCGCCGAAGATCTGGATCTGCGGCACCGGCAGCGCGACGCGGCGCTCGCCGGCCAGATGCCGCCAGAGCGGCATTTTCGCCGCCGCCGCCGCGGCGTGCGCGCAGGCGAGCGACACCGCGACGATGGCGTTCGCGCCGAGGCGGCTCTTGTCAGCGGTGCCGTCGAGCTCGATCAGCCGTCGGTCCAGCGCCGCCTGGTCGGAGACGCTGAGGGCGCGCAGCGCGTCGCGGATGCGGGTGTTGATGTTCTGCACTGCCCTCGGCACATCGACGCTCTTCGCTTCGCCCGAGCCGGTGGACGCGCCGGCTGGCGCGATGGCGCGCCCCGAGGCGAGCGGCGTGGTGCCGCGGCCGACGATCACCTCGGCCTCGACCGTGGGCCGGCCGCGCGAGTCCCAGACCCGCCGGCCTCTTACCTCAATGATTCTTGCCATGCCTTCTGAATCTCCGCCAGAGTGGCAGGCGGCCGCGCGAGCAGCGCTCGCGCCACCCGGCGGACCAGGTCCTTGCCGTCGGTGAGATATTCCACCGGGGACTTGCCGTCGACCCTGGCGAGCAGCAGGGCCGGCAGCAACGCCGCGGTGCGCGCCTCGAGCGTCTTGGGATCTTCGTACGACATGCGCTCGAGGTAGCCGCCCCGCAGGGCGGCAAAACAGTTCAGGAACGCGCTTTTTGCCTGCGGCACCCACAGGCATTTGAGAAGCAGGTGGTTGAGGCAGAAGGCCAGGTCGAAGGCCGGGTCGCCGTACCACGCGCATTCGGCATCGAGAAACACCGGCCCGCGCGGCCCGACGAGGATGTTCTTCGGGCTGACGTCGCCGTGCACCAGGCACAGCTTGGTGATCGCGGTGCGCGCCAGCAAGCCAAGCAGATTCGCCTCGAGGTCCGGATGCACGGCCGCGGTGGCGACCAGATAGGGCTCGAGGCGGATGGCGTAGAAGATGTCGTCGCTCGCGAAGCGCCGCTCCACCTCTTTCTGGTTGGCGGTCGCGCTGTGGATCGCCGCGAGCGAGCGGCCGACTTTCGAGGCGAAGCCCGCATCGGCTTGACCTTTGCGCAGCAGGTCTTTCCATACCGGGTGGCGGGCCGGGTCGAGGTACTGCATGGCGAGCACGCCGCCTTCCTGCGCGATCACCTGCGGCACGGCGCCCGGCACGGCGGCCGCGGCGATGCGGAACCATTCGTATTCATAGCGGCTGCGCTCGACCGGCGCTTCCCAGACCTGCGCCACGCGCAGGCGCGGAAGCGCGCACTTCACGCACACCGGCCCGCTTGCCAGGTCGACCCGCCAGATATCGGACGAGACGCCGCCGCCGAGCGGCTCGACATGCGGCACCTCGGCGGGCCCGGCGATGCCGGCGCGGCGCAGCAGCCGCAGGATGGATTCGTTCAAGGCCTGAAGCGCTGCAGATTGGAGCGCAGCCACACGCCGAGCAACCCGAAGCCCAGGCCGAAGGCCGCAATCATCGGCGCGTAGTCGAACCAGGCAACCGCCACGCCCATGGCCGCCACCCCGGTCGCCTGGCCGCTTGCCCATGCCGAGGCGTAGAGCGCTACGGCCGCGCCGCGCGCGTCGGGCGCAACCTCCGTCGCCTTGAGCTGCACGGTGTTATGGATCATATAGAAGGCGAGGCCCAGGCCGAGGGTGCAGGGAATGGTATACGCCCAATGCGGCGCGACGGCGACGGCCGCGAACAGCAGGCAGCCGAGCGCGCCCCCCGCCAGCACCAGGCCGCGCTCGCCGAGAGCGCGGATCAGCCAGCCGACCAGCGCGCTATAGAGCAGGCCGCCCAGCCCGTAGCCGGCGAGAAGCAGGCCGATGACGGTGAACGACAGGTCGTAGCGCAGCTTGAAGAAGGCGCCGAGGAAGGCATAGGCGCCGAAAAAGAAGAACGTTTCCGCCACCCCGGTGCCGACCAGCCAGCGCACTGACGGGCGCGAGAGCAGCGTACGGTGGATGGCGAGCGGCGAGAAGCGCCCGGGCGCCGGGCGAGGCCAGCTCTGCGCCGTGCGCACGAAGAGGATCAGCGATACCAGGAGGAACACCGCGCCGAGGACGACGAACGAGGCGCGCCACCCGGCCCAGTCCGTGAAGACGCCGCCGAAGAGCGGCCCCAGGGTCTGTCCGAGCAGCGAGCCGGCGATGAAGTGCGCGATGGTCGGCTGGCGCTGCTCCAGCGGCACGACGTCGCCGATGTAGGCCATGCCGAGCGCGACCGAGGCCGAGGCGAAAATCGCGGTGACGAAGCGCAGCGCGGCGAGCGAGCCGAGGCTCCAGGCGAACGCGCAGCCGATGCATGCCGCGCCGGAGAGCGCCATGGCGAGGGTGACGACCCGCAGCTTGCCGAAGCGATCGCCGAGCGGGCCCTGCACCAGGACCGCCCCCGCGTAGGCGAAGGCGAACGCGGTCATGACCGACGCAGCCGCCGACACGCTGCTGTCGAATTCGACGGCCAGCCTGGGCAGCATCGGCTCGACGCAGCGCAGCGAGATGCCCGCATTGAACCCCGCCAGCGCAAGGAGCAGGATCGCCTCGCGGCTCCGCGAAGCGTCGCTAGGGCGCAAGCCGCTCGATTCTCCAGCCGCCTCCGCCTCGCGTATAAAGCAGGCGGTCGTGCAGCCGGTCGGCGCGGCCCTGCCAGAACTCGATGCTCTGCGGAATCACGCGGTAGCCGCCCCAGTGAGGGGGCCGAAGGGGGCGCTCGCCATGGCGTTTACGGGCTTCCTCCATGGCGGCCTCCAGCGCGGCGCGGTCCGGCACGCGCTCGCTCTGCGCCGAGGCCCAGGCGGAGAGCCGGGCGCCCAGCGGCCGGGTCGCAAAGTACGCGTCCGATTCCTCGGCGCTCAGCTTCTCGACGCTGCCCTCGATGCGGACTTGCCGCTCCAGGTCCGACCACAGGACCACCAGGCACGCGGCGGCGCGCGCGTCCAGCTCGCGGCCCTTGCGGCTGCGGTAGTTGGTGTAGAAGACGAAGCCGCCGCGCTCGATGCCTTTCAGGAGCACCGCCCGGGCGGCGGGCGTGCCCGCTTCCGATACAGTGGCAAGCGTTGCCGCGTTGGGCAGCGGCAGGCGCGCGCGCAGCGCGTCCTCGAGCCAATGCTCGAACTGGCGCAGCGGATCGCGGTCGGCGTCTACCTCGGAGAGGCCCGCCCGCATGTACTCTTGTCGCAGCTTGGCGACGTTCATCGTGTCATTTTACCCAGGCACCTGGCGCATTTAGGTGCCTCCGAACGTGGCTGAATTCAGACTGCCGAGGGAAAACGCCGCGCTCCTCCAGTGAAAATCGTTGACATGCATCGCAGGATTCGGCATCGTGTCGCCACCGCTGCCCGCCAGCGGAGCAGATCCTGGATCGACTAGCGAACCGTATCGTTCAGAGGAGAATCGAGATGGCGAAGAAGAAGGCGAAGAAGAGTGGCAAGAAGCGCAAGCCAAATGCAGCATTCATGAAGCCGATGAGCCCGAGCGCAGTGCTCGCCGCCGTGGTCGGCTCCGGCTCAATGCCGCGCACCGAAGTGACCAAGAAGATCTGGGGCTATATCAAGCGTAATAGCCTGCAGGACAAGAAAAACCGCCGCATGATCAACGCGGACGACAAGCTCAAGTCCGTCTTCGGCGGCAAGAACCAGGTGTCGATGTTCGAGATGACCAAGCTGGTCAGCCGCCACCTCAAGTAGACCACATTCAAAGGGAGAAGAAGGCCGCAGGGCTGCGCCTGCGGCCTTTTCATTTGTGGTACGAGGTCACGCGCTCGACCTCGTTCCTGGACCCGAGGATCACCGCGACCCGCTGATGCAGCCCTTTCGGCTGGAGGTCGAGGATCGGCGCGCGCCCGTCGGTCGCCGCGCCGCCCGCCTGCTCGACGATCAGCGCCATCGGGTTCGCCTCGTACATGAGACGCAAACGGCCGTCCTTGTTCTTGGAGTCGCGCGGGTACATGAAGATGCCGCCGCGCGAGAGCACCCGGAACACGTCCGCCACCATCGAGGCGACCCAGCGCATGTTGAAATCCTTGCCGCGCGGCCCGTCGCTCCCGGCGAGGCATTCGTCGATGTAGCGCTTCACCGGCGGCTCCCAGCGGCGCATGTTCGAGGTGTTGATCGCGAACTCTTCGGTGTCCTGCGGAATGCGGATGTCGCCGTGGGTCAGCACGAAGGTAAAGGACTCGCGGTCGAGCGTGAAGGCATGCGTCCCGTCGCCGACGGTGAGCACCAGGACGGTGGTCGGCCCGTAGACCGCGAACCCCGCCGCCACCTGCGAGCGTCCCGGCTGCAGGAACGCCTTCTCGTCCGGGTCGCAGTCCCTGCCGTCGGCCAGCTTCGGGCAGCGCAGCACCGAGAAGATGGTGCCAACCGAGATGTTGACGTCGATGTTGGAGGAGCCGTCCAGCGGATCGAACAGCAGCAGGTACTCGCCGCGCGGATAGCGGGTCGGGATCGGCCGCGGGTTCTCCATCTCCTCGGAGGCGAGGGCGGCCAGGTTGCCGCCCCATTCGTTGGCCTCGAGCAGGATCTCGTTGGACAGCACGTCGAGCTTCTTCTGCACCTCGCCGTGCACGTTGCGGGTCGCCGCGCCGCCCAGGCCGTCGCCGAGCGCGCCCTTGTTGACGCGCGTGCTGATCGCCTTGCAGGCGCGGGCGATGGTCTCGATCAGCAGGCGCAGGTCGGCGTTGATCAGCTTCTTGTCGCGCTGCCGCTCGATCAGGAACTGCGTCAGGTGGACGCGCCGCATTGTGGGCATTTTACGCGAGCCGCTTCGGGCGTATGATCGAAGTCCTTTCAGGGAAGGAGGGGAGCCATGCGTTTCGTAAAATTGGCGGGCGCGGCAGTCCTGCTGTCGCTCGCGTCATTCACTGCCGCCTACGCCGAAGACTCCGACCGGGTCGGCGACCTGTTGCGCACCGTCAAGAAAGCCCGGCTCATCGATCTGTCGCATAACTGGGAGATTACTTCACCCGTCGCCGCGGTGAACCCGTTCTACTCGTTCGCCCTCAGCGCGACCCACGCAAATACGAGAGGCGCGTTCGGCCCATTCGGCGAAAACCCGGTGGGGCAGCTGTCCTTTACCGCCGAGGTGCAGCATTTCAGCGGTCAGCACGGCGCGCCCAGCATCGATGCGATCGGGCACATCGGCCGCGACGGAAAGCTTTTCGGCGGTGTCGATGCCGCGGCGGCGACCAGCAATCCGGACGGCATCGGCGCCAGCGGTGTCGGAGCCAACCTCGCGATCGACAAGTTCCCGAGCGACCTGCTGATCAACCGCGGCGTGCTGCTCGACGTCGCGGCCATGGTGCGCGGCAACTCCAGCCCGCTGCCGGCGGATTTCGAGATCACCTCCGAGCACCTGCGCCAGGCGGCCAGGCAGCAGGGAGTAAGGCTCAAAAAGGGCGACACGGTATTCATTCGAACCGGCTGGGGGCAGTACTTCAAGGGTGGCGAGGCAACCTATAACGGCGCGTTCTCCCCGGGGCCCAGCCTCGATGCCGCGAACTACCTCATCGGCAACGGCGCGCGCGTGGTCGGCGACGACACCTTGACGTTCGAGAAGCGACCGCCCATCGCTGTCGCAGACGGGAAGACGCAGGTGTTTCCGGTCCACATGCGGGTAATTGCGGATTCCGGCATTTTCATCATCGAGAACCTCAATCTCGAGGAGCTGGCGAAGGCCAAGGCCTATGAGTTCGTGGTCGTGGTGCCGCCGCTCAGGATCCTGGGCGGGACTGGCTCGGCGCTGCGTGTCCTGGCCCTGGTGCCGCGGGACGACGACTGACAGCGGTTACCTGACCCGCCGGCGCGCGAACCAGGCGCCGGCGAGAAGGCAGGCCGCGAGCAGCCAGAACGCCGGCGCCATGCTGCCGGCGGCGACCGAGAGCGCGCCCGAGGCGAGCGGGATGAACGTAGAGCTCGCATTGATCATGGTGGTGCGCACGCCGACCGCCTCGCCCTGGCGGCCGGGCGGCGACGCCTCATAGAGCAGGGACATGATGACCGGCTGCGCGCAGCCGAGCCCGAGGCCGAGCGCGAAGGAATCGGCCATCAGCAGCGGCACGCTGGTGACGAAGGGAAACAGCACGTAGCTCGCGCCGGCGATCGCCATCGAGGCGACCAGGACCCGCCATTGGCGCACGCGCCGGATCAGCACCGGCATCGCCAGCCGCACCACGAAAGTCGCCAGGGCGAAGCTGGCCATGATGCTGCCGATGGTGGCGGCCGCGAGGCCGAGGCGCGCCCCGTAGAGCGGCATCAGGAACGAGTACAGGTCCCAGCCCATCGCCAGCATCGCGCTGACGATGAACGTGCGCCGCAGCCCGGGCACGCGGAACAGATCGAGCAGGTGGCGGGGTCCCGATGAGCGATCGGGCCGCGGCAGCGCTCGCCTGCGCGCTAGCAGCAGGCCCAGCGCGAGCAGCGGAAAGAACGAGAGCACGAGGAACGCGCCCGCATGGCCGAAGCCTTCGATCGCGTAGCCGGCGACCAGCGGGCCGAGCGAGCCGGAGAACGAGAAGCCGAGGGCCAGCCACGAGAAATTGAGCGCGCGCTGCTCGGGCGCGCCGTGCGCGCCGATGACGCTGTTCATGCCGATGTGCACGCACATGAAAGCCAGGCCGAGGAGCGTGCTGGAAAGAAACAGAATCTGCAGGGAAGGAAATAAAAACGGCAGCGCGGTGCCGCAGGCGAGCGCGGCGAAGGCGGCCGCGAGCGGCCGACGCGGGCCGGCGCGGTCGATTAGCCGGCCGCTCGCCACCGACAGCAGCATCGGCAGGAGCGCGAACAGGGACATCAGCGCGCCGACGGTGAGCGGCGAGGCACCGAGCTGCAGCGCGAACAGCGCGGTGGTCATGCGGCTGCCGACGAACGCCAGGTGGCCGAGGGCGTTGAGCGTTACGAAGTAGACGATCGCCAGCGCGGACTCCAGAGGGTCATCGCGACGCCGCCGCACGCCACGGCCATGCCGAGGACCGTCAGCCAGCCCGGCGCGACCCCGAACAGCGCCAGCTCGAGCGCCACCGCGAACACCGGCGGAAGATACATCATGCTCGTGACGCGGGCCGCGCCGCCGTGGCGCAGCAGCCAGTACAGGACCATCACCCCGAGGATCGAGGCGAAGATCACGAGAAACGCGATCGCCGCCGCCATTTCCCACGCCCAGGTGAACTTGAAGCCCTCCACCGCAAGAGCGAGCGGCGCGAGGACCGCGAGCGAGGCTGCGAACTGGATCACCGCGGCGGCTTTCAGATCGGACCGCGGCGAAAAAACCTTCTGGTAGAGGGTGGCGGAGGTGACCCCGGCAAGGGCCACCAGAGTGCCGGCCAGGCTGCCGAGCGTGACTTCACGGATGTCGATCTTGTGCCAGACCACCAGCGCGACGCCGGCGAGGCCGATGAACACCCCGGCCCACTGCCCCGGCGCCAGCCTCTCGTTCAGGAACCTGGAGGCAACCCCCGCGGTCAGCAGCGGCTGGCAGGAGATGATCAGCGCGGCGACGCCCGCCGACATGCCGAGGTATTGCGCGTAGTGGCTGCCGCCGAGCTGTACTGCGTGCATCAGCAGCCCGGCGACCGCGAGATGGCCGAGCTCGGCGCGGCTCCTCGGCCACGCCGCCTTCCAGATGAAAACGATGGGAAGCAGAACCGCGAGACCGAAGAAGAAGCGAAGGCTGAGAAAGGTAAACGGCGGGGCGTACTGCAGCCCCAGCTTCGTCGCGACGTAGCCGGCGCCCCAGACGGCTACGAAATACCAGGCGAGCAGGGCTTTCAGCTGCTGCGCGCCTGGAGCGCGGCGATGCGCACCTCGATCGGGGGATGGGTGGCGAAGAGGTTGAACAGGCCCGAGCGGCTGGCGATGCCGAAGGCCTTCACCGACTCGGGCAGCCCGTTGGTCTGGATCCCGCCCAGGCGCGACAGCGCGGCGATCATCGGCTGCGGCGAGCCGAGCAGCCGCGCCGAGCCCGCGTCGGCGCGGAACTCGCGGTAGCGCGAGAACCAGGCGACGATCATCGAGGCCAGGATGCCGAACAGGATCTGGCACACGATCACGGTGATGTAGAAGCCGGGGCCGATGCCGCGCTCGGTGCGAAACACCGCCTTGTCGACGAGATAGCCGACGACGCGCGACAGGAACACCACGAAGGTGTTCAGCACCCCCTGGATCAGCGTGAGCGTCACCATGTCGCCGTTGGCGACGTGCGACAGCTCGTGCCCCAGCACGGCTTCGACTTCCTCGCGGCTCATCGACTCGAGCAGGCCGCTCGAGACCGCGACCAGCGCCGAGTCCCTGAACGCGCCGGTGGCAAACGCGTTGGCCGGGCCCTCGTAGACGGCGACCTCGGGCATGCCGACGCCGGCCTTGTCGGCGAGCTTCCTGACCGTCTGCACCAGCCAGTACTGGGTCGTGCCTTCCGAGCCGTCGACCACCTGCGCCCCGGTCGACCACTTGGCGATGGTCTTCGACATCAGCAGCGACAGGAGCGAGCCGCCGAATCCCATCACGGCCGAAAACACGAGCAGCGTGGTGTAGTCGATTCCGTCGGCCATCAGCCAGCGGTCGAGCCCAAGCACGCTCACGACGACGGAAAGCACCAGCAGAACCGCGATGTTGGTGGCGAGAAACAGGATGATCCGCTTCATGAGTTCGTTCTCCTTGGTGCCCGGTTAGATGGGGCAGCGCCCGGTTGGTTTCAAGATTGCCCTGGCGCCCTTCTCCGCGATCACGTAGGTCGGCGCGTTGGTGTTTCCCGAGGTGATGCGCGGGAAGATCGACGCGTCGATCACGCGCAGACGCGCGATGCCGTGCACGCGCAGCTCGTCGTCGACCACCGCCATCGCGTCGCTGCCCATCTTGCACGTGCCGACGGGATGGAAGATGGTGGTGCCTAGCTCGCCGGCGGCTTGCTGCAGCTCCGCGTCCGACTCGGCCCCGCGTCCGGGCCGGTATTCTTCGGGCAGATATTTTTCCAGGGCCTTCGCCGCCATGATGCGGCGGGTGAAGCGCATCGCGTCGACCGCCACCCTGCGGTCTTCCTCCTTCTCGAGATAATTCAATCTGATTTCCGGGTGCGCCGCCGGGTCCGCCGACTTGACGCGCACCCAGCCGCGCGAGGCCGGCCGCAGATTGCACACGCTCGGCGTGATCGCCGGGAACGCGTGCAGCGGCTCGCCGAACTTGTCGAGAGACAGCGGCTGCACGTGCCATTCGATGTTCGGCGTCGCCTGGCCCGGGTCGCTCTTCGCGAAGGCGCCCGCCTGCGACGGCGGCATGGTGAGCGGCCCGGTGCGGAACGCCAGGTACTCGAGCGCCATCGCCGCCTTGCCGAAGACGCTGTTGGCCATGCCGTTCAGCGTCTTGACGTTCCTCACCTTGTACTGCATGCGGATCTGCAGGTGGTCGTGGAGATTCTCTCCCACGCCGGGAAGATCGTGGACGACCGGGATCTGAAGCCTGTCGAGCAGATCTCCCTTTCCTATGCCGGACAGCTGCAGCAGCTGCGGCGAGCCTATGGCGCCTGCGGCGAGGATCGTCTCGCGCCTGGCTTCGGCGTAGAGCGGCTGTCCGTCCCGGGAAAACTCGATGCCTAGCGCCTGCCGGTTCAGCGTGCGCACCCTGGAAACCAGCGCCCCGGTCAGCACGCTGAGATTCTTGCGCTGCAGCGCCGGCCGCAGGAAAGCGTGGCTCGCGCTCCAGCGCCGCCCGCGGCGCTGGTTCATCTGGAAATAGGCGCAGCCGAAATTGTCGCCGCCGTTGAACATTTTCACCGGCGGGATGCCGCACTCGGCGGCCGCCTCGCGCCAGGCATCGATGATATCCCAGCGCACGCGCGGGTCCTCGATGCGCACCTCGCCGCCCGCGCCGTAGCCCTCCGCGGTGCCGCGCTGGTAGTCCTCCAGCGACCTGAAGACCGGCAGCACGTCGTCCCACGACCAGCCGCGGTTGCCGAGCGCGGCCCAGTGGTCCCAGTCCTCCCGCTGGCCGCGCATGTAGATCATGGCGTTGATCGAGGACGAGCCGCCCAGCACCCGGCCGCGCGCGTAATGGATCGAGCGGCCGGCGAGGTAGGGGTCGGGCTCGGTCCGGTAGCACCAGTCGGTGCGCGGATTGGCGATGGTGTAGAGGTAGCCGACCGGCACGTCGATCCAGAACCAGTCGTCGCTCCCGCCCGCCTCGAGCAGCAGCACGCGGCTGTCCGGGTCGCGGGACAGGCGGTTGGCGAGCAGGCAGCCGGCGCTTCCGGCGCCGGCGATCACGTAGTCAAAGCTGCCGAAGTGCTGCACCTTGCCTCCCCTTGAAGGTATTGTACTGAGAGAGGAACACATGACCGGCGAGGACAGGCAGCTGGCGGAATCGCTGCAGGCCGCGAAGGCTGCGCATTTCGACGCCGACGGCGCGGCGTGCGATTACGCCGGGCTGGCGGCTTCAAGGGAGCGCGGGCGGCTTGCCGCGTGCCTCGCCGACCTCGAGAAGTTCGACCCGAAGCGGGTCCGCATTCCGGCGCAGACCGCGTTCTGGGTGAACGTCTTCAACGCCGGCGTCCTGCGCGACATTCCCGAGCTGGAGCTCGCCGCCAGCCCGGACGAAGTACAGGCGTTCTTCGAGCGTCCTCGCCTCAGGATCGGCGGCCGGCTCTACTCGCTCGACGATGTCCAGCACGGCCTGCTGCGCGGCAACCTTCCCAAGAACGGGCGCCTGAGAGCGCCGATGCTGCGCGACGACCCGCGCCTCGCCTACATGCCGATCGCCTACGACGAGCGGATCCACTTCGCGATGCACTCGGCGTGCCGCTCGTCGCCCACGCTGCGCGTGTTCGACGGCGGGCAGCTCGACGTCCAGTTCGAGGACGCCGCGACCGGATACGTGCGCCGCTCGGTGCGCATCGAAGCCGGCGGCGCCGTGGTCGTCATTCCCCGGCTGCTGCGCTGGTACGCCGCGGATTTCGGCGGCGAGCGCGGGGTGCTGGAATTCGTGCTCACGCGGCTCGAAGACGAGGCGGCGGTCGACCTGGTCGATCGCCGGCGCGGCCGGGTTAAACTGCAGTACGCCGCATTCGACTGGGCGCTCAACCGCAGAGAGGCAAGCGATGGCAACCGCTCTTGAGCAGTTCGCACGCGAGTGCCACGACATCCTCAGGCAGGATGCCGGGCCGGCCGGGCGGCGCAAGCTCTGCGCGCATCTCGAGGCTGCCTTGCTGAATGAAAGCTTCGTCGAGGCATGCCTGAACGACAACACGCCCGAGCGCCACGTCCTTTACGAGGACCCCGAGCTCGGCTTCTGCATCCTCGCGCACGCCTACCACGGCGCGAAGGACACGCCGCCGCACGATCATGGCCCGTCGTGGGCGATCTACGGCCAGGCGAAGGGCGAAACCGAGATGACCGACTACGAGCTTGTCGCGCCGGCCAGCAGGGAGAAGCCGGGCAAGGCGCGCCCGGTTCGCACGTACCAGCTGACGCCGGGCATGGCCTGGCTCTATAACGAGGGCGATCTGCATTCGCCCCGCCGCAGGGCGCCGACCCAGCTGATCCGCATCGAGGGCATGAACATGGACAGGATCAAGCGGCTGCGGTATGAAACCGATCGTGGTTGACCTTCAAGGACAGCAATGAAGCGAAAATACGGCGCCGCGCTGGCGCGCGAAACCATTGCCGAAAAGGGCATGCGGGAGGCCGCCAAGGCGGCCGGGAATAACCGCCACAATTTCGGGTCCATTTCGCGCAAGGGATCCGTCACGCGAGGCAAGCGGCGCGGGAGGGCCTACCGGGCCGGAATAAAATAGCGTTTCGCCCGTTTGTCTTGATGCATGTGCTCCTCTCACGGCGGTAACCGGGGTTCGATCCTGGCCCAAATGGACTAGGAGCATGCAGGCCGCCTCATCACATTGATCCCTTCAAATCGGACGTGGCGACCCCGATGATCGAGCGCGGCATCTCGACCGATTTAGGAGGAGATATGCGGCTCGGATCAAATCGCGCTGTCGCCGCCTTGGCGCTGGTTTTCGGCGTTCTGGGAAGCTCCGACCTGGGCGCGGTGCGCCCCGAGCCTGTGGCCGAAGACGCCGGCCTCGTCACACCGGTATGGATGCCGCTGGGCGTAAGCAAAGCGCCCGTCACGGTCGTCGTGCAGCTCGCCGGGGATTCCGTTGCAGAGCAGCAAGGCTACGCCGGCCGCAAGCTCGAGCGGGGCGAGAAGGACCGGATCAAGGGCCAGTTGAGGAGCCAGCAGGACGGCCTGCGCGGCAGCATCGAGAGCCTCGGCGGCACCGTCGTGGCCAGTTACCAGGCGGCTTACAACGGCATCAAGGTTCGCATCGCGCACGACCGGGTGAAAGAGCTCGCTGCGCTGCCCGGCGTGGTGGCGGTCCGACCGCTGCAGCTCATGAAGCCTGACAACGTCCGCGGCATTCCGCTCATCGGCACACCGGCCGTCTGGCAAAGCCTCGGGCTGCACGGCGAGGGCATGAAGATCGCGATCATCGACTCCGGCATCGACTACACCCACGCCAATTTCGGCGGCCCGGGCACGGCCGCAGCGTACACGGCGGCCCACGCGAAGGAGACGCTGCCCGCCGATCCGAGGTTGTTCGGCCCGTCGGCGCCGCGCATCAAGGGCGGCAAGGATTTGGTGGGCGACAGCTATAACCCCGACCCGAGCAACCCGCTGACTTACCAGCCGATTCCGCACCCGGATCCGAATCCGCTCGACTGCAACGGGCACGGCTCGCACGTCGCCGGCACCGCTGCCGGCTCCGGCGTGACCTCGGCCGGGACGACCTACACCGGTCCCTACAACGCCGCGACTCTCGCTGCGCCGGACAGCTTCAGCGTCGGCCCGGGCGTGGCGCCGAAAGCCGATCTCTACGCGGTCCGCGTGTTCGGCTGCGAGGGTCCCACTGACGTTACGGTCGACGCGATCGAGTGGGCGGTCGACAACGACATGGACGTCATCAACATGTCGCTCGGCTCGACGTTCGGCTCGAAGGACGAGCCGTCCGCCGTGGCGTCGACCAACGCCGCCAAGGCCGGGGTCATCGTCGTCGCATCGGCCGGCAATGCCGGCCCGAGCCCGTACGTCGTCGGCTCGCCGTCAACCGCCGACGGCGCGATCTCTGTTGCGGCGAATGATCCTTGGGAGACTCTCCCGGGGGCAAACATCACCGCAGGGAGCCTTACGGTCCCGGCGATCAACGCCAACGGCTTTGCGCTATCCGGGACTGCAGCCTACAAGATCAAGGTTCTTACCGGCATCAACGTGCTCGGTTGCAGCGTCGCCGCTTTCGGCGGTCCGAACTCCCTGCCGTCGGGCACCATCGTCGTAGTGAACCGCGGCACATGTGCGCGAGTCGCGAAGGCGATCTACGGTCAGAATGCCGGTGCGGCTGCAGTGGTGATGGTGAACAATGCGACCAGCTTTCCGCCTTTCGAGGGACCGATTACCTCCAACCCGGACACCGGCGAAGCTTTCATCGTGACGATTCCTTTCCTCGGGGTTAAGGGTCCAGCGAGCGGCACGACCGATGGCGCCAAGCTGCGAGCCGTCGCAGACAACACAGCAACGTCCGTTGTCGCTGCCCAGCTTGCGAATCCCAATTTCACCGGATTCGCCAGCTTTACCTCGGGTGGGCCGCGCGGCGGGGACAGCGGTCTCAAGCCGGACGTCACCGCGCCGGGCGTCAGCATCATTTCGACGGCCATGGGCACCGGCAACGCAGGCGAGGCGCTCTCGGGCACGTCGATGTCCTCGCCGCACGTCGCCGGCGTCGCGGCGCTCACGCGCCAGGCCCATCCGGCGTGGAAAGTCGAGGACATCAAGGCGGCGATCGTCAATACCGGGCGTCCTTCGAGCGTGGCTGGCTACAGCACCAGCCTCGGCGGAACGGGCTTAGTCCAGCCGGCGGGCTCGGCCGCGACCCGGGTGGTCGCGAGCACGGAGGGCAAGAGGTTCGGCACGTCCCTCAACTTCGGCTTCGCGGAGTTCAGGGACAGGTTCCGCAGGACGAAGGAGATTTCTCTTCGCAACCACGGCTCGTCGGATGCGATCTTCAGGCTCGCGCAGGCCGCGGCGTCCGGCAGCCCGCACACTTTGCACTTGGGCAGAACCTCGGTGCGGGTCCCGGCCCACGGCGAAACCGAGGTCAGGGTGACGCTCGATGTCCCCGCCGCGACGGCAGGCGGCTCGGATGCCTTCCGGGAGGTGGCGGGCCTTGTCGAGATCACGCCGGCGGGCGCGTCGGACAACGCCGGCGTCGCGCTGAGCGTGCCTTATTACCTGGTGCCCAGGGCGCTGTCCAACGTTTCAACATCCATCGGCGCGCTTAGCGGAACCAACCCGTCGACGATCGCGACCGTGACCAACAGGCGCGGAGGGATCTCCGGCGATGCGGACTTCTATGCCTGGGGAATTTTTGACACGAGGAGCCGCGGCGCCGATTCGGACGGTGACGGAGACGACCAGGACCAGGAGAGCCCGTCCAACGACATCCGCGCGATCGGCGTCCAGTCGTTCTCCTCTCCGAGCGGCACCAATTCGGAAAGGCAGCTTCTGGTCTTCGCCGTCAACACGTACAACCGCTGGTCGAACGCATCGACGAACGAATTCGACATCTTTGTCGATGTGGACGGCGACGGTTTCGACGACTACATCATCGTCGGCGCCGACCAGGGCGCGGTGCAGGCAGGGAGTTTCAACGGCGTGATGGGAAGCTTCGTGTTCAGCAGGCGCTCCGCGGGAGCGAGCATCAACTTCTTGGCTACCGCTCCGACGGACAGCTCGACGGCGCTGCTGCCGGTGCTCTCATCGCAGCTTTGCCGGACCGGCGAGCCGTGCCTTTGCAAGTCGGTGTGTCCGGCGGGGGTTCCGCACAATCCGCGCCTGACCTACCATGTTGCGGGCCACGACCTCGTGAAAGGCGGCAGCAAGGCGGTCGCCCGCTCGGCGAAGTACAACCCCTGGTCGAGCTCGATCAGCCAGGGCGATTTTGTCACTGTCGCGCCAGCCGCGACCAAGACGAGCACTGTCTCGGTCGACTCGGCCGAAGCGAAGCTCACGCCGGCATTGGGCCTGATGGTGGTCACGTTCGACAACAAGAGCGGCGCCGACGAGGCGCAGCTCATCAAGGTCGACGTGAAGTAGGGACGCGGGGCCGCTACCGCTTGGCCAGTCGCAGGTTCGTCTGGTCCAGGCGGTGCACCAGCACGCGCACGGACGCCTTGTTGAACGCCGCCTGGACCGCATCGGTCGCGGTGCGCAATGCCTGCGCGTTGATTTCGATGGCGCTGATCTGCCCGACCGCCGCGACGGTCGTCGTGCGGGGCTCGGCGCGCCCGGTGAAATACAGCAGGTCTCCGAAGCAATCGCCGGGCTTGAGGGTATTCAAGGCATTGCCCTGGAGCGTGACGCTGGCCTCGCCATCGACAAGGAGATAGAAGCTGTCGGCGCGCTCGCCCTCCTTCACTATGCTGGTGCCGGCCTCGATGGTCTTCCAGCTGGCGATGCGCAGCACTTCCCAGAGGGCGACGTCGCCAAAGTCCTCGAAGAAGCGCATGTCGCGCAGCTTGTTGAACTTCTCGGAATCCGAGACTGATTCCCCGGCGAGGCGCAGGTTCATGAACGCCTGGCCGAGGTCCTTGCCGAAATCGAGCCACGACCGGTAGCGCTCGGAGAGGTCCTTGCGCATCGCCCGCATGACGATGTCGTCGAGCAGCGCGGGCAGCTCCGGCCGCAGCGTGGCGGGGCGCGGCGCCTCGGCATTCAGAATGGCATAGGCCAGCCCGGCATGGCTCGACCCCTGGAAAGGCAGCCGTCCCGTGAGCAGCCGGTACATGACCACCCCCAGGGAATAGATGTCGGTCTGCTGGGTGAGGTCTTCCATGCGGATCTGCTCCGGCGACATGTACGCAGGGGAGCCGACGCCGCTGAGCTGCGTGGTCTCGAAATCCTTGCGGTGCTGGAAGGAAGCGCCAAAGTCGGCGACCTTTGCCTCGCCGCGCTCGGAGAGCAGGATGTTCCCCGGCTTCATGTCGCGATGGATGACGCCGTGCTGGAAGGCGTACTCCAGCGCCCGGATGCACTTGAAGATGATCTCGACGACCTTCTTCGGAGGCAGCAGGCTGGTGACGTCGGAGTGCGCTTCCAGGGTAACCCCGGGAACGTACTCCATCACCAGATAGCTGTAATGGGGCTCGATCACCGCGTCGTAGATGTCGACGATGTGCGGATGATTGAGCTTCCCGGCAAGCGACGATTCCGTGAGGAACGCCTTGTGCGCCATGCGCTCGGCTACCGGATCGGCGTGCTCTTCGAAGAGGAACACCTTGATGGCGAGGTCGCGCTCGGCGAATGGATCGCGCGCGAGATAGACGCGGCTGGTCGCGCCCGCGCCGATCTCGCGCACGATTGCATATTTTCCGATCTGCTTCTGTGGCTCGAAGGTCACGGCCGCGCGCAGGTTAGCATGACGTTGTTGAGGATAGGCGTTGACATCGGCGGCACGAAGATCGAAGCGCTCGCGCTGGATGCAGCCGGGCGTGAGGTGTTTCGCAAGAGAATTCCGACCCCGCGCGGCGACTACGAAGCAACCGTAGCTGCCGTTGTATCGCTGGTCGCCGAAGCCGGCGCGGGAACTGTGGGAGTGGGCATTCCTGGAGCGCTGTCGCGCGCGACCGGGCGAGTGAAGAACGCCAACTCGACCTGGCTCATCGGGCGATCTCTAAAGGAGGATCTGGAAAGAGCGCTGAAGAGGGAAATCAGGCTCGAGAACGACGCCAACTGCTTCGCGCTCTCCGAGGCGGTCGACGGGGCGGGGCAGGGCGCGCGGGTCGTGTTCGGCGCGATCCTCGGCACCGGTGTCGGCGGCGGCATCGTGGTCGATGGCCGCGTGCTCACCGGGCCGAACGCGATCGCGGGGGAATGGGGGCACAACCCGCTGCCGCTGCCCAGTGAGGCGGACCTGCCGCTGCCGCCCTGCTATTGCGGCCGCCTTGGCTGCATCGAGACCTACCTGTCGGGACCGGGCCTCGCGCGCGACCATCAACAGATCACGGGAGCGCGCCTCACGCCTGAGGAAATTGTTGCTCTCGGAGGAGAAAGCTTGAGGCGGTATGAGGAGCGCCTCGCGCGGGCACTGGCTACGGTGATCAACCTGCTCGACCCGGACGTCATCGTGCTCGGCGGGGGAATGTCCAACGTCGAGCGGCTGTACGGCGAAGTGCCGCGGCTCTGGGGACCGCACGTGTTCTCGGACCGGGTGACGACCCGCCTGGCGCGGCACGCCCACGGGGACTCGAGCGGCGTGCGCGGCGCGGCCTGGCTGTGGCCGTCAACGCGGTGAGGCAGGCTGCTTGAGGAAGACGATGCGCGCGTAGCGCTGGGAGGTCCAGTAGGCCCAGGTCAGGTCGAACATCACCATGATGCGGTTGCGGAAGTTGATGAGGAAATAGATGTGCGCGACCAGCCAGACCAGCCAGGCAGGGAAGCCCGACAGGTGCAGCCCGCCGATCATCGCTACGGCGGCATTTCGGCCGATGGTCGCGAGCTGGCCGTAGTCGCGGTAACGGAAGGGCCTGGTGGGTTTGCCCTTCAGCTGAGCGAGGACGTTGCGGGCGGCATGGCGTCCCATCTGCTTGGCTGCCGGCGCGATGCCGGGAACTGCATCCACGGCGGCAAGATCGCCGACGACGAAGACTTCCGGCAGACCGGGCACGGAGAGATCCGGCTCGACTTTCACCCGCCCGCTGCGCTCGAGCGGCGCACCGAGAGCGCGCGCGAGCGGCGAGCTGGCCACTCCCGCCGCCCAGAGGACGGTCTTCGCGCCGATGCGGTCGTTCCCCAGCGTCACGCCGCCGGCATCGACCTCGGTGACGCGCCGGCCAAGCCAGACGGTCACGCCCAGGCGCTCCAGCTGCAGCCGCGCCTTTTCCGACAGCTCCGGCGGATACAGCGGCAGCACGCGGTCGGTGCCCTCCACGAGCACCACCCGCGCATTGCGAGGATCGAAGTGCCTGAACTCGCCGCGCAGGGTGTGCCGCGCGATCTCCGCCAGCGTGCCGGCAAGCTCGACGCCGGTGGCGCCAGCGCCGATCACCACGAAGGTGAGCCACGGCAGGCGGCGCGCCGCGTCGGGCTCGCGCTCGGCGCGCTCGAACGCGAGCAGGATGCGGCTGCGGATCTCCAGCGCGTCGTCCAGGGTCTTCAGGGCCGGCGCAAACGGCGCCCATCGGTCGTTACCGAAGTAGTTGTTGATCGAGCCGGTGGCGACGATCAGCTTGTCGTAGGGAAGCTCGCTGCCGTCCTCCAGGGACACCGCGCGCCTCGCCGCGTCCACGCTTCGCGCCTCGCCCATCAGGACGGTGACGTTGCGCTGCCCGGCGAGGATGTGCCGGATGGGCCCCGAGATCTCGGGGGCGGCAAGCCCGGCGGTCGCGACCTGGTAGAGCAGCGGGGTGAACAGGTGGTGATTGGTGCGATCGACCACCGTCAGCTCGACCGGCGCCTTGCGCAGCGCCTGGGCGGCCCACAGCCCGCCGAAACCGCAGCCCAGGATGACCACGCGCGGGGTCGCCATGCGGCGATGATACAAGTTGTTACCGAATTTACGGGGGGTACGGTATTCCGTTTCGCGGGCCGCGGCGTTAAATGGCCTGGCACTCCACCTCAAAGGACATCGAGATGAAACTCAAATTGACTGCCATCGCCGCAGCCCTCTTCTGCGGCAGCGCCTTTGCCCAGACCGGCACCGTCCAGCGCGACGTCAACCAGCAGGAGCGCATCGAGCAGGGCCTCAAGTCCGGCCAGCTCACCACCCGCGAAGCCGCGCGCCTCGAGCGCGAGGAAGCGAAGGTCGAACGCGATCAAGCCAGAGCGCTTCGCGACGGCACTCTCAGCCCGGCGGAGAAGGCCCGCCTCGCGCGCGAGCAGAACAAGGTCAGCCGCGATATCTATCGCGAGAAGCACGACGCGCAGACCGGCGATCCGAAGTCGCCCTCGTCGCAGCGCATGCAGGCGGACGTGCAGCGCGACGTCAACCAGCAGCGGCGCATCGAGCAGGGCGTGGCGTCGGGCGAGCTGACAAACCGGGAAGCGGCCAGGCTCGAGCGCGGCCAGGCACGCGACAATGCAGCGCAGGCGCGCGCCGGCGCAGACGGGAAGGTCGGGCCCAACGAGCAGCGGCGTCTCCAGCGCCAGGAAAACCGCCAGAGCCGGCGTATCTACCGCGAGAAGCACGACGCCCAGCAAAGGCCGTAGCCAGCTACCATTGTATTGGTGGAACTCGGAAGGCTCAAAGCGGGAATGACGGGCAGCGCCGAGCTGCGCGTCGGCGAAGAGCACACCGCGCCGCGCGTGGGAAGCGGCAAAGTGCACGTGCTGGCCACGCCGGTGATGATCAACCTCATCGAGGCGGCGGCGCTCGACGCTGTCGAGCGCCTGCTGCCCCCGGGCTATCAAAGCCTCGGTACAGTGCTACAAGTACGTCACATCGCCGCAACACCCGTCGGCATGCGTGTACGCGCTCGCGCCACGGTAACGAAGGTCGAAGGCCGCACCGTGTTCTTCCGCGTGGCAGCGCATGATGAACGAGAGCTCATTGGCGACGGCACGCACGAGCGCGTGGTCGTGAACGTCGCCAAGTTCGATGCCCGCGTGCAGCACAAGCTCGATCCGCCTTGATGGGCGGATCGTCAGTACTCCACGCTTTTTGTCCTCGTAAGAGCGTCGAGCAGGGCTGCCAAGTCCACGCCCATGAGCTTGAGGCCGGGAGCGAACGTCGTCCCCGGCGTGACCCTCATACGTCCCTTGGGGCCCTCAATGGTGGATTCCGCGACACACGTCCAAGAGCCATCGGGATTCCGCCTAAAACCTTTATGCATGGCCGTCATTTACCGTCCTCTTCTTCTTCTGGCCCTCACTTGGGCGCGCCAGGATGATGCGCCAGTTTGGCCCGCGCCGCCAGTGCGGGCTGATCAGGACCTCAAGGCGAACCATCCCGCGGTGATGGCGAGCGTGGCAATCGTGACGGGAATCCCGGTCAGCGCGTGACGCCGCCAGTCTATCGCGATGCCGCGGCGGCGTGCCGCGTCGACCACGATGATGTTGGCGATCGAGCCGACGATCAGCAGGTTGCCGGCCAGGGTGCTGACGAGCGCCAGCATCGGGCCCGAGAACGGCTCGGTGGCTGCAGGGAGCAGCAGCATCACGGCGGGAACGTTGGACAGCACGTTCGAGAGCACGAAGGTCGTCGCAAACAGCGGCGCCGGCTCGGACAGCGGCAGCCCGGCGGCGGCGAGGCTGCGGATCGCCTGCGCGGCAAGGCCGGTGCGCTCGAACGCGTGGTTCACGACGAACAGGCCGATGAACAGGATCAGCAGCTCCCAGTCCACCAGGCCGAGCATCTTGTGCGAATGCAGCCGCCGGCTGGTCATCAGGATGCCCGCTCCGGCGAGCGCGGCGACCTCGCGCGGCCAGTCGGTGAACAGAAACACCAGCAGCAGCGCGCCGGCCACCGCCAACCCCTTGGTGGTCTGCCAGGGATCGAGCCCCGTGTATTCGCCTTCACGCCTCTCGGTGACTGCAAGCAGAGTTTCTGTAGCGGCAGAAAGACGCCAGGCAATGATCCCCCACGCTGCCGCCAGCCCGAGCAGCGCCGGCAGGAAAGCTGCGCGCAGGTAAGCGGCGAAATGCATCCCGAGCACCTGGCCGATCAGCATGTTCTGCGGATTGCCGATCAGCGTCGCCGCCGAGCCGATGTTCGCCGCGCACGCGAGGCCGATGAGGTAAGGCACCGGGTCCAGACGCCGCCGCGCGCAGGCATCGGCGAGCACCGGCGCGACCGCGAGACACACGACATCGTTGCTGAACACCGCCGACAGCGCCGCCACCGCGGCCATGGTCGCCGCCAGCAGCATGGGCGGCGCGAGCGGCAGCGCGGCGATGCGCAGCGTCACCCAGGTGTAGAAGCCGCCGAGCCG
Organism: Betaproteobacteria bacterium; assembly: GCA_005881595.1. Taxonomy (GTDB): domain Bacteria; phylum Pseudomonadota; class Gammaproteobacteria; order Burkholderiales; family SG8-39; genus SCGC-AG-212-J23. The sequence continues at coordinate 15,973 of VBBY01000007.1, read as the reverse complement.
CATCTGCGCCGAGAGCACCATGAAGGAGAACAGCAGCAGCAGCGTCGGCAGATGGATCGAAAGCGCCGCCTGCTCCGGCGTGAGCACTTCCAGGCCGACGATGGCGATCGCGCCTAGCAGCGCCACGCCGGTGCGGTCGAGCTGCAGGAACGGCAGCCCGCCGAGGATCATGCCGACATAGACGATCGCGAAGACGGTCGCGACCGTCGCGGTCATCCGGCGAGCGCCTTGCTGACGATCTCGGCCACGTCCCTGGAAAGCCCCGCGGTGTCGCGGATGCGCTCGAGCTGCGCCCTGGCCTTGGCCTGCCTTGCCGCGTCGAACCTCTTCCAGCGGTCGAAGCCGCGCGCCATGCGCGCGGCGACCTGCGGGTTGAGGGCGTTCAGCGCGATCACCTGGTCGGCGAGGAAGGCGTAGCCCGAGCCGTCGGCGGCATGGAAGCGCACGTGGTTCGACGCGAAGCCGCGAATCAGCGCATACACCTTGTTCGGCACCTTGATGTCGAACGCCGGGTGAGAGAGCAGCCGCTTCACGCGCCGCAGCGTGTCGGGCAGCCGCGAGGTCGATTGCACGGCGAGCCACTTGTCCACCACCAGGGGCTCGTGCTGCCACTTCGCGTAGAACGCGTCGAGCGCCGGCTGCCGCTCCGGGCAGTCGAGGTTCGCGAGGCAGGATAGCGCGGCCATGGCGTCGGTCATGTTGTCCGCCTGCTGGAGCTGCGCGTGAGCCAGCCCGGACATGCCCAATTCGGAAAGTAAACCGAGGCAGAGGTTTCTCAATGCCCGCTTGCCCGCCGAAACGGCGTCCGGGGAGTACGCGCCGGCGACCCGGAGCTTTTCGTATTTCGAGAGCAGCTCATCTTTCAGTCCTTGCGCGAGGGCTAGGCGCAATTCATTCCTGGCTGAATGCAGGAGGTCCGGATCGACCACCTGCATCTGCTCGGCGAGGAACGCCTCCGGCGGCAGCGTGAGCGCTTCGGCGGCGAACGCAGGGTCGCGGTCCGAAAGAATGCTCCGGCTGGCGTCGAGGAATGCCCGCGAAGGTGCGCCTTTCCGGCCGAGGATGATCGATGCGGCGAGCCGCTGACCCGCCTCCCAGCGATTAAAGGCATCGTCGTCGCGTCCCATCAGGTGCACCAGCTCATCGTCGGTGAACGGATAGTTGAGGATCACCGGGGCGGAGAAGCGGCGCAGGAGGGAAGGGACCGGTTTGCTTTTCAGATTCCTGAAGACAAATTCCTCTTCCGGCCGCTTGATCGACAGCACCTGTTCCTCGTCGCCGATCTTGACGGCAAAGGGAATGTGGAACGGCGGGTTCATCGACTGCTTCACCGTCAGGGTGAAGCTTCCATTTTCATAGGCACCCCTGCAGTCGAGCACCGGCGTGCCGGCGACGTCGTACCAGAGCTTGAACTGCGACAGGTCGATGCCGGAGGCGTCCTGCATCGCCTGCACGAAGTCGTTGCAGGTGACCGCCTGGCCGTCGTGCCGCTTGAAGTACAGGCGCATCCCCGCCTGGAATTTCTCCTCGCCGAGCAGGCTGTGCTGCATGCGCACGACTTCGGCGCCTTTCTCGTATACCGTCATGGTGTAGAAGTTGCGGATCTCCATGTACGACTGCGGCCGCACCGGGTGCTTCATCGGGCCGGCGTCCTCCGGGAACTGGCCCGCGCGCAGCGCGCGCACTTCCTGGATCCTCGTCACGGCGCGCGAGTAGGTGTCGGCGCCGTACTCCTGGTCGCGGAATACCGTCAGGCCCTCCTTCAGCGACAGCTGGAACCAGTCGCGGCAGGTGACGCGGTTGCCGGTCCAGTTGTGAAAGTACTCGTGCGCCACCACGCGGTCGATGCTCAGGTAGTCGGTGTCGGTGGCGACATCGGAGCGCGCGAGCACGTACCTGGTGTTGAAGATGTTGAGGCCCTTGTTCTCCATCGCGCCGGAGTTGAAGTCGCCGACCGCGACGATCTTGTACTGGTCGAGATCGAGCCGCAGGCCGAAGCGCTTCTCGTCCCACTGGATGGCGCGCTTGAGGCAGTCCATCGCCCAGCCGGCCTGGTCGAGCTTGCCCGGCTCCACGTAGACGAAGAGCTTCTTCCCCTGGTAGGCGTCCTCGAGCACCTCCAGGTCGGCTGCCACCATGGCGAAGAGATACGAGGGTTTCGGGAAGGGGTCCACGAAGCGCGCCCAGTGGCGCCCGCCGGGTTCTTCCCCTGTTCCTGTTTCGTTGCCGTTGGAAAGCAGAACCGGGTATTTCTTCCGGTCCGCATGGATCGTGGTGGTATAGCGCGCCATCACGTCGGGCCGGTCGATGAACCAGGTGATGCGCCGGAAGCCCTCGGCCTCGCATTGCGTGACGAAACCGTTCTTCGTCGCGTACAGGCCTTCGAGCTGGGTGTTCTTCTGCGGCACGATGCGCGACACGGTTTCCAGCGTGAAGGCATCCGGCACGTCACGCAGCGTGAGCTTCTGCGCCGCGACCTCGTATTGCGGCTGTTTTCCGTCGAGCGAGACGGAAATCAGCTGCAGCTCCTCTCCGTCGAGCACGAGCGGACCCGGGCCGCCATTGCGCCGCACTTGCAGCTTCGCGCGCACTCGCGCGTGGTCGTCGCGCAGGTCGACATCGAGATCGAGCGAGTCGATCCGGAACTCAGGCGGCGAGTAATCCTTGAGGTGAATCGCTCTCGGCTGGGGTTCTCTCATCTGCGTATTCTAGTGGCGCATGAGCGCTCTCCGGCGCTCCGCGCCACCCCGTCGAAGTGATCGGCGTCGAGCGCGTTCGCGCCGTCAGGGGCGGACCAGGCCGTGCCGGATGGCGTAGCGCACCAGCCCGGCGGTCTGGTGAATGTCGAGCTTCTTCATGATGCGATTGCGATGCGACTCGGCAGTCTTGAAGGTAATGCCGGTCAGCACGCTGATCGCCTTCGTGGTCTTGCCCTCGGCGACCAGCTGCAGGATCTGGCGTTCGCGCGCCGTCAGCGGCTCCTTCGGCTTTTCTTCCTTGCTCAGGTAGGCATCCACCAGTCCCACCGCCGCGCCTGGGCTGAGATACACGGCGCCCCGCCAGACTTCCTCGATGGCGCGGAACAGGTCGTCCGCCGCTTGCGTCTTCAGCACGTAGCCCTTGGCGCCGGCCTGCAAGGCCTGCAGCACATAAGCCCGGTCGGTGTACATCGTGAGGAGGATCGCCACGGTGTTGGGCGACACGCGCCGGATCTCGTGTATCGCGTCCATTCCATTCAACAAGGGCATGGCGAGATCCAGCACCGCGATGTCCGGCTGGAGCTTGTGCGCGAGCACGCATGCCTCGCGCCCGTCCGCGGCTTCGCCCACCACGGTGTGCCCGGCCTTCTCCAGCAATGCGCGCAAGCCCTGGCGCACGATTTGGTGATCGTCGGCGAGCAGCACGCGGCAAGGCATCTCAGCGTCCTTTCGGAACTTCGGCGCGAAGCGCGGTGCCGCGCTTCGGCTTCGAGACGAAATGCAGGGAGCCCCCGAGCGCGTTCAGTCGTTCGCGAATTCCGGCCAGCCCGAGCCCGTCGGTATGCTGGATGCGCTCCGCGGCGAAGCCGACGCCATTGTCGCGGATGGTGCACGAGACGCGCTGCGGCCCGACCTTGAGCTCGATGCTCGCGCTGCTCGCCTGTGCGTGCTTGAGCACGTTGTTCAGCGCCTCTTGGACGATCCGATACAAAGTGATCTCAACTACGGGGGGCAGGCGGCCCGGTTCTCCGCCTTTTAGGGTAATCGGGATACCGGCGCGCTTGGTCACGCTTTCGGCGAGGAACTGCAGCGCGGGCAGCAGGCCCAGCCGATCGAGGACGGTTGGATGCAATTCGTGCGAGAGGTCGCGCAGCTCCGTCTCGATCCTGTTCAGCAGCGACTTGACCTCCTGCAGCCGGGCGCGGCTTTGCGGCGGCAGCTCACCCGCCATGTCGGCGACAGCGAAGTGCACCGAGGCAAGAAGCTGCCCCGCCTCGTCGTGCAGCGCGTGTGCGATCCGCTTCGCCTCGTTTTCCAGCGCCTCGTTCAGATGCTGCCAGGCGCGGGCGCCCTCGCGTGCGCCGCGATAGCTTATCTCGAACGGCGACAGGCACTCGGCAAAGAACTCGTTGGCGGCCTTGATCACCGCCCCCGGAATGGCGCGGCGCGCCCGGGCCGAAAGCACGCGCTGCAAGGCGCCGTAGTGAGCGGCAGCGATGTCGAGCACACCCAGGCCATCGGCCAGAGCGTGCCGTCCCAGCTCGTATGCCGTGCTGCGCTGCACCTCGTTGGGGTCATCGAGGTATTTGTGCAGGCTCGCCCAGTAGTGCTCGGCGAACTGTTCAGCGTTCATGGCCGTAAATCCACCGGGGCGCAGATGGGTTAGTTGCGCCCGCTCTTGAGCTTTTGTTGTCGAGGTAGGTTGTCGTCGGATAGAACTCCTGTGGCGGCGGATTTTTCTCGGCCTTCTTCATGGCGAGCGCCCCTTGCTCAGCAGCGCTGAACGTTTGAAATGAGGCATCTTCGTCGCGGGAGGTTGGCTCCGTTATTAACCTGATATCCTCCAATCGGACTTTTATCGGACTCTCGGATAACCCAACCCGATATCCCTCAATCGGACTTTCCGATAATGAATCAGGCACATAGTCGAATTTGAGGCGCAAAAAAACGGGGCGGGTGACACCCGCCCGGTCCCGTGTTTTACCGGACGACGATCAGACAATCATCGAGTTTAGTTGCCCGGCAATAGCTGCACGCAGCGCCCTAAAAGGGTTTCAGGCCCGATTTGCTGCCCCGCAGAATCCGCGAAGGATGCGAGGGCTGCTTGGGGATTTCAGTCTCGCCGGTTCAGCGCCTCCGGCATATCGGGGCTTTCATTTAGATTCACAGCGGACATTCATTGCATCGCTCGACTAGATTCGTTTCCCGAGGAGCGCGCCTAGGCGCGGCTCGTGCGCGCGCGAGCGCCGCGACGCAGGGCGGGGCTGCGGCTGCTGCGCCGGCTGGTGCGCCGGCCGCGAATGCGGCCTATGAGGCGGCGCGGTCCTCGGGCCGGCGGCCTGGAAGCCAGTCACCGCGCGGCTCTCGACCTTGCGGTTCATCAGCCGCTCGATGGCGGCGAGCAGCGGTCGTTCCTCGGGGCTGACGAGCGAGACTGCCTCGCCCTCGACGCCGGCGCGGCCAGTGCGGCCGATGCGGTGCACGTAATCCTCGGCCACGTGCGGCATGTCGTAGTTCACGACGTGCGGCAACGCCTCGATATCCAACCCGCGCGCCGCGATGTCGGTGGCGACCAGCACCCGCAGCGAGCCGGCCTTGAACTGCGCCAGCGTGCGGGTGCGGGCGCTCTGCGCCTTGTTGCCGTGGATGGCGTCGGCTTCGATCCCTTCGCGCAGGAGCTGCTGGGCGAGCCGGTTCGCGCCGTGCTTGGTCCGGACGAACACCAGCACCTGGCGCCAGTCGTTCGATTTCACGAGATGCGCGAGCAGCGAGCGCTTCTGGTCGGCCTGCACCGGGTACGCCACCTGCGCCACCAGCTCGGCGGGCGTGTTGCGGCGCGCGACCTCGACGGTCGCGGGGTTACGCATGAACGACGCGGCGAGCTTGCGGATCTCCTCAGGGAACGTCGCCGAGAAGAGCAGGTTCTGGCGCTGCGCCGGAAGCAGCGCGAGGATGCGCCGGATGTCGTGGATGAATCCCATGTCGAGCATCCGGTCGGCTTCGTCGAGCACCAGGATCTGCACCTGGCGCAGGTCGGCCGTCTTCTGCTGCACATGGTCGAGCAGCCGGCCCGGCGTGGCGACCAGGATGTCCACGCCGCGGCGCAGCGCATCGACCTGCGGCTGCATGCCGACACCGCCGTAGACCAGGGCCGACTTGAGACTGGTGTATTTCCCGTAGGTGCGCACGCTTTCTTCGACCTGCGCCGCGAGCTCGCGGGTGGGAGTGATGATCAGGGCGCGAACCGGATGCCGTGCTGGCGAGTGGCTTGTATTGGCTTTTTCAACCAGTTTTTGTAGAAGAGGCAGCGTAAAGCCGGCGGTCTTGCCGGTGCCGGTCTGGGCGGCGCCGAGCAGATCGCGCCCGGCAAGCACGACCGGGATCGCCTGCGCCTGGATGGGGGTGGGTTGTGTATAGCCTTGCTCGGCGACGGCGCGCAGCAGCGCGGGCAACAGGCCGAGTTGTTCAAACGACGTAGTAATGACTTTCTCCTGAGATCGGCCTGGGAAGGATCAACCTTCGACCGGTTCAGGCAGATGCTTTTAGGCTTGTTATTGACGGCCCGGGACGGGCCGCTAAACGGACTGAGACGCTAACCGGAAATGCGCGACACAGAAACCTGGGAGGGAATTATACAGCATGTCATGGGCCACGCCACGAAACTTCACACCTAGATCAGGGTGCCGCTCAACGGAATCACTACCTCCGGGAACGCTGGATCCGTGGTCATGACCCGAATCTTTGCGTCGAGGCTTCCTCGGCGCAGGGCTTCGGCTCGTAGCCGCACATCGATTTGGAAGCTATTGCTTGGTCCCGCGGGCGACTGTGTGACATCCACCGCGCTCGAATCGCAGACAATGGCCGTAATCCTGAAAGCGTCACCGCGGCGCTTGAGAAAGAAGGTCTGTGTGAGGGACGCCGTTACATCGCTGCGCTGCACGTCCTCCACGCGCAGCGTGCCAAAGTCGACGTTCTCGGGATTTGCATATAGGTCCGGCTTGACCCATAGATGCACGGGAAGGTCGATCCGATCGCCCCCCGGCTTATCGGTCACGAGCGTGAGGGACTCCTCGTAGCGCCCTGCGGGCACACCATTGACAGAACGCGCGGTCAGGATGAAGACCTTGCCGGGCTCAACGTCCGCGACGGAAACGCTCAGGCGAGCCGAGTGCTCCACGCTTGTGATCCTAAGGGGCCGCGGTTCGTTATTCCTGATCGTTAAGGTGCGCTCGGCGGGCTCGGCGGTAAACGCGCTTAGGAAGACCGCAGGCATGGGCTCAATTGCGATCCGTGGAACGACGTAACCTTTGAGCGTCAGCGAAGCCCCCGAGCGGGTCGGATCGTTCCATTGAATCTGCACCTTGCCCTCGATCGCACCGGCCACCCGCTCGGTGTTTAACTCCACCGTCACTGCGGCTTCGCCCTGGGCGGGTACTTCCACTGGCGCGACGCGCACGGTCAGCCCGGGCATCCATAGCTCTGCGCCTGTGATCCGCAGCGGCCCCTCGCCGGCGTTCTTGATGATAAAGGCGTGGCTGACGGGGGCACCTTGTCTGACGGACCCGAAATCGTAGGTGTCGTTAGCGACGGTACCGCGTGGCAGTGGCGGCTTGGCGTGGATCAGAGGGCTGAACGACGCCGCCACGATCAACAGCAGCAATGTGCAGGAGCGATCGCGCATATCTGAACGGTGCATAGAAAACGGGGCTGCCGTGCAGCCCCGTGATGAGGCAGTCAACGCTTATAGCGGATAGAAGCGCAGCTGCAGCAGGCGAAGCCCACTGTTGGCGTACTGCCAGAAGAAGTCGTGCAGCACAGGGTCAAAAAGGCTGACCGTCTCGCAAGTCACCACTCCGGCGACATCGAAGCAGGCGTTGATTGTGGTGAGCGAAGTCGTGACGTCGAAGAAGCCGGACTTGCCCTTCCCGCGTGTGAACAGCGCGCTGCCGGTGGAGCAGACGAGTGCGCCGGTGTCGTCGGTCCCGCAGGTCTTCATGGTGACGCTGCCGCCCGGTTTGCCGAGCGCGCGCCCCCAGATTTGATAGTCCGCGGAGAAAGTGCCGCTGGGGCAGCCCGTGTCTGTCGGGACGGCGCTGTTGCAGGGGAGCTGGAAGACAGCGCCCTGGTTCGCGATGACGTCCCCAGTGCAGGAATGAGCAGCATCAAAGGCATTACCGTCGCAGACGTCAAACGGCCCCGGGGCCAGGTAGATGTTGCTGGTGACCGACGACTTCCTGCCAAGGCCCACGAAGATCGTGTGCCGCTCGCTGTCGGTCATCGGGGCGGTCTTCGGATTCTCGACGCCGATGATATTGAGGTTGTAATGCGGCCCTTTGAGGTTGATGCCGTCTGCCAAGGCGGGCGCCGCGAAACCCGTGGCGACGAAGACTGCGGTGAGTACCGAAAGGCGCTTCATTGAATCCTCCCTTGAAAGTGTCTGGGTCGTCGCTTTCGCGAAAGCGTCTTCAAGTTAGCACGTTGTCATTTTTCAATAACATTATTTGACGCGCCGCGCGCAATCCGCCACATCTGCCGGAGATCTTTCTCGCGGATGCGAATGAACGGGTGATTTAGGTCGCGTCGCCGCGGTGACTTAGTGCGCGTGGTGCGCGACGCGATCGCGTTTGCAGAATTGTCACGAAAAGCGCCGAGGCTGTTTCGAGTGCGATCAATTGGAATTGCTTGCGATGCGCTGATCGGGCGAGTGACCGCTGCTGGGCCCCACAGCAGACACTCGCGAGACGCAAAAAAACACCACCAAGCGCGCACCCCCTATCTTGGAATCCGATTACTGGCCCGACCCGCTTGATTCCATGGACAGAGGGGCGGATGACAGGCTGAGGTGGTCAGGTATCTAATTGACCACCATTTAGGAAGTTCACATTACGTTAGACCACACTGTTACCGGCCACGGAATGCTCGCGACCGTAGACCACGCCTTCATCTGTTGTTCTAAAGGTGCCCCAGAAGCGGACGCGCTCGTGGCACTGGGCTTAGTCGAGGGTTCGGGCAATCGGCACCCAGGCCAGGGGACATCCAATCGGCGATTCTTCTTCAACAATGCGTATGTCGAGCTTCTGTGGGTCAGCAATGAGGATGAAGCTCGTAGCTCTGAAAGCAAAGGCACTCGCTTATGGGAGCGCTGTTCGTCGCGTAGCGAGGGCGTCTGCCCGTTCGGCATCCTTTTTCGCACGGTGGAATCGGCCTTGCCTTTTGCAACGTGGTCCTATAAGCCGCGCTATTTGCCGACCGGAGCCTCGATTCGATTCGCTCAGGGTGTTCCCATGACGGAGCCTGAATTAGCGTTTCTCAACGTCGAGAACTTGGGCATCCGTCCAAAAGAGCCGGTTGACCATCGCGTGCCGATACGCGAGATCTTGAAGATGGTTGTGCGTCTTCCTTCGATGACGACTCTCTCAAAAGCGGCAAAGGTAGTGCATGACCGAGGGCTGATAACGTTCAAGGAGGGGCGCGAACACATGCTGGAGCTCATTTTCGCAAGCGAAGGATCGGCGGAATTCGATCTCAGGCCGACCTTGCCGCTGGTCTTTCGCGGAGGATCAAAGGGTGTGGTCTAACAGCCGGTACTTGCGCGATGCTTGCGAATCGGCGCTAAGGAGCGCCCCCTTCAGCGCGCCAAAACCGGGACCTTAGACGTGATTACACAGCAGGCGCGTGTCTGCCGCTCATGTGAAGCGTTTACCGAACCTTGAGCAACGTTTCGATATTTGCCGGATGTGTCCTCATCTGGGGCACCACTTGGCTCGCGATCACCTATCAGCTCGGATCGGTGGCACCGGAAGTGAGCGTGAGCCACCGGTTCCTCTTCGCGGCGCTGATCGTCGCCGCCTGGTGCAAATGGCGCGGGCTGTCTCTGCTATTCACGCGCTCGGAGCACGCCGCGCTCGCGCTGATGGGCGTCGCGATGTACGGCCTGAGCTATGTCTTCGTTTATCACGCGGAGCAGCATGTCGCCTCCGGCCTGGTGGCGATCGGGTATTCGGCGAGCCCGCTGCTCTCCACGCTCGGCACGCGGCTCTTTTTCAAGCAGCCGGTTACGGCTCGCATGGCGCTTGGTTCCCTGTTCGGTATCGCGGGTATCGCGCTCGTGTATTGGCCCGAGTTCGCCCGCCTGGCGCGGAGCCACAGCGTGGCGCTCGGCGCGGCATTCACTCTGCTTGCGGTGCTGATCTCCACCGCGGGCGGCCTGCTCGCGCAGCGTAACCACCAGCGCAAGCTTCATGGCTGGCCGACCATGGCCTGGAGCATGGGCTACGGCGGTGTGGCTTCGCTTACCGTGGCGCTGGCGCTCGGCCGGCCATACACGGTGGAGCCAAGCGCGTCTTATCTCCTGTCGCTCCTTTACCTGTCGTTGCTCGGTTCGGTGATCGCCTTCGCCGGCTGGCTAACGCTCGTCGGCCGGATCGGCGTGGCGCGCGCCTCCTACGTCGGCGTCATGGCGCCAGTGGTTGCGCTCCTGGTGTCCACGCTATTGGAGGGTTTTATCTGGCATCCGCTGACCGCAGCTGGCGTCACGGTTTCGCTCGTGGGCAACGTGTTGGTGCTGGGCCGGAGGAACACCTAACGAGCATTACATGCCCTTGAACAGGTGCGCATAGCTGCGGCTCACCTCGAGCTTCTCCGGCCGGCCCTTGATGCTCACCAGCTGGCGCCCGCGCTCGTCGCGGCTGATGCCGGCAATGGCGCGCGCGTTGATCAGCGTGGAGCGGTGGATCTGCCAGAACTGCGCCGGGTCGAGCGCGGCAATGAGCTCCCTGATCGGCGTGCGGATCAGCGCTTCCTGCTGCGCGGTCTGCACGCGGGTGTATTTCTCATCGGAGATGAAGAACAGCACCTCCTCGACCGGGATCATCTGGATCTGCTGGCCGACCGAGGCCTGGATCCATCTCAGGTGCGAAGGAGCCTCGAGCTTGCCGGCCAGGCGCTCGAGGGCCTGCTGCAGCGCGCTTTGCGCGTTGTCCGTCGGCGCGGCGAGGCGTTTGCGGATGCGCTCGACGGTGAGGGCGAGCCGCTCCCGCTCCGCGGGCTTGAGCACGTAGTCGATCACCCCTTGCTCGAATGCGTCGATCGCGTACTGGTCGTAGGCGGTGACGAACACGATTTCCGGGACGCGGGCGCCCGTCTGGAGTGCCGCGATCTCGCGGGCGGCCTCGATGCCGCTCTTGCCTGGCATGCGGATGTCGAGAAACACGATATCGGGGCGCTCGGCGGCGACCAGCTCGACCGCCTCGGCGCCGTTGCGCGCCTCGGCAGCGATCTCGAGCTCGGGCCAGACCTCGGCGAGGCGGGCGCGCAGCTGCTCGCGCATCAGCGCCTCGTCGTCCGCGATCACCGCCTTCGGGGTCATGCAGTCTTGTAGGGTACGACGACGCTGACCCGGGTACCACTCGGCGAATTCGGGGCAATGCGCAGCTCGGCTTGCGGGCCGTAAATGAGCTTGAGGCGCTCGCGGATGCTGTTGAGGCCGGTCCCCGTTCCCGCGGTCGCGGCGCGGCCGAACCCCACGCCGGTGTCGGCCACACTCACCACCAGCTTGCCGTGTGCCACTTCGGCTTCCACCCTCAGCGCGCCGCCTTCCGGCTTCGGCTCCAGGCCGTGCTTGATCGCGTTCTCGACCAGCGATTGCAGCACCATCGGCGGAAAGTCGGCCGAATACAGGCCCTCCGCGACGTTGATTTCTGCCCGCAGGCGGTCTTCCATGCGCACCTTCAGGATCTCGAGGTAGGGGCGCACCACCTGCAGCTCCCGCCCCAGTGTCGCGGCGCTCTCGCGCATCGCGGGCATCGAGGCGCGCAACAACGCGATGAGGTTTTTCTGCATCCTGCTCGCGCGCGGTGGGTCGACCTCGATCAGGTGATCGATGCTCGCCAGGGTGTTGAACAGGAAGTGCGGCTCGACCTGCGCCTGCATCGCCGCCATCCTCGCTTCCACCACCTGGCGCTTGAGGCTCTCCGCCTCGGCCATTTCCTGCGCCTCGGCGGCCTTGGCTTCGGCCTTCACCCGCCCGGCGTACGCGATCTTGATCGCCGCCGAAACGATGATGAAGAGAAACGCGAGGTTCGGCAGGTAGTCGCCCAGGCGCACGCGGCGACTCGCCTTGCGCCCGGCGCGGATCTCGTCGATGACCTCACGCTTGATATCCGCGGCAAGCGAACCGGCGGCATCGGCGCTTTCCCCCGAGGGCTCGTGCAGAGTTGAAACCTTCGGGGCCGTTTCCATGATCCGCCACGTGAAAGGCGGGATCTCCGATGCCACTCCGGCGATGATCAGCAGGAGGACCGAAAGCAGGATGAAGCGCTTCCAGCTGATCGCCACGAGCCATGCCGCGTAGCGGCGGAAGGCGCGAGCGATCGCGGCTGCGAAACGGCTCATGCTCCGCACTCTAGGGAAGCCGCCCGTCGCCCGCGAGCGCCCTGCGACGGACTGCAGGCTTCGCGGTACGAATTGCGGGCGAGCTGGATGGACGGGATCACGCCGCGCCGGCGCGGGGCTTTCAATTTGCTTTTCTGGATTCGAGAAACCCGGCGAGCGCGGCCGCGGTGTGGCCGGGCGCGGACCCGGCTTTCTCCGGCGGCCCCTGGAACACGATCCTGCCGCCGCCGTCCCCGCCTTCCGGGCCGAGGTCGATGATCCAGTCGGCCTCGGCGATGACGTCGAGGTTGTGCTCGATCACGATCACGGTATTGCCTGCATCGACCAGGCGATGCAGCACATGGATCAGCTTCTCCACGTCCGCCATGTGCAGGCCGACGGTGGGCTCGTCGAGCACGTAGAGGGTCTTCGATTCACTGCGCTTGGATAGCTCGGTCACCAGCTTGATGCGCTGCGCTTCGCCTCCGGAGAGCGTCGGGCTCTGCTGGCCGAGCGTCAGGTAGCCCAGGCCGACGTCCTGCAGCAGCTGCAGGCAGCGGTGGATCGAGGCGTGCGCGGCGAAAAATCCGGCTGCCTCGTCGACGTTCATCGCCAATACTTCGCCGACCGACTTGCCGCGCAGCTTCACGGCCAGCGTATCGGCGTTGAAGCGCGCGCCGCCGCAGGCTTCGCAGCTCACCCTCACGTCGGGCAGAAAGGACATGGCGATCCTCTTCATTCCCTGGCCTTCGCACTCCTCGCAGCGACCGCCGCTCGTGTTGAACGAAAAGCGGCTCGCGCTCCAGCCGCGCATGCGCGCCTCGGTGGTGTCGGCGAACAGGCGCCGGATCGCGTCCCAGAAGCCGACGTAGGTGGCGGGGCAGGAGCGCGGGGTCTTGCCGATCGGCGTCTGGTCGACTTCGAGGACGCGCTCGAGTGCCCCGGCGCCGTTCACCGCCTTGCAGCCGACCGGCGTCTCCTCGCGCAGGGACTCGTACAGCACGTCGCGCGCGAGAGTGGATTTGCCCGATCCCGAAACACCAGTGACCGCTACCAGCCGGCCGAGCGGGATGCGCGCTTCGATATTTTTCAGGTTGTGCAGCCGCGCCCTTTGCACCTGGATGAAAGGATCTTTTTTTCCAACGGCACGGTGCGGATGGATCGGGTGGCGCAAGGGATCCTTGAGGAAGCGGCCGGTGAGCGACTGCGGCTGGCTCATCAGGTCCTCGGCGTCGCCCTCGGCGATGACCTCGCCGCCGAGCCTGCCGGCGCCCGGGCCGAGGTCGACGACATGGTGCGCGCGCCGGATGGTGTCCTCGTCGTGCTCGACCACCACCAGCGAATTGCCCTTCGCCTCGAGCTTCTCCAGCACGTCGAGCAGGATGCGGTTGTCGCGGTGGTGCAGGCCGATGGTCGGCTCGTCGAGGATGTAGCACACGCCGCGCAGGTTGGAGCCGAGCTGCGCAGCGAGCCGGATGCGCTGCGCCTCGCCGCCCGAGAGGGTCGGCGCCGAGCGCTCGAGCGTCAGGTAGCCGAGGCCGACATCGCCGAGAAAGCCCAGCCGCGAGCGCAGCTCCGCCACCAGATCGCGCGCAATCTCTTTCTCTCTTCCCAGTAAATCAACCTCCTTGAAAAGCGATCCAAGCTGGGAGACCGGCAGGGCACCGTAATCCGAAATGTTCTTTCCCCGCCATAGGACCGCGAGCGCCTCGGGGTTGAGCCGCCGTCCCTCGCATTGCGGGCAGGCCTGGTCGATCTCCAGCCACTCGATCCAGGAATCGAGCACGTTGTCCTCGGCGCCGGTGCGCGCGCGCTCCTCTTCCCACTCGACGTCGTCGATCTTCAGGCCGGTGCCGTAGCAGGCGGCGCACCAGCCGTGCTTCGAGTTGTAGGAAAACAGCCGCGGGTCGAGCTCGGGGAAGCTGCGGCCGCACGAGCGGCAGGCGCGCTTGGTCGAGAACACCTCGACCTGCCTGCCGGTGAGGACATGGACCACTCCCTTGCCGAACTCCAGGGCCTTGGCCAGCCGCTCCCGCAGCTCCTTCTCGCCGCGGGCGCTGACCTTGACGTAGCCCACCGGCAATTCGATGCTGTGCTCCTTGAAGCGGTCGATGCGCGGAAAGGGGCGCACCGGCAGCAGCTTGCCGTCGACGCGCAGCTGCGTGTAGCCCTTTGCCGCGGCCCACCTGGCGAGCTCGGTGTAGACGCCCTTGCGATTCACCACCAGCGGGGCCAGCATGACCACCGTCTCGCCGCGGTACTCGCGCAGGATGCGCGCGGCGATCGCCTCCTCGCTCTGCGGCTCGATCGGCACTTCGCAGTCCGGGCAGTACTGCGTGCCGAGCTTGACGAACAGCAGCCGCAGGAAGTGGTGCACTTCGGTCAGCGTGCCGACGGTGGACTTGCGGCCGCCGCGGCTGGTGCGCTGCTCGATCGCCACCGTCGGCGGAATGCCGAAGATCGCGTCGACGTCGGGCCGCGAGGCCGCCTGGACGAACTGCCTCGCGTAGGCATTGAGCGACTCGAGATAGCGCCGCTGGCCCTCGGCGAACAGGATGTCGAAGGCGAGGGTCGATTTGCCGGACCCCGACACGCCGGTCACCACGGTGAAGCGCCCGCGCGGGATCTCGACGTCGATGCTCTTGAGGTTGTGCTCGCGGGCGTTATGGATGCGGATCGCATTCGACAAAACAGGGACCGACCCCGATTCTTTCTGCTCGACGGGCCGGGTGAATGCTTTCTCGTAATCGCGCAGGGCCTTTCCGGTAGGCGACGAAGGATGCGCCATCACCTGCGCCGGCGTGCCCTCGCACACCAGCTCGCCGCCGGCGTCGCCGCCTTCGGGGCCGAGGTCCAGGATCCAGTCGGAGGAGCGGATGACGTCGAGGTTGTGCTCGATCACCGCGAGCGAGTGCCCTGCCTGGAGCAGCTGGCGGAACGCGCGCAGGAGCTTGGCGACGTCGTCGAAGTGCAGCCCCGTGGTCGGCTCGTCGAACAGGAATAAAATGGGGTCTGACCCCATTTTCTTTTCCGCGAGATGGCCGGCGAGCTTCAGCCGCTGCGCCTCGCCGCCGGAGAGCGTGGGTACCGGCTGCCCGAGCCGCAGGTATTCGAGCCCGACGTCGACGAGCGGCGTCAGCTTCCCCAGCACTTTCGGTTCGTTCTTGAAAAAGGAGGCTGCCTCCGAGACCGTCAGGTCGAGGACGTCGGCGATCGACTTGCCGCGGAGCGTCGCTTCCAGCACCTCGGCGCGGTAGCGCCGGCCGTCGCAGTCGGGGCAGCGCAGGTAGACGTCGGAGAGGAACTGCATCTCGACGTGCTCGAAGCCGTTTCCGCCGCAGCTCGGGCAGCGGCCGTTGCCGGAGTTGAAGCTGAATGTCCCGGCGGTATAGCGCCGCTCCTTCGAAACCTCCGTTCTGGAAAACAAATCTCGAATGCAGTCAAACGCGCCCACATAGCTCGCCGGGTTCGAGCGCGTGGTCTTGCCGATCGGCGACTGATCGACCAGCACCACCTCGCTGACGAGCTCGGCGCCTTTCAGCTCGCGGTAGGCGCCCGGCGCCTCGGTCGGCCTGCCCTTCGCCCGCAGCAGCGCCGGATAGAGGACGTTCTGCATCAGCGTCGACTTGCCCGAGCCCGAGACGCCGCTCACGCAGACCAGCCGCCCGAGCGGGATGCGAACGTCGAGGTTCTTGAGGTTGTGCTCCGCCGCGCCCAGGAGCTGCAGGAACTTGCTTGCCGGCGCCTCGTTTCTTGCGTGCGTGGCCTGGCGCCTGCCGGACAGATATTCGCCGGTGAGGCTCGCTTCGGCCTTCAGCTTCTCCGGCGCCCCGAAGAAGACGATCTCCCCGCCGCGCTCGCCGGGCCCGGGGCCCATGTCGAGAATGCGGTCGGCGGCGAAC
>VBBY01000178.1 GCA_005881595.1 Betaproteobacteria bacterium | reverse complement strand
TGTCTCCCCATGAAGGATGGCGCCCGCCCACCTCCAGCATGACGAGGTCAAACGGACCGAGCCGCTCGCGGATCGCCTGATACTCCGTGGTGAGGCCTGTATCGCCGCTGAAGAAGACGGCGTGCCGCTCCGTGCGGATGACGAACGAGGACCACAAAGTCGAGTTGCGATTGCGCAGGCCGCGGCCGGAAAAGTGCTGCGAGGGCGCGGCGGTGACGGTGAGCCCGGTATTCGGCAGGTCGTGCGATTCCCACCAGTCGAGCTCGACGATGCGCTCGGGCCTGACGCCCCAGTATTCGAGGTGCGCGCCGACGCCGAGCGAGGTCACGAACGGCACGACGCCCTTGGCGATCTCGTGGATCGTCGGGTAGTCGAGGTGGTCGTAGTGGTCGTGCGAGACGATCACGAGGTCTACCGGCGGCATCGCGCGAAGGGGTACGGGCACCGGCTGGAAGCGCTTGGGGCCGGCGAGCGATGAGGGCGATGCGCGCCGTCCCCAGACCGGATCGGTGAGCACGCGCAGGCCGTCGATCTCGATCAGCACGGTGGAATGACCGAGCCAGGTCGCGCGCAGCCCGCTCGCGGGCGGCCTGGTCCAAGTCTCGAGCGGATTCATAGACGGCAGCGGCCGCCGCGGCGTCCGGCGCTCGCCGTCGCACAAAAACTCTCTGATCGTCGGCATCGACGCGCTCGGATCGCGCAAGCCCGGCATCACCGGATGCACGTTGCGGAAGCGCTCGCCCGCCCAGCGCGGCGAAGCCTTGATGCGCTCGAGCCGCGCGCCTAGTGGTATTCCGCCGAACGACTTCATTCGAGGGTCACTCCTGTCTGCGCTGCTATGCTATACACGACACCGTGTTCTGTCAGGCAATGCTCGTCGCGGCTGCCGTGGGCGGTCTCGCCGGCTGCGCGACTCCCGTGTTCAACCCGGCGACGAACGAGCCGCTGTCGGCGGCCACAGCTCGCAACATGGGCGCGCGCACGGACTTCATGCGCGAGAACTCGATCGTGCTGTCGCTCTCGGGCGGTGGGCTGCGCGCCGCGGCTTTCGCGCACGGCGTTCTCACCGCGCTCGAGAGCGTCAAGACGGCCGATGGCGACCTCCTCGACGACGTCGCATTGATCAACAGCGTTTCGGGAAGCTCCCTGACTGCAGCGTATTACGGCGTGTACGGCCGCGAGGGTCTCGGGCGGTTTCGCAGCGAGGTGCTGCTGCCCGGTTTCGAGAGCGGGATGCGGCTGTCTCTGTACAACCCGGCGAACCTGGTGCGAATGCTCGGTGGCGGCATCAACGCCCGCGAGAATTTCGGCGATACGCTCGATCGCCAGGTTTTTCATGGCGCGACGTTTGCGGACATCTTTCGCCGCCCGGGACCCGACATACGCATTCAAGCAACGGACCTCTATCACCGGGTGCCTTTCCCCTTCTTTCCGCCCCTCTTCTCGGTTCTCTGCAGCGATCTGTCTCGCTATAGCGTGGCCGACGCGGTTGCGGCGTCGATGGCGGTGCCGGTGCTTTTCGCGCCCGTCGTCGTGCGGACGTTTCCCGACAGCTGCGAGCCGCTCCCCGCGGAAATCGCCGCGATTCGCCCCAGACCGGAAGCCTCGCGGGTCTTCAATTCGATCGCAAAGGCCCTCGCAGCCTACCGCGACCCGATGCGCATCGAGTACATCAAGCTCGCCGACGGCGGCCTCACCGACAATTTCGCGGTTACCACCCTGGTGATCTCCCGCCTGGTGTACGGCACCCCTTACGCGCCGATGACGGAGCGCGATGCCGTGCGAATCCGGCGGCTGCTCCTGATCGTCGCGGATGCCTCGCAGGGCCCGAACGGCGACTGGACGCGGCAAGAAGCCGGGCCGAGCGGCGTCGATCTGGCGCGCTCCGCAACCGACGCTGCGGTCGACTCGGCTGCGCGCTATGCCGCGGACGCCTTGGGCCGCATGATCCAGGAATGGCAGGACTCGATCATCGCCTTTCGCTGCGGCCTGAAACCGGCCGACGTGATCCGCCTCGGCGGGCCGGCGCAATGGAATTGCTCCGATGTGAAGTTCTCGCTGGCTTACCTCTCCGTCGACGAGTTCGAAAGCCCGATGCGCGAGCGGATCGAGGCGGTTCCGACCCGCCTTACGCTCGAGGCCGACCAGGTGGATGTGGCCATTGAAGGCGCTCGCCAAGGCACGCTTGCGCTTCGCCGCCTGCGCACGTATGTGCGGGATAGGGTCGCTCCCCGCGGGCGCTAAAGCGGCACGGATGGCAGAGGTATCCAGTCCTTCTCGCCTTCTACGCGCGGCGTCTGGTGCGCACTCCATTCGGAGGCCGCTGCAGTGATCCGCTCGCGCCTCGAGGACACGAAATTCCACCAGATGAAGCGCGGCCCATCGAGCGGCTCTCCGCCGATGAGCATGACCCGCGCGGGTGTTTCCGCTTCCACACGGACGGTGTCGCCCGCCGGGAGCACAGCCATCACGTAGGGCTCCATCGACTTGTCCTGCAGCCGGTAGGCGCCATCGACCGCGTACAGCGCTCGCTCCGAAGCGAGCGGTGGAATGTCCAATCGGCCGCCCGCGGGAAGCGATATATCGACATACAGTGTCTCCGAAACAGGCGTTACCGGAGATTCCATGCCCCATGCCCTGCCGACAAGGACGCGAACGTGCGCATGCTCGCTCTCATCCTCGGGAATGGCCGGCCTGTCTGTATGAGTAAAACTCGGCTCGCTCTCTTCCAGGGCCTTAGGCATGCCCGCCCAGAGCTGCAGTCCGTGCGTGCGGCGGCGCACGCCGCGCAGCTCTGGTGGTGTGCGCTCCGAGTGCGCAATGCCGCGGCCGGCAGTCATCCAGTTAACGGCACCGGGCTCGATCGACTGTACGGAGCCGATGCTGTCGCGATGAACGATGCGTCCCTCGAAGAGATAGGTCACCGTCGATAGCCCGATATGCGGGTGTGGACGCACATCGTTGTCCCTGAAGGGCTCGAGCTCCTCGGGGCCGAAGTGATCGAAGAAAAGGAACGGCCCTACGGCCTGCCTTTTAGCGGCGGGAAGAAGGCGGCGAACCTGGGATTGGCCCACTTCCCGCATTCGCGGCTGCAGTATCAAGACGTCAGCCACTTCTTTACCCGGCATCCCTCCGCGCAACCATCAGAGCGCTCGCCCACCAATGCAGCTCGTCGAGCATGGTCTTCGAGTTTTGCTCTAGGTATGAAAGGTCCTTGATGTCCTTGCCCTGCTGCCACACGGCCATGAAATCCGCGCCCTGGATATGCACGCCGTGACGCATCGGCGCCATCTGCAGCTCCACGCAGGAGAGTCTCAGGTGCTCGATCGAGCGGGCGGCGCCGACGCTGCCGTATCCCACGTAGGCGGCGGCCTTGCGGTTCCATTCCGGATAGGCGTAGTCGAGAGCGTTCTTGAGCACCGCGGGCATGCTGCGATTGTATTCCGCGGTGACAAATATAAAGCCGTCGAACTCGGCGACTTTCTTCTGCCAGCGCTTGGCCACCTCGTTCTTCGACGGCACCCAGGCGTTCGTCGCCGGCTCGTCGAAAAAGGGCATCGGGTAGTCGCGCAGGTCGATGAGCTCCACGCTCATGTCAGCCCGTGCCGCGGCGATGCCGTGAATCCACTTCGCCGGTTTCTCGCTGAAGCGGGTGGCTCGGGTGGTGCAGATGATGACTGCTATCTTTGGCTTGGCCATTTCACGTGAGGGCAGCTTGATTCGCCACGGGAAGCTTGCGAATGCGTTTGCCGGTCGCCGCGAAGATCGCATTGGTCAGCGCCGGTGCGGCCGCTGAGGTTCCGGTCTCGCCCATTCCTCCCGGCGCCTCGCCGCTTTTCACGATGTAGACCTCGATTGACACGACCGTCCTTCAGCGTGATCTCTCCACGCAGTGCCGCGGTGAGGCCGAAGATGATCCCGCTCTGGATCTGCGCCTGGACTGTATTGGGATTGACGACGGTGCCGCAATCGACCGCGCAGACGACGCGCCGCACTCGAACCGCTCCGTCCTTCGCCACCTCGACTTCGGCAACCTGCGCCATATAGGTGGCGAAGGCGTGCTGGACTGACACGCCACGGCCGACGCCTTTAGGCAAGGGCTTTCCCCAGCCAGCCTTTTCCGCCGCGAGCTCGAGGACGGCCTTGGCGCGGGGCGTCTTGTCGAGGAGAGCTCGCCGATAGGCGACCGGATCCTGCTTCGCCGCTGTCGCCAGCTCGTCCATGAAGCTTTCGACCACGAAGACGTTGTGCGAAGGCCCGACGCTGCGCCAGAACGCCGTCGGAATGCCCGGCGGTTCCACCCGCACATACTCGACATGCATGTTCGGGAGCGCATAGACCAGATCGATTGCGCCTTCGGTCGTGTCCGCATCGAGACCATCCTTGAAGAACGGAGGACCCCATCTCGCAATGACCGAGGAGCCCGCGAAGCGATGGTTCCAGGCGACCGGCGCTCCGTTCCCATCGAGACCGGCGGAGAGCCGGTCGAAGAAAGTCGGCCGGTACATGTCGTGCTGGATATCTTCCTCGCGCGTCCAGACCACCTTCACCGGACCCTCTACCTGCATGGCAATCTGGACGGCTCGGGTGACGCCGTCGATCTCGAGCCGGCGGCCGAAGCCGCCGCCGAGCAGATGGTTGTGCACCATCACCTTGTCCAACGGCAGTCCGGTGGTTCTTGCGGCAGTCGCCTGGGCTCGCGGGATGACTTGGTTGCCGACCCAGATTTCGCAGCCGTCCTTGCGGACATGAACCGTGCAGTTCATCGGCTCCATGGTCGCGTGCGCGAGGAACGGCACCTGGTAGGTCGCCTCGACCTTGGTGACCGCGCTCGCCATCGCGGTATCGGTATTGCCGGCGTTCTGCGCAACGGCCCCCGAGCTGAGCGACGCCTTTTCGAGCTGGTCCACGATCTGTTGCGTGTCGAGCTTGGCGTGCGGGCCGTCGTCCCATTCCGTTACCAGCGCCGCGAGGCCTTTCTTCGCAGCGCCCATGTGGTCCGCGACTACGGCTACGGCGTCGTCGAGTCGCACGATCTAACGCACAGCCTTGACGGCCTTGGCCTTCGAATCGTCCACGCTCTTCACGCGGCCGCCGAAGACCGGCGATTGCGCGAGGGTTGCGATCTTCACGCCCGGCGGGCGGGCGTCGATACCATAGACGGCCGTCCCGTTGACCTTCGACGGCGTGTCCGGACGCCTGGCCGGGGTACCGATCAGCTTGAACTCGCCCGGTCGCTTGAGCACCACGCTTTCGGGAACCGGCATGCTTGCGGCCTCGGCGGCAAGCTCGCCATATTTGAGGCGTCTGCCGGTCGGCGCGTGACGCACTTCGCCGCTCTGCGCGCGGCAGGACGCCGGATCGACATTCCAGCGCTT
>VBBY01000177.1 GCA_005881595.1 Betaproteobacteria bacterium | reverse complement strand
CAGGCCTCACTGCGATCCAGGCGAGCAGCCCCAGCCCGCTGCCGAGATATAAAAGCCCGGCGAGCGCGAGCGGCGGCACTTCGCCCAGCAACATTTTGGCGAGCGGCGTGCTGGCGCCGAACAGCGCCGCGGAGATCAGCGCGTAGGCAATTGCGGCTACCGGCATTTCACGGCTGCCCGTTTGTTTTAAGTGTTCATCCTAATCGGACCGCCGGTCGCTTTCCAGGCCGAGTGGCCGCCTTTCTATTTGGGCTGCGAGGCTGCAATCACGGTCTGGTCCTGGCCCGCGCGCACCAGCGTCGCAGGGTCGCATCCGCGGACGACGGACGGGTAGGACGCGATCTTCCTCGCGCTCGCAGCGCTCGTATCGATCTGCCAGAGCGCTGCGGCCATCGCACCGGCGGCGAGGAGGGTGCCATCGCCGGCAAACGAGAGCCCGGTGAAGCCTACGTCCTTGTCGCTGTCGGTGTCGAGCACGAGCTCGATGCGCGTGACCTCGTAGCGCTGCGGATCGATGCGCCAGAGCACTGGGAGCACGTTGCTCGAGACGAAGGCCGCCCCGGAGGAATCGAGCGCCAGGTCGGGCAGGCAGCTGTACCGTTGGGGGAGAACGATCCACTCGGGGAGAACGATGCGGCGCAGCCGGCGGCCGTTTGTATTGTCGTAGACCGAAATCACCTCATGGTCGAGCACCCAGAGACGGTTGCGCGCAGGGTCCGCGCGCACGACCTCCAGCTTTGCTGCCGCCGGCGTTTCGCGCCGCAGGCTGCCATCGCAAGCGGGGAGCATGGCGGTCGCGATTACCGCGACGGCCACGTGAATGGAAAGTTTGAATTGCATCGACATATCGCCAGCTTTCTCCCCGGCAAGCGGGGACCGTGCAGTGCTTGGGCGATATGCCTTGGGTAGCCGGGCGACTGCGCTGGGCCCGACTTTGAAGCGCTCTCAGCTCAGATCAGGTAGGGTTTGGGCGCTCCTTTTCATAAGCCGAATAGAAAAAATCGAAGATCCGCATTGCCTCGGACAGCAGCTCGTCGTCGGCGCGGGCCCTTTCCCTCGCTCCTCGCAAAACGGTCTCGAGACCCCGGGCGTCGGCCACGGGGATGCCGCCGATGTCGAGAAAGTGGACTGCAGCGCCGATCGCGACTAGCGCAGGATCGTGATCCAGGCCGAAACTCGCGAGCAACACCTCGAAAGTCACGCGGTTGCCCGAGTGCGTAAATTCGGCCCGCTCAAAATCGAAGCCAACGGCATTTCGCGGACAGTCCCGCGGGCGCTCGATCCAGGCGAACTTGGCCTTGCTGTCGATGAAGCGCTTGATCAGCCAGGCGCTCGCGAGCCGGTCGACCCATGGGCTGCTGCGGGTCGCCCAAGTGCGATTCTGGAATTTCGCAGGATCGAGGCGCCGGACGCGTTTTTTGGATGCGCGGGGCTCGCCGCCCGAATACAGCTCCTCAGCCTTCGTCTCAAGGCTGGCAAGCGCATCCTCGGCCTGCGCTTTCGCCGGCCCGGGGAAGAAATCGCTTTCCGCGAGCTTCTCGAAGGAGCGGCGCAGGCGCTGCACCAGCGTCTGTCCCCGGCGCAAGCCGAGCCGCGGCAGCGCGGCCTTGGCCGCGTTGATTTTCTCCACCAGGTCGCCGTAATCCGCGCTGCGGTCGAAGAGCTTGCGCACCTGCTCGGCCTGCGCGCCGCTCTTCAGGTTCATGTCCACGGTCATGGCGAAGCCGCCTTCGGCGCGGATGTCGGACTCCATCTCGGCGAGGGCCGGAGCGCGCGCCGATCCGGCCGGCAACAGATAGACGCCGTCGCGCAGCACGCCGCAGCCGTTGTCCTTGAGCGCACGCCAGAGGCGCATGCGAACGGTCGAATTGCGCGCCGGCAGGCTTAGCACCAAAGCTTGGTACGCCGTCATGGTGGAGTGATTTATACCACAATATTGTGACAATATCAACAATATGCTTGCGCTATCCGGTGTAGACCGGCGCGGGCTGGCTGAAATAGCTGTCGAGCAGGTGGTAGACCAGCCGCCAGTTCTTCGAGCGCGTGCTGGTGTGCGCGATGCCCGGCATGACGATGAACTGCTTGTCCGGGTTCGGCAGCTTGGCGAAGAAATTGGACAGGTCCTGGAACGAAGCGATGCCGTCCCACTGTCCCCGCAGGATGAGCGTCGGCACGGTGATGCGCTCCGGGTCGAGCACCGGCAGGTTCGCCGACATGTCGATATAGGTGCCGGTCGGCACGGAGGTATCGAGGGCCAGCACCGCGTCGGCGAATGCTTCCACGACCGTCAGGTCGCTCGTCCCGGGATGGTCGCGCGTGAAGATGCTGCGCACGAAATCGCGGTCGATCGGCCGCCGATTGCTCGCCCGGTATTGGGGCAGGCGCTTGCGCCTCTGCTCGAGCGTCGGGCTGCCTTCGCCGGTCCACACCAGCGCATCGAGCGCTACCCGCTGCACGCGCTCGGGATGGCGCTGCGCGAAAAGCCCCGCCCTCAGCGCGCCAGAAGAGGAACCGTAAAGAAGGACCTTCGGGGAATTCGCGTTCTTCGCGATGTACTCTGCTGCGGCAGCCACGTCGTCGGCGCCGCAAGAGACATCCGCATTGACGGGCCGCCATTTGTCCGAACGGCCGTAGCCCTCGCAGTCGACGCACCAGGTGTCATAGCCCAGGCGCGCGAACCAGTCCATCGTCGAGGCTTCCGGCTTGCCTGGAATCTGCAGGTCGAACACCGGAGTCGCCGAGACCGACGAGCCGTGCACGAAGAGGATCGTTCCCTTCCGCATGTCGTCAGTGCCCTTATGCCACATAAAGAGGCGCACGTCGCCGGCATCGGTTTTTTTCGTCGTCCAATGCTCGCTACCGCGGATAAGCGCGCCTCGTGATGGTTGTTCGGCCGGCTGGGCCAATGCGCGTGCGGCGGCCAGGCCGGCCGCCGTGCAAGCTCCCTGCAAGAGAAAGCTGCGTCTGTAGTTCATAGTTGCCATTGCCTTCGGTTGTTTGCGGAACTAGACTGATTCTGTCACAGCGGGGGTTGAGAATGATCATGAAAGGCCGTGCTATGTGGCAGCTCAGTATCTCTTTCGTAGTGCTCTTGTTTGGCCTGATCGGTCTTGCTCCCATCACGGGGGCCGAAGATTCCAAAGACACGCAGGCGCTGCTGGAGGCGCTGGGAAAGAGCAAACTCACGGTCCTGGATGGCGTGCGGCAGGCAGCGAAGGGCGGTGCCGTGCCGATCTCGGCGAAATTCGAGCTGGAAGACGGCAAGCTTTCGCTCTCGGTCTATACGGCGGGAAAGGGGCTTTCCGTCCCGCCTGAGCAGAATGTGCTTCAAGAGCTCAGCGGAAGCCCGGAAGGCGAGAAGTGGACGCCGAGCGTCGAAGTGTTCAAGGACGTTCCGCACGTCGCAAGATCGTCGGCGCAGCTTACTTTGCTGGCGCTCGGCAATCACTCTCTTGCAGACATCATCGCGCGCGCACAGAAGGTCCAGTCCGGCACGGTTTTCTCCGTAACGCCCATGATCAGAGACCACACGGCGGTTACAGAGGTTCTAATGTCGGATCACGGCAAGGTGCAGAAAGTCCTCCTGCCACTGTAGCCCGTTAGAACGCAAATCGTGTCTCATCCGGCGGGTACCGCAATGAGCCTTCGCCCTAGCGCTTTCTCCAGGCGCGCGCGGACCGCATGCGTAAACGCGGGCAACCCGTGGATCTCTGGAAATAGCGTCGGAGCAGCCGGGGCTTGCTTTACCGGCTCCAGGTACTAGAATTAACGCAACGGGGGTATTGCAGACTCCCCGTGCAAGACGCCTAACCGCGTCCAAGCTCTGCTCGGTTCCGGCTGCCATGTCGGAGAAGAGCTTGTGCGCGATTCACCACATCTTCCGCTTTTTCACCGCCGCCCTGGCAGCCGGTGCCGCACCCCCGTTTGCGTTATCAGTCCTCCATAGGAGCGACGCATGAAAAGCGTTGTGTTTGCCATTCTTGCCTGCGCCTCCGCATTTGCCGCGCAAGCCGAGACCGAGAACTTCGATAGCAGCAACCCCGGGGCACTCCCGGAGGGTTGGGAGGCGGGTGTAACAGGTTCCGGCAATCCGAAGTGGGCCGTCGGCACCGACCCGACGGCGCCCAGCGGGAAAAACGTTCTGCAACAGACTGGGCGCGGGACGTTTCCATGGTGCGTCAAAAGGAACGCCTCCCTCGCGGACGGCTTCGTCGAGGTGAAATTCAAGCCGCTGAGCGGCAGAGAGGACCAGGCGGGCGGGGTGGTGTGGCGCTGGAAGGACGCCAACAATTACTACGTGGCGCGCGCCAACGCGCTTGAAGACAACGTCTCGCTTTACCACACGACAAACGGTCGCCGCATCACCATCAAGTACGTCGACGCGCCTGTTGCGAGAAACGTCTGGCATACGTTGCGCGTGGTGTTCAATGACAGGCACATTTCAGTTTCACTCGACGGCAAGCGCTACATCGACCTGGACGATACGCATATCGCGGGGCCGGGGGCAGTTGGCGTGTGGACCAAGGCAGACAGCGTGACGTCGTTCGATGATTTCTCATACGGCAAATAAGGCTGCCCAATGCCTTTCGAAATGAAACCTCTCGCTTGTGACCCGAAGCGCCTGCGCGGACTTTCCGAGAAGCTGATCGTCAGCCATTACGAGAATAACTATGGCGGTGCCGTCAAGCGGCTTAACAGCATCGCGGCGAAGCTCGCCGAGCTCGACTTTGGCTCCGCGCCGGTTTTTGTGGTGAACGGCTTGAAGCGTGAGGAGCTCATCGCGACGAATTCCATGATTCTTCACGAATG
>VBBY01000176.1 GCA_005881595.1 Betaproteobacteria bacterium | reverse complement strand
CGATCGCTTGCCGCAAACGCCGGCGGAGCTGATGAATAAGCGCACGCTGGGTGCGCCGGGTGTTGATGTGTTCCGGGTTCGGTCATCGGCGCCTGGCCCGAGTCATGCCAGACCGGCCGCAGAACCGCTTGTAGCACTAGCGCCGCCGAAGCTGCCTTTCGCCTACGGCGGCAGCGGAGTCGTGGACGGCGAGGCGGTGCTTTTCCTGGACCGGGAGAATCGAACCCTTCTCGTTCAGGTCGGCGATGTCGTGGACGGTGCCTACAGAGTGGAAAGCCTGGTGCACAACCGGGCGGTCCTGCGTTATTTGCCGCTCGACATGCCGCAAGTCTTGGCCTTCGGGGGCGAGGGTACGCCGGAACCGGCGCCGGTAGTGGTCGCAACGCCTCAGCGCCCTCGAGACCCATTGTTGGTCAATGTGCCGGACGCAGCGCCCTTCGGAAAAGAGGTTCCGCTCGCGCTCGCGATCCCGCCCGGCAGCCCGGCTGCCAAGGCGACCGTGGAGTTGACCTACGATGCGGAGGCGCTCAGCGTGCTCGGTGCCAGGGTCGTGCGGCCGGGAAGGGCGTTGGTGGAGGTCAATGCGCAGGACACGACGCGTGCCAATCAAGTTCGCTTGAAGCCGATCGGGGAAGAGACCGTGGTTACTGAAATCGGCATTCAAGTGACGGCCGTCGATACGCAGGGCAAGAGCGTCGAGGTGCGCGTGCCGTCGCAGTACTTCATCAGCCTTGTCGAATCGGCCAACTAGGGCCTCAGGCGACCAAAGCACTCCCGCTCGTCTGTTTTGTTAATCGCTTTCTGCGTTGACAGGCGTATCAGCGCGCACCTAAAGTTTTAGAATGAGGTTCTGCCTGATAGAACCAGGCTGACCTAGGTCTGCGTTCTAACTGCTGGGAGGAGGTAATGAAGCTCAAGCTGCTGGTCTCGGCGCTCATGGCTGCCGGAATCGCGAGCGCCCCGCTGGCGCTTGCCGCCGACGATGATTTGGGCGGCAATCCCAAAATCCCGCCTGCCGCTGCCCTTTCCGATTGCTGCACGCCCGGGGACGCTGATTTTCCAAAGGTTGGCGGCAATCTCGGCAACCAGAACTACTCGCGACTGAAGGCCATCAACAAGGACAACATCGGCCAACTCGGCGCGGTTTGGCTCAACCGCATCGAAGGCGGAATCAACACCGGGACCAACCAGAGCACCACGGTGGTGGTCGATGGCGTGATCTACATCGAGTCGGCCTTCGGCCACGTGTATGCGGTGGACGGCAAGACCGGTTTGACGAAGTGGAAATACACGCAGATGCGCGGCACGCTTACGCGTCGCGGCGTAGCGGTGGCGAAGGACCTCGGCCTCGTTTACACCTTATCCAACGGCAACTGGGTGGTCGCGCTCAACAAGGACACGGGCGCGGTGGTGTGGGAGCGGCAGCACAACGGCTGGGGCAACCTGGAAAAAGTCGCCATCGTCTACCACGACAAGATGCTGTACATCGGATCGAACGACGCGACGCGCAACGCGGCGGTCGCCCTCGATGCGACCAACGGCGATATGAAGTGGCATTTCTGGGGCTGGCCGGCAGCCGGAGAGCCCTTCTACGATACGTGGGGCGGCGGTCCGCAAAGCGGTGCCTCGAACTGGATGCACGCGGCGATCGATCCCGAGTTGGGGCTCGTGTACTGGACCTTCGGCAACGCGCGCGGCGGCTCATCGCAGAACGGCTCTGCGCGGCCGGGGCAGAACCTGTTCGCCGATTCCATCGTCGCGCTGGACATGAAGACTGGTGAGTACAAGTGGCACTTCCAGTCGATCCATCACGACATCTGGGACATGGATAACGTGATGGCGCCGGTGCTCGTCGACATAAAGCTGCACGGCCAGGGTGACAAGGGCGACCGCGGCCGCGATCGCGACGAGGACAAGGTGCGCAAGCTCCTCGTGTACGGCAGCAAGCCCGGGATGTATTACATTCTCGACCGCACCGACGGCTCGGCGCCGCTTGGGATTGATGAGGTACCGGTTCCCGTCGATCCACGGCAGTCTACCTATCCGACGCAGCCGATTCCGCGCCAGGGCGGTTGGTACTGCCATGGCGAGAAGTGCGCGCAACCACCGACAGGCGTGCCATCTCAGATCCAAAGCTGCATCGTGAACGAACCGCTGGGAGGGCCGATTCCTGGCGATCCGAACCGCGCGGTTCCGAATTACGCTCAGGGTTGCCTGTACGCGGCGCATTGGGACGTGCCGGTTCTGACGGCGCCCGGCCACGGCGGCGGCGCCGACTGGAACCACCAGTCGTTCAGCCAGAGCACCAAGCTCGTGTACACCGGCTTTGGCAACGTGCCGGCGGCGCATTCGCTCACCGAAGCAAGCAACGGACTGCGGCCGCCTGGCGAATACCAGACGGGCGGCATCGTCGCCGTGGACCCGAGCACCAACCTGGTGAAGTGGAAGAAGCACATGCCGTACGAGCTCGCGCACGGCAACGGGATCCTCACGACGCGCAGCGACTTGCTCTTCATCGGCCAGCCCGACGGCAACGTGCTTGCGCTTGATGCCAAGAACGGCGATGAGCTGTGGCGCTTCCAGACCGGGGCGGCGATCAGCGCGAGCCCGGTCACCTACGAGATCGAGGGCGAGCAGTACGTTGCCATCTACGCAGGCGGCACAGGCATCCCATATGGCGATTCTGCGCCGCGCGGCGACTTCCTCTGGGCTTTCAAGGTCGGCGGCACGTTGCCGCCCGCGGCCACTCCCACGCCTCCGGTGATCCGCAGGCCCGTGTCCGGCGGCCCTGTGGAAGGCTCGGCGACTACGCCGCCCAACACGGTGATCCTCGCACGCACGCGCTCGGCCACAGGCGTGATCGGCGCGACCGAGTCCACTGCGGTGAACGGCATGGCGCCGACGCATCTGCGCGTCCCGGTCGGGACCACGGTCACGTTC
This sequence comes from Betaproteobacteria bacterium, assembly GCA_005881595.1. Taxonomy (GTDB): domain Bacteria; phylum Pseudomonadota; class Gammaproteobacteria; order Burkholderiales; family SG8-39; genus SCGC-AG-212-J23. The sequence continues at coordinate 2,181 of VBBY01000176.1, read as the reverse complement.
CTCAACGATCCGCGCAACGTCAACGTGCACTGCGCGACTCAGTTCTTCGAAGGACTTTTCAACCCGCAACTCAAGCCGGGCGAGTCGTTCCAGTACACGTTCACTCAGAAGGGCGAGTTCTTCTTCAACGACTGCTTCAGCCCGCGTCCGACCGGCAAAGTAGAGGTGTACTAGCCTCCTCCAGGCTGCAGTGAGCGAAGCCCGTCCGCAACGGCGGGGCTTTTTTTGGCCGAAGACCAGGACCATCACGTCGCTGGCGGCCCGGGCGTCGCCCGAGCGGAACGATGCCGGCCGACGGGCCAGATCGCCTTCGCGTGCCGAGCGGTCGACCGGGACAGTTGCCGAATACAAGCACTCCGGGACGCCTTGCCGGTCGCAGAAGCTATCGCCGGCGAGGCGCGTCGCGGGACGCTCGGAAAGCCTGCTTGCGCGAGCGAGGATTTCGCGTGGCTTGAAGGGGAAGCAGACCACGATGACAATGGGCGGCATGGATGAAGTGTTTGGCTTGTTCCCCACCCCTTTACTGCGCGCGCAGGGCACGTTGAGCGCGCGCTTGGTGGACGGTTTGGTGCAGCATTTCAGCGCACTGGCACTGAGCGGCAACAAGGCGTCCAACAATCTATCGCACACCGAGATGCTGTGCCCCGGCGACAGCCCGTTGCTGGTGGAAGCCGCGACGGTGATCACGCCCAAGATCGTCGATATGGGCGCGCTCATGTTCGGCCAGCGACTCGGCTGGGCCATCAAGGAGATGTGGGTCAATGTACTGAAGACGGGTGGCTACCAGGCCATGCATAACCACGCCAACAGCTTTATATCGGGCGTGGTCTACCTGACAACCACGCACCCGGATTCGCAAACCGTGTTCATGAAGTCGGCCGGAGGTACCGAGTTTGTCTTCAAGAACGAGCACGCCAACACTACTCCGACAGCGTTCAATGCCGACAGATGGGTCAGCCCGGCGCCGGCGCCGGGCGACCTGATGCTGTTTCCCAGTTATCTGCTGCACGCCGTGCCGCCCAACCAGGGCGACCGCCGCATCACGCTCTCGTTCAACGCCATCCCCGGCGGACTGGACTCGTGGGGCTACGCGATCAAGTTCAGCGCCTGAAGCGGCGATCCTAGTCGTCGAATTGACCAAGGGCCAAAGAGCAGAGCATGGCGCACCGGTCGTGCGCCACGCTGGGCTCAGACTTAGATGATCTGCGCCGCGGCCCAGCCGGCGGCCAGCGCCCGCGCTCGGATGAAGTCGGAGTCGTGCTTCATGGCGGCGATCATGACGGCCGGCGTCAGATTGCCCGACACGAACTGCGGGTGGTCGGCGAAGAAGGCGCTGTTGAGACTGACGGTAGTGCCGTTTGCGCCCGTGATGCTGTACTCGATCTGCGACTCGGCTGCGCCGCTATAACCGCCGTTCCGCAGGAGCGAGTAAAACGTGGTCCAGTTGATCACGCCGTTGCCCGTGCCGTTCGCGCCCGGCGGTTGAGCCCTGGAAAGGCTCAGCGCGCTGGTGGTGGCGTTGACCGTCGCTCTCAGATCCTCCACCGCCGTGCACTTGATATACGGCATGGCACGACGCATCGCGATCTGCCAGGTCGTGCCCGGCGCAGCCGTTGCCACGTGGCCAATGGCGAGATTGATGCCGATCAGGTTGGGGTCGATGCCTCGCATCGCATGGACATAGGGGTCCACCGAGGTGCCGATGTTGCTCCCGTGCGTATGGGCCACGCCACCGACGCCGTAGTGGGCGTTGATCTCCGCCAAGCGGTTGTGGTTCACCCGGACGCGAGCGAGCACCGCCTCCATCTCCTCGCCGAACGTGTTGCTCGGGAAACTGACTCCGCCGGCATTGTTGAAGCGGTACCTCTTGATGCCGTTGGCGCCGGCCACCGACAGAATCTCGTGCACCAACTGGCTCTCGATCCACTCGGGTCTCCCGAGGGTGTCCGGCGGCGCGAAGTTCACGCCGATATGGTCGCAGAGGGCGCCCGTGCTGCGAATGCCGTTCAGCATTAGCGGCAGGTGCGTGGCCACGTTGCTGGGGTGCACGTGCCCGTCGTTGCGCACCGTCAGGTCGACGGCCGCAAAGCCCGCAGCCAGGCAGGCTTCACCGACCTTGACGCCGGTGCCGAAAGGATCGGCCACCTGTTGGGCCTGTGTGCCAACCCACTGCAGGTGGCG
>VBBY01000006.1 GCA_005881595.1 Betaproteobacteria bacterium | reverse complement strand
CCACGGGCGCAATGATCGCGCTGGTGGCTGGATTTCTTCTATTTCACGGGCTGGAAAAATTCGTGCTGATCCATCACGGGCACGAGGGCGATTACGCGACGCATCGCCACCCCCGGGTGGGCGTCCTGTCGGCGCTCGCCCTGGTCGGCCACAGCTTTATGGACGGTGTCGCGATCGGCCTGGCGTTCAAGGTTTCGCCAGCGGTCGGGATCCCGGTTGCCATCGCGGTCATAGCGCACGATTTCTGCGACGGCGTGAACACCGTGAGCTTGATGCTGGTCCATCGGAACACGACTTTGCGCTCGGTGGCGATGCTGGCGCTGGATGCGCTTGCTCCAGTCCTGGGCATGGTTTCCACCCTGCTGTTTCAGGTGCCGCCTTCCGTGCTGATCCTTTACCTGGGGTTCTTCGCGGGATTCCTGCTGTATATCGGCGCTTCCGACATCCTGCCGGAGGCGCACTCCCAGGCCGGCCCCAGCGCCGCGATCAGCCTCATAGGGATCACCTGCCTAGGGGCGGCGTTTATGTTCGTCGCGGCTCGCGCAGCCGGATAAGCAGCGCCTTTCGTAGGCGGCGAGCCAGATCTCTTTCAGGTTCTCGACCGTCTCGTCGCCTTCGAGGAGATGCATCAGCGCAATGGGATCCGCGCGGGAGATGGCCGGCGGTTTCGCATATCCATCCTATGGCTGTCACTGCGCGAACTGAAAATCGCATTCACTGCGAGTCGACTGGTACATCGTGAGCCTGAGATCCTGCTCATGATCCATCGGCTCTGGTTGCAGTGAGGCGGCAGCTCAGTTGCACTGCGCGCCAGAACGGAGTATTAGTCTGCATAGCTCGTTCCTGAATGATCGGATTGAGCGTGTTGTTCAACTCTCAGAGGAGCTTGTTATGGCAGCAAAGAAGAAAGGCAAGAAAAAGAAGAAGTAGATAGTCGCCGATCCCCGCGAAAAAGAAAGGTCGCTCAACTCGAGGCCCCGCGCGGGGTTCGACTCGGTGGGCTCGCCGCCAGACTTCTCCCATGGGCTCACCCTCGCTTCAGGTCCAGTTCGATCCGTCGTCGGCGCGCTTCGGCGCCTCGCGCACCCAGAAGCGTCTGGAGGACGACCGCCTTCTGGTCGGCAAGGGGCGCTATAGCGACGACCTGGAGTTTGCGGGTCTCGCGTGGCTGGTGGTGGCGCGCTCCCCGCATGCCCATGCAGATATCTCTGCATTGGACTTGTCGGGATGCAGGAGCGCCGCGGGGGTGATCGCCGCCTGGAGCATGGCCGAGCTGCGCGCCGATGGCGTGGCCCCTATTCCGTTTCCGCCGCTCTTCAAGCGGGCCGACGGCGCGCCGATGGCCGCGCCGCCGCGCACCCTGCTTGCCGAGGACAGGGTTTACTACGCAGGGCAGCCGGTGGCGGCTATCGTCGCCGAAACGCGCAGGCAGGCCGAAGATGCCGCCGATCTTGTTTCAGTTGAGTATGAGGAATTACCTTGCGTGGTGGACGCGCGCCGCGCGGTAGAGGCGGGCGCTCCGCTCGTCTGGCCGGAGGCGACGGGAAATATCGCCGCCGAGGCGGCTTACGGCGATGCGGCCGCGGTCGACAAGGCGTTCGCGGCGGCAGCGCACATTACCGAGCTCGAGCTGCACAACCAGCGCCTGGTCGCGGCGGCGCTCGAGCCGCGCTGCTCTATCGGCGTCTTCGCCGGCGGCCGCACGACGCTCCACACGCAGAACCAGACCCCGAGCGGCGCGCGCGAGCTGCTGGGCGCGGTGTTCCGCAGGCGGCCTGAAGAGTTCCGGGTGGTCGTCGGCGACATCGGCGGCGGCTTCGGGATGAAGACCGGCCTCGCGCCCGAGGACGCGCTGGTCTGCTACGCGGCGCAGAAGCTCGGGCGGCCGGTGAAATGGCGCGGCGAGCGCAGCGAGGAGTTCCTCGCGGCGCACATGGGGCGCGACCAGCATTTCAAGGCGAGGCTGGCGCTCGACCGCGACGGCCGCATCCTCGCTTTGCGCGTGGAAATGCTTGGCAACATCGGCGCGCCGCCGGTCGGCTCCTCGGCGATCATTCCGCTCTCGCTGGGCCCGAAGGTACAGACGACTGTCTACGACGTTCCGGTCGTGGATTATCGCGTCAAGGCGGTGCTGACCAACACGATGGCAACCGGCGCCTACCGCGGGGCCGGCAGGCCGGAGGCGAACTATCTCATGGAGCGGCTGATGGAGAAGGCCGCGCGCGAGATGCGGCTCGACCCCGTAGAGATCCGGCGGCGCAATTTCATCCGGCCGGAGGATTTCCCTTATCGCACGCACCTCGGCGATGTCTACGACAGCGGCAATTTCCCGCGCATCGTCGACCGGCTTGTCGAGCTGGCCGACTGGCGGGGTTTCGCGGCGCGGCGCGAGCAATCGCGCAGCCGCGGGCGGCTGCGGGGCCGGGGGCTGTCGGTCTACCTGGAATGGACCGGTGCCCTTCCGACCGAGACGGTCGACATCCGGGTCGGCGCCGATGGCACGGTCACGGCGTTCTCCGGCACGCAGGCGATGGGGCAGGGACTGGAAACCACGTACACGCAGCTGCTCGCCGAAGTGCTGGGAATCTCTGCTGAGAAAATCCATATCGTTCAGGGCGACACCGACCTCGCGAACGGCGTAGGCAGCGTGGGATCGCGCTCCGCTTTCGTGGGCGGCTCGGCGGTGGTGGCGGCGGGCCGCAAGACCATTGCGCGCGGCAAGGAGCTTGCCGCGGAGGCGCTCGAGACGGCCCCGGGCGACATCGAGTATCGCGATGGGGCCTTCAGGATTGCCGGCACCGACCGCGCCATCGGGCTGGCCGAGCTCGCTGCGCGCCAGCCGGAGAAGGCGTTCCGCGTCTCGGCTACCGAGACCCCCTCGACGCCTTCCTGGCCCAACGGCGCCCAGGCCTGCGAAGTCGAGGTCGATCCGGAGACCGGCGAGGTCCGGCTCGCTCGCATCGTCAGTTGCGACGACATCGGCCGGATCATCAATCACATGATCGTCGAAGGACAGATCCAGGGCGGCGTTGCGCAGGGCGTCGGCCAGGCCCTGTACGAGCAGGCGGTCTACGATCAGGACAGCGGGCAGCTGCTTTCCGGATCCTTCATGGACTACTGCGTGCCGCGCGCCGACCAGCTGCCGCCGCTGCGCAATGCTTTCGATGAAGGCGTGCCCTGCAGGACCAACCTCCTCGGCGTCAAGGGCTGCGGCGAGCTCGGCACGATCGGCGCCGTGCCGGCGGTCGTGCACGCGGTTCTCGATGCGCTCCACGAGCGCGGCGTGCTGCATCTTGAGATGCCGCTCACCCCGGAGAAGGTCTGGCGGGCTTTGCGCGGAGCGTAGATGATATATTGACCGGCTCGATGAGCGCGGTCATGCGAGGGGAGCTGCGCCGATACCGGGAGAGCCGCGCGTTCAACTACGCGCTCGCGTTCTCGGTGCTGCTTCACGCGCTGCTGCTGTTCGGCCTGCCGGGGTCCAGGGATGCGAAGCGGCCGAGCATTGCTCCGAGCTTGATCACCGCCCGGCTCGTCCAGCCGCAGGCCTTGCCGGCCGCGCCTGCCGTGGCGCCGCCGGCGCCGGTTGCCAGGCCCGCTTTGAGACCCGCGCCGCAACTCGAGCCGGCCGCTCCGCTCGCTCCAAGCAGCCCGGCATCCCCCGCGGCTTCAGCCGAGAGCACGCCCGCAGCACCGGCGCCGGGCGCAGAGGCGGAGCCCGAGGCTGGCCCGGTTGCGCCGAGTGCCGAGCCGGCGGCGGAGGCCGGATCGGTCGATCAGTACCGGCTGCAGCTGATCAGCGCGGCGAAGCGCTACAAGCGCTACCCGCGCGTTGCCGTGGACAACAACTGGGAAGGCGACGTCGTGGTGCGCATGGCGATCGGCGCCGACGGCATGATCGCCTCGGTGAGCGTGAAGGCCGGCTCCGGACACGAGGTGCTCGATTCGCAGGCTGTCGAGATGTTCAGGCGGGCCAAGCCCCTGGTGCCGATCCCGTCGGCGCTGCTCGGGAAGGAGTTCATCCTCGAGCTGCGGGCGATCTACAACCTGATGGTAGACGCAACGGAGAATCGCGCGTTGATCCGATGAGAATGAACCGCATGCAATGGGTCCGATCGGTCCTGGCCGCGGTCTTGGCGGCCTGGGCCGCGCATGGCCTCGCTCAGCAGGCGCTGGAGATCATTCCGTTGCGGCACCGGACGGTCGACCAGGTGCTGCCTGCATTGCAGCCGCTCGTCGAGCCCGGCGGCGCGCTTACCGGGCAGTCCGGACAGCTCATCGTGCGGGCGAGCCCGGCGAACCTGGCCGAGATCAAGCGCGCGCTGGAGGCGATCGACCGGCCGCCGCGGCGCCTGCAGATCTCGGTGCGCTTCGACGACGCGCTCGAGGCCGCTCGCCAGGGCATCGAGGCGGGCGGCAGAATCGGAGGCGGCGGCTCGCGCGTCGATGCGCGCGTGCAAGGCGCCCGGTCTGCTTCCGCCGACCGCGTCGAGCAGCGGCTCGTTGTCCTCGAGGGCGGCCGCGCGTTCATCACCACGGGACAATCGAGGCCGGTGATGCAGCGCCAGAGGATCCAGACCCCGGCCGGAGTGGTGGCGCAGGAGACCATCGTGATGCAGGACATCGGCACCGGCTTCGATGTCATGCCGCGAGTCGCGGGGGACAGGGTCTTTATCGACATCGGTTCCCAGCGCGAAACGCAGATAATTGTCAGCACGGTGAGCGGGCCGCTCGGCGAGTGGTTCGCGCTTGGCGCGGTAAGCGAGGCCGGCTCGCGCGAGCTGCGCGGCATCGGGTCGGCGAGCGCGTCGCGCGGCTCCGAGACGCGGCGCGTCTGGGTGAAGGTCGAGGAGATCGGAAACTGAACGGCGCGCTGCAACGAGCTTTCGCAGCCGACGGGCCGCTCGCCGCGCGCATCGCCGGATTCAGGCTGCGGCCCCAGCAGCTCGAGATGGCCGCGGCCATCCACGCTGCGATCGAGCGGACCGGCGTGCTCGTCGCCGAGGCGGGCACCGGCACCGGCAAGACCTTCGCCTACCTGGTCCCGGCGCTGCTCGCCGGCGGCAAGGTGATCGTCTCGACGGGGACGAAAACGCTGCAGGACCAGCTGTACGACCGCGATCTTCCCGCGGTGCGCGAAGCGCTCGCCTGCGGCACCACGGCGGCGTTATTGAAGGGACGCGCGAACTATGTATGCCTCTACCGCATGAAGCGCGCGGCGGGCGAAGGCCGCCTCGCGTCGCGGGAGGAAGTTTCGCAGCTGCATCGCATCGAGCGCTTTGCCGCCATGACCACGACCGGCGATCGCGCCGACCTGGCCGACGTCCCCGAGGACGCGCCGGTCTGGGCGCACGCCACGTCGACGCGCGACAACTGCCTCGGGCAGGAGTGTCCCGACTACCGGGACTGCTTCGTGATGCGCGCGCGCAGGAACGCGCTCGCGGCGGACCTGGTGGTGGTGAACCACCACCTGTTCTTCGCCGACGTGGTGCTGCGCGACGAAGGCATCGCCGAGCTGCTGCCGGCTTGCAACACCCTAGTTTTCGACGAGGCGCACCAGTTGCCCGAGACGGCGCGCATGTTCTTCGGCGAAAGCGTATCGACCACGCAGCTGACCGAGCTGGCGCGCGATGCCCGTCTCGAGCTGCGGGCCGCCGGCGGCGCGTCTCCCGAGCTCGACCGGGTAGCGACGCGGCTCGACAAGGCCGCCCGCGACCTGCGCCTGGCGCTCGGCGAGCCCGGCGCGCGCCTCGCCTGGACGCAGGCATTGCGCCTGCCGGATTTCCCCGGCGCGCTTGAAAAGCTGCAGGCTTCCCTCAAGGAGCTGGAGCGGCCGCTTGCAGAGCAGGCCGAGCGCTCGGAGGGACTCGCTTCCTGCGCGCGCAGGGCCGGCGGCGCGGTGGCGGTTCTTGCGCGCATGGGCGAGAGCGAGGGCCAGGCCGAGGTGCGCTGGGTGGAAGTCTACGGGCACGCGGCGCAGCTGCACGTCACGCCGCTTTCGTCCGCGGAGCTGTTCCGGCGGCAGATGATGGACCACCCGCGCGCCTGGATCTTCACTTCCGCCACCCTGGCCGTCGGCGAGGATTTCAGGCATTTCACCCGCGAGCTCGGCGTGCCGGAAGCCGAGACGCGCCGCTGGGCAAGCCCGTTCGACTTCGCGCACCAGGCGCTGCTCTACGTTCCCAAGGGCTTGCCGCTCGACCCGAACGACCCTGCGTTCACGCAGGCGGTGATCGAGGCGGCGCTGCCGGTTCTCGAGGCGAGCGGAGGGCGCGCGTTCCTGCTCTTCACCACGCTGCGCGCGCTGCGGCGCGCGCACGAGCTGCTGCGCAGCCGCATCGGTTTCCCGCTTCTAGTGCAGGGGACTGGATCGCGCAGCGAGCTGCTGTCGCGCTTCCGCACGCTCGGCAACGCGGTGCTCCTCGGCAGCCAGTCCTTCTGGGAAGGCGTCGACGTGCGCGGCGAGGCGCTCTCCGTGGTGGTCATCGACAAGCTGCCGTTCGCGCCGCCGGACGATCCCGTGCTTGCCGCGCGCATCGAGAGCATCCGCGCACAGGGCGGCAACCCGTTCACGGAGCTGCAATTGCCGCAGGCGGTCCTGCAGCTCAAGCAAGGCGCCGGGCGCTTGATCCGCGACGAGACCGACCGCGGCATCCTGATGCTCTGCGATCCGCGCCTGGTGGCCCGCCCGTACGGGCGGCGCATCCTGCGCAGCCTGCCGCCCATGAAACTCACGCGCCGCCTTGCGGACGTCGAAGGCTTCTTCCGGGACTACCAGTCCGGATCCCAGATCCGCCACCAGGGGGCGCTCCTGCGGCGGCCGTCGGGCGTGAGGTAGCGGCTGTCGGGGAAGTTGCTGTGCATCACGCGGTCGGCGGCGTCCCGCAGCTCGGTGATGCCGAGCGAATCGTAGGCGCGCGCGAGGATGTACACCGCTTCTTCGATCGCCGGCGCCTGGGGGTAGTTCCGGATCGCGAACTGCACGCGGTTCGCGGCGGCGAGGTAGGCGCCGCGCTTCATGTAATAGCGCGCCACGTGCACCTCGTGCGAGGCGAGCGCGTTGACGAGATAACGCATGCGGGCCGCCGAGTCCTCCGCGTACCTCGATTCCGGAAAACGGGTCACTACCTCCTTGAACGCCTCAAATGCTTCGCGCGAGGCCTTCGGGTCGCGGTCGGTCATGTCCGGCGTGGTGAGAAACGCGAGCGGCCCGCCTTGCAGCTCGTTGAAGTTGATCAGCCCCTTCAGGTAGTGGGCGTAGTCGACGTTGGGATGATTCGGATACAGCTTGATGAAGCGATCCGCGGCGGCGATCGCCAGGGCGCGCTCGTTGTCCTTGTATTGCGCATACGCCACCTCGAGCTGCGCCTGCTGCGCGAAGCGGCCATAGGGGTAACGCGCTTCCAGCTTCTCCAGGAGCTTGATCGCCTTCTGCCATTCCTTCGCGTTCATCGCGTCCTTCGCCTCGCCATAGAGGCGCTGCGCCGACCAGCCGATCGACTCGTCCTCCTGCGCCGAGGAAAGCAGTCCGCAGCCGGCGAACGACAGCGTGGTCACGATGGCGAGGCCACCAAGTAAACTTGAACGCATGGGAAGGAAAAATTATAACGCCGACTGGGACGCGGCCTTCGTCGCGGCGATGAGCGCGGCCGTGCCGAGCGCGCTCGGCGGCATGCGGCTCGACCAGGCGCTGGCGCGCCTGTTCCCGCAGTACTCGAGGAACCGCCTGCAGGCATGGCTCAGGTCGGGCCACATCACTCTCGACGGCAAGAGCGCGCAGCCCAGCCATCCGGTCGCGGGCGGCGAACGCATCGTGCTCGAGCCCCCGCCGGTCCCCGAGCTCGCCTCGCCGCAGGCGCAGCGCATGCCGCTCAAGGTGGTGCACGAAGACGCGCAGCTGATCGTGATCGACAAGCCGGCGGGCCTGGTCGTGCATCCGGGCGCGGGCCAGCCGGACCGCACGCTTCTCAACGCGCTGCTGGCGCATGCGCCCGCGCTGGCCGGAGTACCGCGGGCCGGCATCGTGCACCGTCTCGACAAGGACACGAGCGGCTTGCTGGTGGTGGCGAAAACCGTCAGCGCGCAGGCCGACCTGGTGAAGCAGCTCGCCGATCGGACGATGCGCCGCGTGTACCTCGCGATCGTGCAGGGCGATCCGCCGGCGAGCGGAGTGATCGATGCCCCGGTGGGCCGCGACGTCCGCGCGCGGATTCGCATGGCGGTGACGCACCGCGGCAAGCCGGCGCGCACTGCGTTTCGCGTCCTGGAGCGCTTCGGCAGCGCGGCGCTGGTCGAATGCAGGCTGGAAACGGGGCGCACGCACCAGATCCGCGTTCACTTCCAGCATATCCGTCACCCGCTGGTCGGCGACGTGGTGTACCGTCGCGGCACGCGCCATGGCTTTGCCTTCCCGCGCCAGGCGCTGCACGCGGCCGAGCTGTCGCTGCGGCATCCGCGTGACGGGAAGCTGATGATCTGGCGCTCGCCGCTGCCGCGCGACCTCAAGCGCCTGCTCGACAAGCTGCGCGACGACGGCGAATGGAACTGATCCGACCCGACTGGCCGGCGCCCGCCAACGTGAAGGCGCTCGTCACGACTCGCCCGTTTGGCGATATGGCGGCAGGCGCGCCGGGGCGAGCGAGCCTGCGCGCGCATCTGCCCGCGGAACCGAAGTGGCTGCGCCAGGTGCACGGCAACGAGGTGATCGATGCGGACAGCGCTCGCGGGCACCCGCAGGCGGATGCTGCCGTAGCCCGCCGGCGCGGAACGGTGTGCTCGATCATGATTGCGGATTGCATGCCTGTGATCCTCGCGGATGCGAGCGGGAGCGTCGTCGGCGTCGCACACGCCGGATGGCGCGGCCTGTCCTCCGGCGTGATCGAGGCTACGGTGCGCGCCATGGGGTCCAGGACGTTGATCGCCTGGCTCGGGCCGGCGATCGGGCCGCGCGTTTACGAAGTGGGCGACGAGGTTCGCGCTGCCTTTCTCCCCGGGGAGCGAAGCGCCTTCGTGGCCACCCGCCCCGGGCATTGGCTGCTCGATCTGTACGCCGTTGCGCGACAGAGGCTCGAGTCGAGCGGAGTCAAAGGCGTTTATGGCGGTGGGTTCTGCACGTATTCGGAGCCGGAGCGCTTCTTCTCCTACCGCCGCGAGCGCGCCAGCGGCCGGATGGCGGCGCTCGTCTGGCTCACATAGTCAAAAAGTACTAGATTTCAGTAGCTTAATAATCATTGACGGCGCCTCTTGTGCGTCGCAAAATCGGCCGCGATGCAATCTGGCTCCCCCGACGCCGTCCTGGCCGCGATCGCGCAATCGAGCAACGAATTGACCCAGGGATGGATGCGGCTGCTGGCGAGCGCGCCTGCTTGGGCCGGCGCGGCGCCGTGGCTGGCCGACCTGCAGCGCAGCAGCGCAAAGCTGAGCGCGATGCAGGCCGCGTACTTCGAGAAGCAGTCGAAGCTGTGGTCGGGCCTGCTCGCCGGGCAGTCCGCGTCGCTGGCCGATCCAGCTCCGGGCGACCGGCGCTTTTCGGCGAAGCAATGGCGCGACAACGCCTACTACGACTATCTCAGGCAATCGTATCTTCTCGCGTCGCGCTATCTGGAAGAGCTGGTGGAGGGCGCCGAGCTCGACGCGCAGGCGAAGGAGCGCGCCCGCTTTGCCGTGCGGCAGTGGATCGATGCGATGTGCCCGGCGAACTTCGCGGCGACCAATCCCGAAGCGATGCAGCAGGCGCTCGAGAGCCGCGGCGAGAGCCTGACGCGCGGCCTGGCGAACCTGATGGGCGACGTGCAGAAGGGCCGCATCAGCCAGACCGACGATCAGGCTTTCGAGGTCGGCCGCAACCTTGCCGTCACCCCGGGGCAGGTGGTGTACGAAAACGAGCTGATCCAGCTGATCCAGTACGCGCCGACCACCGCCCAGGTCGCTACGCGTCCGCTCGTGATCGTACCGCCTTGCATCAACAAGTACTACGTCCTCGACCTGCAGCCGGAGAACTCCTTTGTAGCGCACGCCGTCGCGAGCGGCAATACGGTATTCATGCTGTCCTGGCGCAACGCCGGGCCCGAGATCAGTCATCTCACCTGGGACGACTACCTGGAAAAGGGCGTGTTCACGGCGTCGCGCGCTGCGCGCGAGATCTGCGGCAGCGATCGAGTGAACGCGCTCGGGTTCTGCGTCGGCGGCACGCTGCTCGGCGCGGCGCTCGCGGTGCTCGCCGCAAAGGGCGATGACGCGGTGGCGAGCGCCACCTTGCTGACGACGATGCTGGATTTCACCGAAGCCGGGCAGCTCGGCGTGTTCGTCGACGAAGCGAGCGTGCGGGCGCGCGAGGCGGCGATCGGCGAGCGCGGCATCCTGCCGGGCTCCGACCTGGCGTTCGTCTTTTCGAGCCTGCGCGCCAACGACCTCGTCTGGCCCTACGTCGTGAACAACTATCTGCTTGGCGGCCGGCCTGCGGCGTTCGATCTGCTGTTCTGGAATTCCGACAGCGCCAACCTGCCCGGGCCGATGTACTGCTATTACGTGCGCAACACCTATCTCGAGAACCGGCTGAAGCAGCCCGGCGCCCTGGTGAACTGCGGCGTGCCGGTCGATCTGGGGAAAGTGAAATTGCCGGTGTTCGTGCTGTCGACGCGCGAAGACCACATCGTCCCATGGCGCTCTGCCTATCGCACGCTTTCGCTGCTGGGTGAAGAAAAGACGTTCGTGCTCGGCGCGAGCGGGCACATTGCTGGCATAGTTAACCCCCCGGCCAACAAGCGCCGCAGTTACTGGGTCGGGGAGCCCTACCCGGACGATCCCGATGCGTGGCTGAAAGATGCGCGCGAGGTGCGCGGCAGCTGGTGGCCGTTCTGGAGCGAGTGGCTCGCGCGCCAGGCGGGCGGCACGCGAGCGGCACCGAGCGCGCCCGGCAGCGCTAGATACAGGCCGATCGAGCCTGCGCCCGGCCGCTATGTGAAGCAGAAGGCCAACTAGGAGACTTGCATGGAAGACATTCTCATCGTCGGCGCCGCCCGCACTGCGATCGGCAAGTTCGGCGGCAGCCTGGCGAAACTGCCGGCTTCCGAGCTCGGCGCTCTCGTCATCCGCAAGCTGCTGGAGCGCGCCGGGGTCGCCCCGGAGCAGGTTTCCGAGGTCATCATGGGCCAGGTGCTGACCGCCGCGACCGGGCAGAACCCGGCGCGGCAGGCGGCCATCCGCGCCGGCCTGCCTGACATGATTCCGGCGATGACCATCAACAAGGTCTGCGGCTCGGGCCTGAAAGCGGCCATGCTCGGCGCGCAGTCGATCGCGCACGGCGACGCGGACCTCATCGTCGCCGGCGGGCAGGAGTCGATGAGCATGTCGCCGCACGCGATCAACGGCTCGCGCGACGGCTTTCGCATGGGCGACGCGAAGATGGTGGACACCATGATCATCGACGGCCTGTGGGACGTGTACAACCAGTACCACATGGGCGTCACCGCCGAGAACGTGGCGAAGGAATATGCGGTGACGCGCGAGGAGCAGGACCAGTTCGCGCTCGCCAGCCAGCAGAAGACCGAGGCGGCGCAGAAGGCGGGACGCTTCAGGGAAGAGATCATCCCGGTCGAGATCGCGAGCCGCAAGGGCACGCTGGTCTTCGCCGACGACGAGTATCCGCGGCACGGCACGACGCTCGATGCGCTGAAGGGCCTCAAGCCCGCCTTCGACAAGAACGGCAGCGTCACTGCCGGCAACGCCTCGGGCATCAACGACGGCGCCGCGGCGGTGGTCCTCGCTTCATCAAAAAAAGCAAAAGAGCTGGGGTTGAAGCCCATCGCGCGCATCAAGGCCTTCGCTTCCGCCGGCGTCGATCCGAAGTACATGGGGATGGGGCCGGTGCCGGCCTCCAAGCGCTGCCTGTCGCGCGCAGGCTGGGAGCCGAAGGACCTCGATCTGATGGAGATCAACGAGGCCTTTGCCGCGCAGGCGATCGCCGTGAACCGGCAAATGGGCTGGGACACGAAGAAGGTCAACGTCAACGGCGGCGCGATCGCGCTCGGACATCCGATCGGCGCGTCGGGCTGCCGCATCCTGGTCACGCTTCTTCACGAGATGCAGAAGCGCGACGCGAAACGCGGGCTGGCATCTCTTTGCATCGGCGGCGGCATGGGGGTTGCCCTCGCCGTTGAGCGCTAGAAAGGAAAAAATGCGAGGTCAAGCGGAAGCGCCGGCCGTGGCGCAGGAGTCCTGGCGCGACGAGTCGATTCCGGCGGTGTCGCGCATCGCCTTCGTCTCGGGCGGCATGGGCGGCATCGGCAGCGCAATCTGCCGCCGCCTCGGACGCGCCGGCCACACGGTGGTCGCCGGCTGCCTGCCCGGCTACGAGCCCAAGAACGCATGGATCGAGAAGATGCGCGCTGAAGGCTACCGCGTGCACGCCGCCGAGGGCGACGTGTCGGAGTTCGATTCGTGCGCCGAGATGGTCTACCAGGTGCGCTCGATCGTCGGCCCGGTCGACATCCTGGTCAACAACGCCGGCATCACGCGCGACTCGGTGTTCAAGCGCATGACCGAGCAGGACTGGATGGCGGTGATCAACACCAATCTCAACAGCGTGTTCAACGTCACCCGCCAGGTGATCGACGGCATGAGCGAGCGCGGCTGGGGCCGCATCATCAACATCTCGTCGGTCAACGCCATCAAGGGCCAGTTCGGGCAGACCAATTACTCCGCGGCCAAGGCCGGCATGGCGGGCTTCTCGAAGGCCCTGGCGCAGGAGGTGGTGCGCAAGGGCGTCACGGTGAACACCGTGTCGCCGGGCTACGTCGAGACCGACATGGTGAGGGCGCTCCGGCCGGAGATCCGCGAGCAGATCATCGCCTCCATCCCCATGGGCCGGCTCGCTCGGCCCGAGGAGATCGCCGCCGTCGTGGCGTTCCTCGTCTCCGAGGAAGCCGGCTACATCACCGGCGCCAACATCTCGGTCAACGGCGGAATGCACATGATGTAGACTGACCGCTCCCCCTGGGAGGAGGCATTGTGCAACAACGGCTCGCCGTCGTCACCGGAGGCATGGGCGGCCTGGGCGAAACCATCTCGACGAAGATGGCCGGCGCCGGATACCGCGTCGTCGTCACCTACTCGCCGTCGAACACCAAATACCGGGCCTGGCTCGAGGAGATGAAAGGCCGCGGCCACAGCTTCTCGGCGTACCCGGTCGATGTCGTCAATTACGACGACTGCGCGCGCAAGTGCGCCCAGATCCAGGGCGAGTGCGGCCCGATCGACATCCTGGTCAACAACGCCGGCATCACGCGCGACATGACATTCAAGAAAATGACCAAGGCGGCCTGGGACGAGGTGATGCGCACCAACCTGGACTCGTGCTTCAACATGACCAAGCAGGTGATGGACGGCATGATCGAGCGCGGCTGGGGCCGCGTCGTCAACGTGTCGTCGGTCAACGGGCAGAAAGGCGCCTTCGGGCAGACCAACTACTCGGCGGCCAAGGCCGGCATCCACGGCTTCACCAAGGCGCTCGCGCTCGAGGTGGCGCGCAAGAACGTGACGGTGAATACCATCTCGCCGGGCTACATCGGCACGCAGATGGTCACCGCCATTCCGAAGGAAATTCTCGACTCGAAGATCCTGCCGCAGATCCCGCTCGGGCGGCTCGGCAAGCCCGCGGAGGTCGCCGGCCTGATTATCTATCTGTGCTCGGAGGAAGCCGCGTTCGTCACCGGCGCGAACATTTCCATCAACGGCGGCCAGCACATGTATTAAGGAGTAGACTAGGCCACATGTCGGCGTCACCTCAGGAAAGCCGCGAGGCAAGGATGCAGAGCCAGGTCCGGCTGATCAAGAAATACCCCAACCGGCGCCTGTACGACACCAAGACGTCCAGCTACATCACGCTGGCCGACGTGAAGCAGATGGTCCTGAAGCAGGAGGACTTCCAGGTGATCGACGCGAAGAGCGGCGACGACCTGACGCGCCAGATCCTGCTGCAGATCATCCTCGAGGAGGAATCGGGCGGCGTGCCGATGTTCTCCTCCGACCTGCTGTCGCAGCTGATCCGCTCCTACGGCAACGCGATGCAGGGGATGATGGGCAGCTACCTGGAGCGGAACATCCGCGCGTTCCAGGACATACAGAAGGCGCTGCAGGAGCAGTCGCATCGCATGTACGGCGACAACTCTCGCGCCTCGCAGGAGCTGTGGGCGCAGTTCATGAACCTGCAGGGCCCGGCGATGCAGAGCCTGATGCAGGCGTACATGGAGCAGAGCCAGAAGATGTTCTCGCAGTTCCAGGAGCAGATGCAGAGCCAGGCGCGCAACATGTTCTCCGGCCTGTCGTTCCCCGGTTTCCCTCCCCCCTCGCCGCACAAGAACGAGCCTGAGAAGCAGTAAAGTCGGTTTCGTCTCCCTGGGCTGTCCGAAGGCGCTGGTCGACTCGGAGCGCATCCTGACGCAGCTGCGCGCCGAGGGCTACGTCACGTGCAAGACCTACGCCGGCGCCGACCTGGTGATCGTCAACACCTGCGGCTTCATCGATGCCGCGGTGGCGGAATCGCTGGCGACGATCGGCGAGGCGCTGGCCGAGAACGGAAAAGTCGTGGTGACAGGTTGCCTCGGCGCTAAACAGGGGTTTATCAAGAAAGCACATCCCTCGGTGCTCGCAGTCACCGGTCCTCACGACAGCGCGGCGGTGATGGATGCCGTGCATGCCCATCTGCCCAAGCCGCACGATCCGTATACTGATTTAATTCCAGATATCGGCGTGAAACTGACTCCGCGGCACTACGCCTACCTGAAAATCTCCGAGGGCTGCAACCACCGCTGCAGCTTCTGCGTCATTCCATCGCTGCGCGGGGATCTCGCTTCCAGGCCGATCGGCGAGGTGATGCTGGAAGCCGAGAACCTGGTAAAGGCGGGCGTGAAAGAGCTGCTCGTCATCGCGCAGGACACCAGCGCTTATGGTGTCGATCTCAAGTACCGCACCGGTTTCTGGGGCGGCCGCCCCGTAAAGACCAAGATGCTGGATTTGTGCAAAACCCTGGGAGAGCTGGGAGCGTGGGTGCGGCTGCATTACGTCTATCCCTATCCGCATGTCGACGACGTGGTTCCGTTGATGGCTGAAGGCAAAATCCTGCCGTATCTCGACGTGCCCTTCCAGCACGCCAGCTCGCGCATTCTCAAGCTGATGAAGCGGCCGGCGCGCGCGGAAAACGTGCTGGCGCGCATCCGCGGCTGGCGCAAGATCTGTCCGCAGATCGCGCTGCGCAGCACCTTCATCACCGGTTTCCCGGGCGAAACCGAGGCGGAGTTTTCTGAATTGCTGGAATTCCTGAAGGAGGCCCAGCTGGATCGCGTCGGCTGCTTTGCTTACTCGCCGGTGGCAGGAGCCGCAGCCAACGCTCTGCCGGACGCCGTTCCCGACGAGGTGAGAGAAGAGCGGCGAGGCCGGCTGATGCAGGCGCAGGCGGCGATCAGTGCCGCCCGGCTGCAGGCGAAAATAGGCAGGACCCTGAAAGTTATCGTCGATGAGCCGGGGCTGGGCCGCTCCAGCGCCGACGCACCGGAGATCGACGGCGTAGTGCGCTTCAAGGGCTGCGCCAGGGTCGGCGAGTTCGCCGCGGTCCTGATCGAGCGCTCCGGCGAGCACGATTTGCACGGGAGGCTGCAATGAGCAACCGCGAGGTAGTGGTGGTTTCGGGAACGCGCACCGCGATCGGCGATTACGGCGGCGCGCTGAAGGACCTTGCGGCGACTCGCCTCGGCGCCGTTGCCATCAAGGAAGCCGTAGCGCGAGCGAAAGTGGATCCGGCGAGCGTCGGCCACGTGGTGATGGGCAGCGTGATCCACGGCGAGGCGAGGGACATGTACCTGGCGCGCGTCGCGGCGGTCGAAGCCGGCCTGCCGGTGGGAACGCCGTGCCTCACCGTGAACCGCCTGTGCGGCTCCGGGCTGCAGGCGATCGTCTCGGCGGCGCAGCAGCTCCTGCTCGGCGATTGCGACGTCGCGGTCGCCGGCGGCGCCGAGAGCATGAGCCGCGCGGCGTATTTCCTGCCCTCGGGGCGCTGGGGACAGCGCATGGGCGACGCGGCGGTCGTCGACGCGATGACCGGCGCGCTGCACGACCCCTTCGGGCATGGCCACATGGGAGTGACGGCGGAGAACATCGCGGCGAAGTACGGCTTCACGCGCGAGCAGCAGGATCATTTTGCCGTGGAATCGCACCGCAAGGCCGCGAGGGCGATAGAAACCGGAGTTTTTAACAATCAAATCGTGCCGATCGAGCTGAAGACGCGAAAGGACGTCGAGCAATTCACTACCGACGAGCATGTGCGCAAGGACGCAAGCCTGGCGGACCTCGCGAAGCTGAAGACCGTGTTCAAGAAGGACGGCACGGTCACCGCCGGCAATGCCTCGGGCATCAACGACGCCGGCGCAGCAGTCGTGCTGGCGGAAGCCGGGACTGCAAAGAGAATGAATTTGAAGATATTGGCGCGGCTGGTGGCCTACGCGCACGCCGGCGTAGAGCCGCAGCTGATGGGGCTCGGACCGATTCCCGCGGTGAAGCGCGCGTTTGAAAAGGCCGGCCTCAAGCCTTCCGACATGGATGTCATCGAATCGAACGAAGCGTTCGCGGTGCAGGCGATGGCGGTGACCAGGGATCTCGGCCTCGATCCGGCCAAGGTCAACCCCAACGGCGGCGCGGTCGCGCTGGGCCATCCGATCGGCGCGACCGGCGCGATCCTGACCGTGAAGGCGCTCTACGAGCTCGAGCGCACGAAGAAGCGCTACGCGCTGGTGACCATGTGCATCGGCGGCGGCCAGGGCATCGCCGCGATCTTCGAGAGGATCTAGAAGCCTGCGCCGCAAACCCCGCCTCGGACTCGCGCTCGGCTCGGGCAGCGCACGCGGCTGGGCGCACATCGGCGCGATCCGCGCGCTCGAGGAGCGCGGCGTGAAGCCCGACCTGGTGTGCGGCACGTCGATCGGCGCGCTGGTCGGCGCTTTCTACGCCTCGGGCGAACTCGACCGGCTGGAGAACTGGGTCACCGGGCTCGCCTGGACCACGGTCGTGCGGCTGATGGATCTCTCGTGGCGCGGCGGCCTGATCCGCGGCACGCGGCTTTTCACGCTGTTTCGCAGCATCTTCGAGGACCGCGATATCTCCGAGATGCCGGTGACGTACGGCGCGATCGCCACCGAGCTCGACTCGGGGCGCGAGATCTGGCTGCGGGAAGGCAAAGTTCTAGACGCGGTGCGCGCTTCGTGCGCGATGCCGGGGCTGTTCACCCCGGTCATCCGGAACGGCGCGGTGCTGGTCGACGGCGGGCTGGTGAACCCGGTGCCGGTCTCGATGTGCCGCGCGCTCGGCGCCGACCTGGTGATCGCGGTCGACCTGAGCTGGGGCAAGCTCGGCGCGTACCGCGAGCGCGGCCGGGACCGGGAAGTCGCGCCGCGCGAAGTTCCGGGATGGCTGGGGCGGCTGCGTTCGCGCTGGGCGCAAAGCACGCCGAAGCGGGAAGGCGCGTCGATTCCCTCGATCTTCAACGTCTTCATGACCTCGCTCGACATCGTCGAGGTGCGCGTGGCGCGCAGCCGCCTGGCGGGCGATCCCGCCGACGTGCTGCTCGCGCCGCTGCTGCCCGACTTCGCCACCATGGATTTCCACCGCGCGAAAGAGGCGATCCGGGAAGGGCGCGCCGCGGTCGAGCGCATGGCACCGCTCATCGAGCAAGTGATCGGCTGACGCGGCGTGGAAATCTCGCTGCCGGTGACGCTCGCGGTGCTCGGGGCGGCGCTGCTGCACGCCGGGTGGAACGCGCTCGTCAAGGCGAGCGCGGACAAGCGCCTCGACACCGTCGCCGTGTCCGCCGGCGCAGGCCTCATCGCGCTGGCCCTCGCGCCGTGGCTGCCGGCGCCGGCGCCCGCATCGTGGCCCTGGCTCGCCGGCTCGGCCGCAGTGCATATCCTTTACTTCCTGTTCCTCGCCGGCGCCTACCGCCACGGCGAGCTGTCGTATGCGTATCCGGTGATGCGCGGCGGCGGCCCGATGATCGTCGCGCTGATGGGCGCCGTGGCTTTCAATGAAATCCTTTCCCTTGAAGAAATCTCGGGTGTCGCGCTGATCTGCGCCGGCATCCTCGGCTTCGCGAGCGGCTCGCACGACCGGCGGGCGACGTGGTTCGCCGTGGCGAACGCGGTAGTGATCGCGGCGTACACGCTCCTCGACGGGCAGGGCGCGCGCGCTTCCGGCGCACCGGTGAGCTACGCGCTGTGGTTTTTCGTCGCCAACGGCATCGTCATCACCGCGGTGGGCCTCGCGCAGCGCGGCCGGGGAGTCCCGGCGTATCTTCGCCAGCACTGGGGACGAGCCGCGGTGGGCGGCGCCTGCTCGGCTGCGGCTTATGGCATAGCGCTGTGGGCGATGACCAGGGCGCCGATTGCGCTGGTCGCGGTGCTGAGGGAGACGTCGGTGATCTTCGCCGCGGCCATCGGCGCGCTGCTGCTGAAGGAAAGACTCACGCGCCGGCGCCTCTTCGCCACCGGCGCGGTGGTGCTGGGGCTGGCGGTCCTCAGGCTCTAGCGTCAGACCGGCTGCAGCTTGCCGTCGAGAAAGCGCACGCGGTCGCCGGCATGCCAGTAGGGCAGGCTCGGGCTCGACAGCGTGTGGTACGCGCCGTCGTCCATCCGCACGGTGACGTCCCAGCGCTTGGTCGCGTTATGCTGCTTCTCGATCTCCTTGCCGGCAAGCGCCCCGCCGGCAGCGCCGAGCACGGTCATGATCGACCTGCCGGTGCCGTGGCCGAACTGGTTGCCGATCACTGCGCCGGCGATCCCGCCTCCGATCGCGCCGACGCCCGAGCTTCCATCGCCCGGCGTGGTCACTTCCTTCACGGATTCTACCGTGCCGAAGACGCCGGCCGGTACGGCCGGCTGCGGCGCTTGCGCAATGGGGGCCGCTGCCGCGATCTGCACTGGTTGAGTCGGCTGCGGCTTCGCTGCGCGACGAGCTGGCTTCGGCTTGACAACTGGGGTTGCTTGCGGCGCGGCCGCAGGCATGGCGGGTGTGGACGCGGCGACCACCGGCTCGGCTTCCTTGCTGGAGCCTAGGGAGTGGGGCAGCAGGCCGGTCAGCGCGGCGACGCCGGCTGCCGAGAAGACGGTGACCGAAATGGCCGCCGCGGTGAGCAGCGGATGAAGACGGGGTCTGATTGCGTCCATGATCTTCCTGTCCTTGCGTTGACTGACAGCCCGCAGGCTACCGGGGCGCCCCGGCGGTTACCGTGAGCAATTGTTACCGGATGTATCAGCCCTCGGGACGCAGCTGGGGAAACAGAATGACGTCGCGGATGCTCGGAGCGTCGGTCAGCAGCATCACCAGGCGGTCGATGCCGAGGCCGGCGCCGGCGGCCGGCGGCATGCCGTGCTCGAGCGCCCGGATGTAGTCGGCGTCGTAATACATCGCCTCCTGGTCGCCGGCCTCCTTGCGCCGCGCCTGCTCGAGGAAGCGCGCCGCCTGGTCCTCGGGGTCGTTCAGCTCGGAGAAGCCGTTGGCGATCTCCTTTGCATCGATGAACAGCTCGAAGCGGTCGGTGAGCTGCGGGTCGGAATCGCGGCGGCGGGCGAGGGGCGAGACCTCGGCCGGAAAATCGACGATGAAGGTCGGATCGACGAGATGCTTTTCGGCAACCGCCTCGAAGAGCATCAGCTGCAGAGCGCCCCAGCCCTGCCCGCTGCCGTGCTCGACCCCCAGCCCGGTCAGCTTTTTCGAGAGCAACCCGCGATCGCGCAGGTCGCCCTGAACGCCCTGCTTGCGGATGGCGTCGGGGAGGCCGAGGCGGGAGAACGGCTTCGCCAGATCGATTTGTCTCCCTTGATAACCCACCACCAGCTTTCCAACTGCAGCCTGCCCTGCGGCGCGCACCAGCCGCTCGGTCATGTCCAGCATGTACTTCCAGTCCTCGTAGGCGCAGTACCACTCGAGCATGGTGAACTCGGGGTTATGGCGCGTCGAGATGCCCTCGTTCCTGAAATTGCGGTTGATCTCGAACACGCGCTCGACGCCGCCCACGACCAGGCGCTTGAGGTAGAGCTCCGGCGCGATGCGCAGGTAGAGGTCCATGTCGAGCGCGTTGTGGTGCGTCTTGAAGGGTCGCGCCGCAGCGCCGCCTGGAATCGGCTGCAGCATCGGCGTCTCGACTTCCAGATAGCTTTCCTTCAGAAGAACCTCTCGCAACGCATGAATGACGCGCGAGCGGACGGCGAACACCTCTCTTGCCTGCGGATTGACGATCAGGTCGAGATAGCGCTGCCGGTACCGGGTCTCCTGGTCCGCCAGGCCGTGGAATTTCTCCGGCAGCGGGCGCAGCGCCTTGGATAGCAGGCGGATCTTCTTCGCCTGCAGCGTCAGCTCCCCCTTGTTGGTCTTGAACAGCGTGCCCTCGACGCCCACGATGTCGCCGAGGTCCCAATGCTTGAATTCCTCGTGCTCCCTCTCGCCGGTCAGGTCGTTCGACACGTAGATCTGGATCCGGCCCGAGCCGTCCTGCAGCGTGGCGAAGGTCACTTTGCCCATCGGGCGCTTGAGCATCATGCGGCCGGCGATCGAGGCAGCCACGGCGGTTTGTTCCAGCGCTGCCTTGGTTTTTTCCCCGTGAGATGCATTCAATTGGGAAGCCAGATCCCGCCTGCGGAAATCGTTGGGGTAGGCGCTCCCCGCGGCGCGCAGCGCCTTCAGCTTCTCCCGGCGCTCCTCGATCAGCCTGTTGTCTTCTTCCATTTTTATACTCCCTGCTTGAGGCTGGCGGTGATGAAGTCGTCGAGATCGCCGTCGAGCACCGATTGCGTGTTGCCGGTCTCGACGCCGGTGCGCAGGTCCTTGATGCGCGACTGGTCGAGCACGTAGCTGCGGATCTGGTGGCCCCAGCCGATGTCGGTCTTCTGCTCCTCGAGCTTCGCCTGCTCGGCGCGGCGCTTGCGCAGCTCGGCTTCGTAGAGCTTCGCTTTCAGCATCGCCATCGCCTCGGCGCGGTTGCGGTGCTGCGAGCGGTCGTTCTGGCACTGCACGACGATGCCGCTGGGCAGGTGCGTGATGCGCACCGCGCTGTCGGTGCGGTTGACGTGCTGGCCGCCCGCGCCCGAGGCGCGGTAGGTGTCGATGCGCAGGTCGGCGGGGTTGACCTCCACCTCGATCGATTCGTCGACCTCGGGGTACACGAACACGCTGGCGAAGGACGTGTGCCGCCTGGCATTGGCATCGAACGGGCTTTTGCGCACCAGGCGATGCACGCCGGTCTCGGTGCGAAGCTGGCCGTACGCATAGTCGCCGCTGACCTTCAGCGTCGCGCTCTTGATGCCCGCCACCTCGCCGCCGGTGCGCTCCAGCACCTCGACGGCGAAGCCCTTCTTGTCGCAGTACTTGATGTACATGCGCTCGAGCA
Source organism: Betaproteobacteria bacterium (assembly GCA_005881595.1). Lineage (GTDB taxonomy): Bacteria > Pseudomonadota > Gammaproteobacteria > Burkholderiales > SG8-39 > SCGC-AG-212-J23. The sequence continues at coordinate 17,249 of VBBY01000006.1, read as the reverse complement.
TCGCCGCCCAGTCCTGCGCCTCGGTGCCGCCCGAGCCCGCCTGGATGTCGGCGAAACAGTTGTTGGGGTCGAGCGGATTGGAGAACATGCGGCGGAATTCCAGCGCCGCGACGTCCCTCTCCAGGCGCGACGCCTCGCGCCCGATCTCCTCGAGCGTCGCCTCGTCGGCGTCGGCGCGCGCCATGTCGAACAGCTCTTTCGCGTCGGCGAGGCCGCTGCCGACGCGGCCGAGCGTGCCGACCACGGCCTCGAGCGCCTTTTTTTCCTTGCCGAGCGCCTGCGCGCGCTGCGGGTTGTCCCACAGCTTCGGGTCTTCTAGCTCGCGGTTCAGCGCCGCGAGGCGGCTTTGCTTCGCCTCGAAGTCAAAGATACCTCCGCAGCTCGGCCGACCGGGTCAGCAGGTCGGCGAGCGAGGAGGCGATCTGGTTTATGCGTTCGGCTTCCACTTCCTGCCCCCGAGTTTAGCGCAGGCCGCGACCGGTCAGACGCGCCGGGCGGAATATTCTTCGGCGATCTTGTCGTCGAAAAACGCGCTCGGGTTGGGCGCCGCCATGAACTGGCGGTAGACCTCGGGGTAGACGCCGCCGTACTGAAAGACCTCTCCGTTCGACATCTCGACTTCGAGCGTGCGGGTCTTTTCGTCGTAGCCGATCGAGAGTACCTTCGATGAATTGACGCGCTTGCGTTGCATCATCCGCTCAGCGCGGCGCTCCACGGCGTCTTCGTGCCGCCGGCGTCCAGCGTGCCCTCGATGCTCGAGCCTTTCACCTGCCCGGTGAATTCGCCCTTGCGCCCGGCGAGCTTGAAGCTGAGGCGGTCGCCGCGCAGCCTGACGTCCTCAAGGGGCACCTCCTCGCCGTCGAGCACCACGCTGCCCGATACGCGCGTCAGCTGCTGCCTGAGCCGCAGCGTCGCGGGCTGCCTGCTCACCGCCGGCGGCATTTGCGCACTCCAGTGCCCGGCCACCTTCGCCGGCACGACGTACAGGTAGATGAGCGTGGTGGTGACGCCGCTGATCTGGATCTTGTCCTCCAGGTCCATCTGCACGTACTTCTCCGGGATCCAGCCGGTGAGCGGATAGTCGTGCGACACGATCCGGGTACCGGGCCGCAGCTCGCTCAGGAACTTGTCCTTCAGCAGGTTCACGGTATCGGGCAGCAGGTACATGGTGATGACCGTGGCCTTGGAGATGTCGGTCTTGAACAGGTCCTGCTTGACGAACTTGACGCGGTCGGCGAGGCCTTCCTTGTGCGCGGCCTCGTTCGCCCGCCTGACGAGATTCTCCTTGATCTCGACGCCGAAGCCGCGCGTGCCGAACAGCTTCGCGGCGGTCAGCACGATGCGGCCGTCGCCCGAGCCGAGGTCGATCAGGAAGTCGTTCGGCCCGACTTCGGCGTAGCGCAGCATGTCGGCTACCACGCTCTGTGGCGACGGGACATACGGGCCGGCGTTCTTTATCGGTTCTACATCGGCGGCTTGAGCGAACCCGGTAAAGACGAGGAGAGTTAAAAAACCAACGAGTTTCATTCGATGTGCTCCACGTTGAGCTGGACGTTCTTCAGGCCGTTGAACTCGTTCACGCTGAGGCGGTAGGCCGCGCGCACGCGATCGGCGACCGGGTCGAGCGCGCCGAAGCGCATCGCCTCGAAGCGGCGGCCGTCCTTGATCAGCTGCAGCTTCAGGTGCCGCTCGCCGACCACGCGCTGGCTTTCGACTGCGAATGTATCGCAGAAGAGCGGCTGCGGAAAGCCCTGGCCCCAGATCTGCGCCTCGATCAGGCGCGCCACCTCGAGCGTGCAATGCGCCGCCTCGAGCGCGCCGTCGGTCTCGACGGTGTGCAGCCGCGCTTCCGCCGGCAGCAGCTGCTCGAGCGTGCGCTCGAACACCGCGCAGAAGCGCTCATAATCAGCTTCGGCGATCGTCAGCCCTGCCGCCTGCGCGTGGCCGCCGAAGCGCTGGATCAGGCCCGGCGCGCGCTTGGCGACGAGATCGAGGCAGTCGCGCAGGTGCAGCCCCGGCAGCGAGCGCCCGGATCCCTTGAGCAGGCCGCCGGCGGCAGACCGCGCGAAGCACACTACCGGGCGGTGCAGGCGGTCCTTCAGGCGCGAGGCGAGGATGCCGACCACGCCCTCGTGCCAGCCGGGAACGAAGAAGGTGGACCGATCCTCTTCGGCAAGCTTTTTTACTTCATCGAGCGCCTGCTCTAGCATTGCCGCCTCGATCTTCCTGCGTTCCCGGTTCAGGCGATCGAGCTCCTGTGCGCAGTTCGCGGCGCGCGCCTCGTCGTCGGTGACCAGGCATTCGATGCCGAGGCTCATGTCGGCGAGCCGGCCCGCCGCGTTGAGGCGCGGCCCGGCGACGAAGCCGAGGTCGAAGCTCGACGCTTCGTCCGGTGCGCGGCCTGCGGCGCGAAGCAGCTGCACGATCCCCGGCTTGCCGTATCCGGCGCGCAGGCGCTTCAGTCCCTGCGCCACGAGGTTGCGGTTATTCGCGTCGAGCGGCACCACGTCGGCGATGGTGCCGAGCGCGACGAGGTCGGTGAGGGAACCGAGATTGGGCTGTTCCTCGAGGGCCCCTCTTCTCCTGAGCTCGGCGCGCAGGGCGAGCATCACATAAAACATCACGCCGACCCCGGCCAGCGCCTTGGAGGGAAACGCGCAATCCGCCTGATTGGGGTTGACGATGCAGGCGGCGTCCGGCAGCTCGGCGCCGGGCAGGTGGTGGTCGGTGATCAGCGTGGCGATGCCGAGGCGTCTCGCGTGCGCGACGCCCTCGACGCTCGCGATGCCGTTGTCAACCGTGATCAGGACATCGGGCCGGCTTTGCGCCGCGATGTCGACCAGCTCGGGCGACAGCCCGTAGCCCAGCTTGAAGCGGTCCGGCACGAGGTATTCGACATTGGCGCCGAACCTGCGCAGCGCTCGCATGCCGACCGCGCACGCCGTCGCTCCGTCGGCATCGTAGTCGGCGACGATCAGCAGGCGCTTCTGCCGCGCTATCGCGTCGGCGAGAAGCTGCGCCGCGTGCTCGGCATTTTTCAATAAATTGGGATGCAGGAGACTTGCCGCCTCGTAGCGCAATTCATCCGCCGAGGCAATGCGTCGCGCGGCGAAGATGCGCGCGAGCAGCGGATGCACGCCGGCCTCCAGCAGCGCGCGGCGGTCCGCTTCGGAATAGGTCCGCTCGACGATCTTCACGCGTAATGCCCGAGCGCCTTCGGCCGGCGCCAGAAGCGGCGCAGGTCGCCGCGGATGGTCTCGAACGAGGCGCCGTCGGGGGAGTCGGGGACGTGGACCGTCACCATGCCGATGCGCCCGGCGCGCAGCGCGCCGAGAAGCGGCGTAAACCACCCCCGCTCGAGCATCTCGGCCTTTTCCGGCTCGACCCGCAGTTCGTCCAGCACGACCAGATGGCGTCCGTCCTGCGGCAGGCGCTCGAGCCAGGCTGCGGCCGAGGCCGGCAGGCCGCGCTGCCGTGCTCCCGCGACCCGGGCGAGACCTACTGCGAGCGGGTCGTCGGCGGCGACCGACTGCCAGCGGCTTTGCGTTTTCGGGGGCACGCAGCCCGCGCCCCAGAGCCACAGGCTGTTGACTGCCGGCTCGCCGCGCGCTTCGCGCGCCTCGTTGACCGGGTGCTCGTGCAGCACCATCTGCGCCTCGTTCAGCAGGGCGTCGCCGGGCAGGGGTACCTGCAGCTCGCGGCCCGCCATGTCGAAAGGAGAGCTTGCAGAAACCTCCAGCTCCATTTGCAGGCGCGCGCTCCAGCGTTGCGGCTGCACGGGAAGAATGTCGAGCCTGCCGGCAAAGTGCTCGTTCAGCGTCTCGCACAACGCCTCGGCTTCCTCGCGCGAGACGCCGAAGGCCGCGGCCGGCACCAGGATCAGCCGGTCGCGCATCAGCCGCAGATGCACCGGATCGGCGCGTACCCACCGCTCCTCTCCCGGGTCCCGGTTGCCGGCCAGGGCGGTCAGCGCGCCGGCGGCGATGGGCTCGTCTTCCAGTCCGAACGCCTCGGCCAGCCAGCGCTCGAGCGGCTGCGATTCCCCGCTGCGAGCGCGTCCTCGCGCCAGGAGCAGCTCCAAAGACGGCAAGCGCGCTTCCGCCGGCGCGGAGAAAAGACCGGGGATGACCAGCTCGCAGTGCATCAGGCGCCGAGCTCGACGACCCGCACGCCTTTCCGGCCGAGGTGGCGGGTGAGGATCTTGTAGTGGTCGTAGTCGAAGCGCGGGCGCGGACCGGCCTCCAGCAGCCCGGCGAGCTCGTCATCTGAGCGCGCCGTGCCGAGATAGCACCATTGGTGCACCACGTGCACCTCGGAAGCGTCGCCTTCCGGGTCGCGCTCGACGATGCCGAGCGGGCCGCGATGCCGCCACTGCGCCGTCCTCAGCTTGGCCAGCTCGCTCGCCAGGCGCGCGTGGTGCTGATGAATATTCTCCTTGCCGGCGCACACGCCTGCGCAGCGGCCGATTTGGTGGCGAAAGCACGCCCCATGGCGGGCCGTGTCGAAGCCCAGCGTCTGCAGGCAAAGCCGGTGCTCGTCGGCGATCGCCCGCAGAGCGCTGTGCGCCGCGCGCTTCGAGCGAAACAGGCCGTAGAGGAAGGGCAGCGTGTCGGCATCGATCTCGCACGCCTGGGCCAGGCGCAGGCGCTTGAAGTCGAAGACGAAGCCGCACAGCTCGCCGGGCTTGCGCAGCTGGCGGTTGTACGCGGGCGCAAGCTCCTTCACCAGCCGCGCCTCGGCCAGCAGCGCGCCGAGCTCGCCGGCAGTGCGCCGCCAATCGATGCGCCGGACTTCGCGCGCCAGCTGCATCTCCTTCTGGGAGCGGATGTCGTCCGAGAAGTGCGCGAGGACCCGCGTGCGCATGGCCACGCTCTTGCCGACATAGAGCGGCGTCCCGCCTGCCCCGTAGAAGAGGTAGACGCCGGGCGCCTCCGGAATGGCGTCGATCGCCGCGCGCTCGAGATGCGGCGGCAGGGTCGGCTGGCGAGCGATCTGGCGCGCCGCCACCGCCACGATCTCCTCGCCGTGCTCGCGCGCGGCGAGCTGCAGGAACTGCCACAGCGCCTCGGCGTCGGCCAGGGCGCGGTGCCGGGCAGGGCAGGCGAGCCCGTGGCGCTCGATCAGGCTGTCCAGGTTGTGGCGCGCATGCCCGGGATAGAGCCGCCGCGAGAGCTTCACGGTGCACAGCGTCTTCGACAGGTACTTCAGGCCGGCGCGCTCGAACTCGCGCCGCAGGAAGCCGTAATCGAAGCGCGCGTTGTGCGCGATGAGCAGGCGACCGTCGAGCCGCTCGTAGAGCTCGGCGGCGAGCGCGGCGAAACGCGGCGCGGCGGCGACCATCTCGTTGCTGATGCCGGTGAGCGCCTGGATGCCGGGCTCGATGCCGGTCTCGGGGTTGACCAGCGTCGACCACTCGGCGGCGAGCTCGAAGCCGTTCACCTCCAATACCGCGATCTCGGTGACGCGATCGCGGGCCGGATGCGTGCCGGTGGTCTCGAGGTCGACGATCGCGAGCGGCGCGTCCCGCAGCATGGATATCCGTCCAGTAGTGCCGAACTCTACCGCAAATGCAGCGGCACGTGGCGCGGCTGCGAGGCGACGCGGTCGAGCCAGGCGAGTAGCGCGGGGTATTTCCCCAGGTCGAAGCCGCCGTCGGCGGCGCAATGGGTGTAGGCGTAGAGCGCGATGTCGGCGACGGTGTAGCGGCCCGCAGCGAGGAACGGCTCGCGCTCCAGGTGCTGCTCCATGACGCCAAGCGCGCGCTGGCCGCGGCTGTGCAGCCGGGGAAGCTGGGCGCGCTCGGGCGAATCGGGCGCCGTATAGCGCATGATCGAGCGCGCCACCGCGATGTAAGGCTCATGGCTGTACTGCTCGAAGAACATCCATTGCAGCACGCGCGCGCGAGCGAGCCGCTGCCCGGGCAGCAGCGGCGTTCCGTCGGCGAGGTAGTTCAGGATCGCATTGGATTCGGGAAGAAATTCGCCGTTTTCGAGCTCGAGCGTCGGCACCTTGCCGTTCGGATTCTTGGCGAGGAATGCGGCGCTTGCCGTTTCCCCCTTGACAGGATCGACCTCGATCCAGCGGTAGGCGAGGCCGAGCTGCTCGAGCGCCAGCTTGACCTTGTAGCAGTTGCCCGAGTCCGACATTCCGTACACTATGAGCATGCGGCCGATTGTAGCTGTCCGTCCGATCGCTTGCGCTGCGCTCGCCGTCGCTGCGTGCACGCCGATGCAGTGGGTGAAGCCGGAGGCGACGCCGCAGCAGCTCAGCCAGGACGCTGCGCAGTGCCAGCAGGAAGCGTGGCGCGAAGCGCGCTTCCGCGCCTGGCTTTACCGCCCGATCGGGCCGACGATAATGCAGGACGCGCAGGGTCGCCGCTTCTTCGTGTGGCCTGCCTCGCCTTTCGGCGATCCCTTCAGCGATCAGCTCATGGAGGAGGCGCGGCTGGCGAGCTTCTGCATGCGCTCGAAAGGCTACGAGCTGGTGCCGGCGGAGACGATCCAGCCCTCAGCGCCGAACGCGCCGGCAGGCAGACCGTAGTGCGGGCGCAGCGCTGCCCACGCCGCCTGCGTCGCGCAGATCACCGCATCGAGCAGGTCCGCTGCGCCGTCGCCGACGACGGCGCGTTCGAGGCCATCCCCGAGCTGCACGCGAATGCCGAGCGGATGGCCCGCGCGGAGAGCCTGGACGATTTTCTTTCTTATCGCCTTCCGAGGCCCGTTCTGCTTGGCGGGCGTGTCGCTCTTGTACGACTCACGCATACCGAGCTGCCTGCGCGCGAGCAGGCCGGGATAGGCCTCGAGCGCAACGCGCTGCGGGTCGCCGTCGCACAGGGCAGGCACATGCACGCCCGCCCCGGCAATGCGCCGCGCACCCTCGTGGAACATCAGCGCGACCGGCGGGTTCACCAGCTTCATCGGGCTGGACGAGCCGGCGGGAAGGTCGGTCGCGCGATGCGCATATTTGCGTCCGGCCGGCCTGGAATTTCGATAGGCGTCCAGCGCGCAGCGCAGTTGCTGCCGGGTAAGGCCGGAGCAATGTGAAACCAGCGCCTTCCACTCGAGCGGCCAGCCGAGGTCGCGGCACAGCTCGGCCGGCAGCCCGAAGGGAAAATCGAAGCCGCCGATCCAGGGGCCGGGTCTGGCGAGCAGGGCTTCGAAGGCGCTGAACGTTTCCAGCCTTTCGATTCCCTGGATCGCGAGGGTCATGCCCTTCAATCTCCCTGCCGCGACCGTGATCGCCTTCCTGCGGCAAGGCGCCGAGGTGAAATCAACGCCGAAGATCTTCATTCAGGCGAGTGCACGCAGGCCGGCCGCGGAGAGGTTGTGGATGCGCCCGAAACCGGCGACGAAGCGCGCGTCGCGCGGCGCGATCTTCCAGAAGGAAAAGTCGGCGAGCTCGAAGTTGATGGCCTGCTGCGGGAAACGTTGCAGCCAGGCGGCTTTCAATTCCGGGATTTCATTTTTGAGATTCAAAGCCTCGCCGCGGATCGATACGCGCATCAGCGTGAATGGATCGGCACGCCCGTCGTCGGTCTCGGCGATCGACAGCGCGACGCGCGGGTCCTGCAGCATGTCCTGGGTGTGCCACGCGAGCCGGCTGACGTGCACGTAGAAAGCGGCGAGATCCTGCCCGGCCATGAACAGGGTCATCGAGACCAGCGGCGCGCCGCCGCGCAGCGTGCCCAGATGCGCGATGCGCTCCTTGCGGATCAGCCCGGCGAGCGAGCGTCCGGTCTCGGCGTCCACAGCGTCGATTGTAGTATTCTCGCGCGATCGTGCGATACGAGCTCCTGGTCGGCCTGCGCTACACCCGCGCCAAGCGCCGCAACCGCTTCATCGGAATCAACTCCCTCGTGTCGATGATCGGGATCTTTGTCGGCGTGTGGGCGCTGATCGTGGTGCTCTCGGTGATGAACGGCTTCCAGAAGGAGGTCCGCACCCGCATCCTCGGCGTCGCCTCGCACGTGCAGATCAGCAGCATCGACAACCGGCTGCCCGACTGGCGCTCGGTCGCCGCGCTCGCCGCGCAGCACCCGCGCGTGCGAGCCACCGCGCCTTTCGTGCAGGCGCAGGCGATGCTCGCGGCGGGACAGGCGGTGCGCGGCGCCGTGGTGCGCGGCATCCTGCCCGAGGAAGAGGAGAAGGTTGCCGACATCGGCCAGCACATGCGCAGCGGCTCGCTCGCCGACCTGCGCCCGGGAGAGTTCGGCGTCGTCCTCGGCGCCGACCTGGCGCGCGGGCTCGGCGTGCTGCCGGGAGACAAGCTAGCCCTGGTGGCGCCGCAAGGTCTCGTCACCCCTGCAGGCGTCATTCCGCGCCTCAAGCAGTTCACCGTGGTCGGCAGCTTCGAGGTCGGCATGGCCGACGCGGACGCCGGCCTCGCGCTGGTGCACCTGCGCGACGCGCAGACGCTCTACCAGCTGGGCGACGCGGTGAGCGGGGTGCGCCTGCGGCTCGACGACCTGTTTGCCGCGCGCAGCGTCGCGCGCGAGCTGATGACGAGGCTCCCGCAGAACGTGTTCGCCTCCGACTGGACGCGCAGCCACGCCAATTTCTTCCGCGCCGTCGAGATCGAGAAGCGGATGATGTTCATCATCCTCACGCTGATCATCCTGGTGGCCGCGATCAACATCATCTCCACCCTGGTCGTCGCGGTGACCGACAAGCAGGCCGACATCGCCATCCTGCGCACGCTCGGCGCCGCCCCCGGCTCGGTGATGCAGATCTTCATCGTGCAGGGGATGGTGATCGGCATCGCCGGCACGCTGATCGGCGCGGGGCTGGGCATCGTCACCGCGCTCAACATCGACGTCATCGTCCCGGCGATCGAAAGCGCGTTCAACATCAAGTTCCTGTCCAAGGACGTGTACCTGATTCCAGAGCTGCCTTCGGACCTGCAGGCGGGCGACGTCGGCGCGATCGTGCTGATGGCGCTCGGGCTGTCGTTCTTCGCCACGCTCTACCCGAGCTGGCGCGCCGCGCGCGTGAATCCCGCCGAAGCCCTGCGGTATGAGTGAGGCAGTTCTTGCCTGCCGAAACCTGAAGAAGACCTATCAGGGCCCGACCCCGGTCCCGGTCCTCCTCGGCGTCGACCTCGACGTCTATCCGGGCGAACGGGTCGCGATCATGGGGCGCTCCGGCTCGGGCAAGTCGACGCTGCTGCACCTTCTGGGCGGGCTCGACACGCCGAGCGCGGGCACGGTGCTGGTCCAGGGCAGGCCGCTCTTTTCCCTGAGCGAGGCCGAGCGCGGCGAGGTGCGCAACCGCACCCTCGGCTTCATCTACCAGTTCCACCACCTGCTGATGGAGTTCACCGCGGCGGAAAACGTCGGCATGCCGCTTTTCATCCGTCGAGTACAGAAGGAACTCGCGCTGGAGAAGGCAAGACAGCTCCTGTCGGAAGTCGGCCTGGGCGCGCGCCTCGAGCACCAGCCGGGCGAGCTCTCCGGCGGCGAGCGCCAGCGCTGCGCCTTCGCCCGCGCGCTGGTGACCGAGCCGGCCTGCGTGCTCGCCGACGAGCCGACCGGCAACCTCGATGAGCATACGGCCGACGACGTGTTCGACGTGATGCTGCGGCTGTCCGCGTCGCGCGGCACCGCGTTCGTCATCGTGACGCACGACCCGGACCTCGCCGCCCGCGCCGGCCGCGTGCTCGAGCTGAGGGACGGCATCCTGCACGCGGTGCGCTGACATGGTTCTCCTGGAAGTCCTGCTGTTCCTGCTGCTGTGCGCGCTCGCGCTCGGCTGGGCTTCGCGCCGCCTCGGCCTGCCCTATCCGATCGCGCTGGTCGTCGGCGGCGGCCTGCTCGGCTTCATCCCCCGGCTGCCGCAGCTCGACTTCGATCCGCAGTTCCTGCTGGTCCTGGTGCTGCCGCCGATCCTCTACCAGGCGGCGCTGCTGACCTCGTGGCGCGATTTCAAGGCGAACCTGCGCACCATCTCGCTCCTCGCCATCGGCCTGGTGCTTGCCACCACGCTCGTCCTTGGCGCGGCGCTCAAGGCGCTGATCCCGGGGATTCCCTGGGCCGCGGCCTTCGTCTTCGGCGCGATCGTGTCGCCGCCCGATGCGGTCGCCGCCACCGCGATCCTTTCCCGGCTCAACATGCCGCGGCGCATCGTCACGGTGCTCGAGGGCGAAAGCCTGGTCAACGACGCGTCGGGGCTGGTGCTCTACAAGTTCGCCGTCGCGGCGGTGCTCTCTGGCACGTTCTCGCTCGCCGACGCGGGCATCGAGTTCGTGCTGATCTCCGCCGGCGGCATCGCGATCGGCATGCTGCTGGGCGGCCTGTTCGTCCTGCTGCACCGCTACCTCGGCGACCCGTTCATCGAGGTATTGCTGTCGCTGTCTGTGCCCTACATGGCCTACGTGCTGGCCGAATCGGTGGGCGCCTCCGGCGTGCTGGCGGTGGTCGCTGCCGGGCTGCTGCGCGGACGCTACTCGCCCGCCATGGTGTCGGCCGAGATGCGCATCCTCGCGCGCTCGGTCTGGAACATCCTGGTCTTCATGCTGAACAGCCTGATCTTCATCCTGATCGGGCTGCAGCTCTCGGGCATCGTCGCGCGCCTGCAGGGCTACACCGGCCGGGACCTGGTCACGTATGCGCTGGCGATCAGCATGATCGCGATCCTGGTGCGCTTTGCCTGGGTATATTTCGCCGAGTACCTGCCGGCATGGCTCGGGCGGCTGTTCCATCGCCGGGTCGCGCCGCCGCTCCCGGGCGAGGCGTTCATCGCCGGCTGGTGCGGCATGCGCGGCATCGTGTCTCTCGCCGCCGCGCTTGCGCTGCCGGTGGAGACGCCCGAGGGCGGCGCGTTCCCTTACCGCGACCTGATCATTTTCCTGACCTTCGCGGTCATCGCCGTCACCCTGGTGGTGCAGGGCCTTACGCTCGCGCCCCTCATCGGGCGCCTCAAGCTGGGCTCCGATCCCGGCGCGCGGGCCGAGCAGCGCAAGGCGCGCCTGTCGATGGGCCGCGCCGCGCTCGCGGCGATCGAGCGGCGCGCCGTCGATGACGGCATGCCGCTGGTACTGGCGGAGCGCGTCTGCGCCGAGTTCGGCGACCGCATGGCGGCCGCATCGCCGCTGGCACAGCAGCCCGACAGCATCCCTGCGCTGGCGAAGCGCCTGCGGCTCGCCGCGGTGCGCGCCGAGCGCGACGAGCTGATCCGCATGTGGCGCAACGCCGAGGTCAGCGACGACGTCCTGCACCATCTCGAGGAAGAGTTAGACTATGAGGAATCTCGGCTCTAACAACAAGGGAGAGCGACCCATGACCAAGAGGCAGCAGGGCTTCACGCTGGTGGAAATCGCGATCGTGCTGGTGATCATCGGGCTGCTGCTGGGCGGCATCCTGAAAGGGCAGGAAATGATCACCCAGGCGAAGATCAAGAACGTGATCGCGGATTTCTCCGGCGTCTCGGCGGCCTACCACGGCTACCAGGACCGCTATCGCGCCATTCCTGGCGACGACCCCAACGCGTTGACGCGCTGGGCCGCGATGACCAACCCGGTGCCGGTGCCGGGCAACGGCGACGGCATCGTGGCGGGCACCTACAACAATGGCGGGGCAGCGTGCACCACGGCGGTGGAGTCGTGCAGCTGGTGGGATCACCTCCGCAAGGCCGGCTTCGTCTCGGGCAACGGCGCGCAGCAGCCCTTCAATGCGGTCACCGGCCAGGTCGGCGTGCAAACCGGCGACGGGGCGGCTACGCCGGGGCCGACGCTGCTCAATGTCGCCGCCGGCAACGGCTTCGTCGGGCTGATCATCTGCTCGGCGAACCTGCCCGACAAGATCGCCATCGCGGTCGACACCCAAATGGATGATGGCGCCTCGAACCAGGGCAGCGTGCGGGCCCTGATTCAGAGCGCGCCCAACCCGAACGTCGGCGCTGGACAGGTCGCAACGCCCAGCTACACGGAAACGGGAACCAACGTCTACGTGCTCTGCCGCGCGTTCTAAGGTCTGCTGCGCCGCAGTTTGCGGGCGCGCCACGCGGCCCGAACGTGGGCGCGCCAGGCGAGCTCGACTGCGGCGTAGCCCAGCGCAGCAAGCGTAAGCGCTAGCGCCACCAGCCCGAGCGCGAGCGGCCTGCCGAGCGCGAGCATCCAGTCGCCGAGCGCGAGCATCGACCCCAGCCAGTCCGACCAGTCGAACGCGAACGGCGTGATCCCGGCTGCGGCGTGGTCCAGGCCGAGAAGCAGCCGCCCGTACTCGAAGGCGATCACGTAGAGCGGCACGATGGTCAGCGGATTGGTGTAGAGCGTCACGATCAGCGCCACCGGGATATTCTTGCGCAGCGGGATGGCGAGCAGCAGCGCGCCCAGCATCTGCAGCGGCCCGGGAATCAGGCCGCAGAACAGCCCGATCGCCACCGCGCCGGACACCGACCGGCGATTCAGGCACCAGAGATTCGGCTGGTGCAGCCAGCTGCCGAAGGGTCTTGCCAGGCGGCTAGAGCGCACGGTGTCGCGATCGGGCAGGTACTTGCGGAAATACTTGCGCGGCACTGGCTGTCAGCCTGCAGGAAGCGGGTGCGTTGCATTCTAGATGACCCTGGCGGCGCTCGCGTTCGCGGCTGGCGCGGCGCTGCTTCAGCAGCAGGCGCAGCTCCCCTGGCTCGCCTGGCTCGCGTTCCTGCCGCTGTGCATCGGCCTCGCGGCGCTGCGCTGGCGAGGCGCCGCGGTGTTTGCCTTGGCGAGCGGGTTCCTGTGGGCGACGGCTTGCGCGCACTGGCGCATGGCGGACTGGCTCTCGCCCGAGCTCGAAGGACGCGACCTCCAGGTGGTCGGCGTCGTCGCCGCCCTGCCGGCCCTCGGCGAGCGCGGTGCGCGGTTTGAATTCGACGTCGAATCCGCAGAGCAGAAGCTGCCGTCGAAGATCCTGCTGTCCTGGTATCGCGGCAGCGCGGACGAAGACCAGCCGGCGCTCCTCGCCGACATGGTTCATCCCGGCGAGCGCTGGCGCTTCACGGTGCGGCTGCGCCGGCCGCACGGCACCGTCAATCCCCACGGCTTCGACTACGAGGCCTGGCTGCTCGAGCGCGGCATCGGCGCCACCGGCTACGTCCGCTCGCGCGGCGAGCAGCTAAGGCTCGGCGAGCGCAACAGTCTCATGGATTGGATCGAGAAAGCCCGCGAGGCGGTGCGCGACCGCTTCCGGAGCGTGCTCGGCGCTACGCCCGCAGCGGGCATCCTGGCCGCGCTCGCCGTCGGCGACCAGCGCGCCATCTCCGGCGAGGAATGGCGGCTCTTCAACCGCACCGGGGTCACTCACCTGATGAGCATCTCTGGCCTGCACGTGACGCTGATTTCCGGCCTGTTCGCATGGCTGGTGGCGGCTGGATGGCGACGCGTGCCGGCACTGACCCTTTGTCTTCCCGCCAGGAAAGCGGCAGCGGCTGCGGCGATTGTCGGCGCGCTCGGCTACACGCTGCTCGCGGGCTTCGCGGTGCCGGCACAGCGCACCTTCTACATGGTGACGGTCGTCGCCATCGCGCTGTGGTCGGGGCGCATTGCCTCGCCGGGCCGCACGCTTGCGCTCGCGCTTGCGGCGGTGGTGATTTTCGATCCCTGGGCGCCGCTCGCGCCGGGCCTGTGGCTCTCGTTCGGCGCGGTGATGCTGATCTTCTATGTCGCCTCCGGCTGGACTTCGGCCGGAGCCTTCCTTGCGCAGTGGGGCCGCATTCAATGGGCGATTACCGTCGGGCTGGCGCCGGCGGTGCTGCTGCTGTTCGGGCAGGTCTCGGTCGCCGGTCCGCTCGCCAATGCGGTCGCGATCCCGGCGGTCTCGGCGGTCATCACGCCGCTCGCCCTCGTCGCCGCGCTGATTCCGGTCGATGCGCTTGTCCAGCTCGCGTCGTGGCTGGTCGAGTTGCTGCTGCAGTTTCTCGAGTGGTGCGCGGCGCTGCCCGGCGCGCTGTGGCAGCAGCATGTGCCGCCGCTGTGGTGCGTGCTGCTCGCATTGGGCGGCGCGGCGTGGCTGCTCGCGCCGCGCGGCGTGCCGTGGCGCAGCGGCGGGCTGGCGCTGATGGCGCCGGCGTTCATGCTCGCGCCGCCGGCACCGCCGCCCGGCGAAGCCTGGATCACGACGCTCGACGTCGGCCAGGGACTCGCCGTGCTGGTCCGTACTACGAGCCACGCGCTGCTCTACGACGCCGGCCCGGCGTTCGGCGCCGAGACCGACAGCGGCGACCGGGTGATCGTGCCGTATCTGCGCGCCGCCGGGCTCACCCGCCTGGACCTCGTGGTCCTCAGCCACGAAGACAGCGACCACCTCGGCGGCGCGCTCACCGTGCTGGAGAGCCTCGAGGCGGAGGCCCTGGCTTCTTCGCTTCCGCCGGGGCACACGCTGAACGCCTGGGTGGCGGCCCCGCGGCGCTGCCTCGCGGCGGGACCCTGGGAGTGGGATGGCGTGCGCTTCGAGTTCGTTCATCCGGTGTCCCTCGAGAAAACGACGCGGCGCAACAATCAAAGCTGCGTGCTGCGCGTGGCGAGCAGCGGCGGCTCGATGCTGCTCACCGGCGATATCGAGCGCCTTGCCGAGAGCCAGATCATTCAGACCAGCAAGTTTCCCGGCACGGACGTGCTCCTGGTGCCGCATCATGGCAGCCGCACATCCTCGTCCGCTGAATTCATCCAGGCCGTGGCGCCGCGCTGGGCGGTGGTGCCGGTCGGATACCGCAACCGCTTCGGCCACCCGAGCCGGGAAGTGCTGGAGCGCTATCGCGCCGCGGGCGCGGAAGTCCTGCGCACCGATCTGGACGGCGCCGTCCTGGTGCGCCTCGCGGCGGCGGGCATCGAAGTGCAGACCGAGCGGCGTCGCCGCGCGCGCTATTGGCTACAATGATTGCGCGGATCCTCCGCAACCCTAGCGCAACCCACACCAGAAGAGAGGCGAGTCATGGCCAAGAAGGAAGGCGACACCGTCTATCGCGTCACCGAAGTGATCGGCACCAGCGGCACCTCCTGGGAGGATGCGGCGCGCAACGCGGTCAAGACGGCGGCAGGCACCTTGCGCGACCTGCGCATCGCCGAGATCGAGAAGCTCGACGTCAAGATCGAGGAAGGCAAGGTAGTGCAGTTCCGCGCCCGCCTCGCTCTGTCATTCAAGTACGAGGGCTGAGCCTGCTCCAGGCGCGGCGCCGCTCGGTGCAGTGCGCCTCGCCGAAAGGCCTGCACCGCATCGCGTACCTCGAGTGGGGCGACCCGCGCAACCGCGACGTGCTGGTCTGCGTGCACGGCCTGACGCGCTCGGCGCAGGACTTCGACAGCCTCGCGCGCGAGCTGTGTAGCCAGTTCCGCGTCGTCTGCCCGGACGTCGCGGGCCGCGGCGACTCCGACCGGCTCGCCGACCCGATGCTCTACGCCGTGCCGCAGTACGTCGCCGACATGGTGACGCTGATCGCGCGGCTCGACGTCGAGGCGGTGCACTGGGTCGGCACCTCGATGGGCGGGCTGATCGGCATGGCGCTCGCCGCGCTGGCCGCCACTCCGGTGCGCAAGCTCGTGCTGAACGAGGCCGGCCCGGTAATCGGCAGGGCGGCGCTCGAGCGCATGGCGGCCTACGTCGGCCTGCAGCCCGAGTTCCCGGACATGGCGCAGGCAGAAGAGTACGTGCGGCGCATCTCGGCGCCCTTCGGGCGGCACAGCGATGCGGAGTGGCGCCTGCTTACCGAGAGCTGGGTGCGCAAAGGCGACGACGGCATTTATCGGCCGCGCTATGACCCGGGCATCGCGGCGGCTTTTGCGGTTCCGGAAAAGGACCTGGAGCTCTGGCTGATCTACGATGCGGTGCGCTGCCCGACGCTCGTGCTGCGCGGCGAGCTCTCCGACCTGCTCAGCCCCGAAACCGCGGCGCAGATGACGCGACGCGGCCCGAAGGCGAGGCTGGTCGAGATCGCCGGGGTCGGCCACGCGCCCACCCTGATGCACGCCGACCAGATCGCCATCGTGCGCGATTTTCTGCTCGAAGGAGAGGTGCGATGAAGAAGTGCGTCCTGTTGTTTTTTATCGCCTCGAGCGCTGCCGCCCAGTCCACGCTCGACTCCGTTCGCTCGAAGGGCTACCTGCAGTGCGGCGTAAGCACGGGCATTGCCGGGTTCTCGCAGCCCGACTCCAGGGGCGTGTGGCGCGGCATCGACGTCGACCTGTGCCGCGCGGTCGCCGCGGCCGTATTCGGCGATGCGACCAAGGTGCGCTATACGCCGCTCACCACCCAGCAGCGCTTCACCGCGCTGCAGTCGGGCGAGGTGGACCTCCTCGCGCGCAACACCACCTGGACCCTGTCGAGGGACACCAGCCTCGGGCTCAACTTCGTCGGCGTCAATTACTATGACGGCCAGGGCTTCATGGTGCCCAAGAAGGCGAACGTCAGGAGCGCGAAGCAGCTGAACGGCGCCACCATCTGCCTGCAGCCCGGGACGACGACCGAGCTCAACCTCGCCGACTACTTCCGCGCCAACAACATGAAGTTCAAGCCGGTGGTGATCGAGAAGCTGGAAGAGGTGCTGAACGCCTACTTCGCGGGGCGCTGCGACGCGTTCACCACCGACCACTCGGGCCTCGTCGCGCTGCGCGCTTCGCGCGCGCCGAAGCCCGACGAGCACCTGATCCTGCCCGAGATCATCTCGAAGGAGCCGCTGGGACCGGCCGTGCGGCACGGCGACGACCGCTGGTTCGACGTGGTGAAGTGGTCGCTGTTCGCCATGCTCGAGGCCGAGGAGCTCGGCCTGAGCTCGGGGAACATCGACGCGCAGGCGAAAAGCCCGAACCCGGCGATCCAGCGTTTCGCCGGCGCGAGCGGCGACCTCGGCACCCTGCTCGGCGTGGACAACAAGTGGGCCTACCAGATCGTGAAGCAGGTCGGCAATTACGGCGAGAGCTTCGACGCGAACCTCAAGCCGCTCGGCTTCGAGCGAGGCTTGAACCGCCTGTGGAACCAGGGCGGGCTGATGTACGCGCCGCCGCTGCGCTAGATCACTTCCTAGTTGACCAAGAGCGTTCTGAATAACGTGGCGACCGAATGAGTATCCAGTGACACAACCTCACGATTCAAAGCATCTTGATTACCTGCGCGCTTGGGTCGTTAGCTATGATAGACAGAACTTCTTCTGACTATTGGAAGTTAGAGCGCATGACTAAAGTACCGACGTTTGCACTACTGGCCGTCACGCTTATTTTGGTAGCGAGCGCAGCAATATGGCTCTGGCCGAGCGAGGGAAGGGTCGCCAATACTGATTGCACCGTCG
>VBBY01000139.1 GCA_005881595.1 Betaproteobacteria bacterium | reverse complement strand
ATCCCGCGGCGCGCACGCGCACGAGGAGTTGTCCCGGTGCTTCCTCGGGAACGGGAGCGTCGCGGAGCGTGAGTCGGGTTTGGGTACCGCTCACTTCCAGAAAGTAGGCACGCATGACGCGCCCCAGTTTACCTGCGGGCGGTCAGCAGGCGCGCAAGGTCCGACAGCTCGTTGCGGTTCAGATCGGAAACCAGGCAGATGCGCATGCCCTCGGCGGAGGAGCGCTCGACGTTGAACCCGTCGCGCGAGTACGCGCCGTCACGCGGCCCGTTTCCCGGCCAGATGAAGGCATCGATCAGGTGCTGCCGGCGCTTGTAGACGAGGACCGCAACGGGTCGGCCGCCGACGTAGTCGAGCCTGGCGCCGGCGAGCTCGAACCCCTCCTGCGAAAAATCCGCGACCGGCGGCGAGAACGACAGCCGGGCGCTCAGCCAGGGCTTGACCGTGTGCTGGTCCGAGGACGCCACGTCGATGAGGCGGTTGCCGAGGGTGGAGCGGACGTGGCTCGCCACCATCTCGCGCAGCAGCGCTTCCTCGTCGCCGGGGCGCACGAGCGCGATGCCGAGGGCGAGCACCGCCACCAGGGCGGCGGCCGCGACCGGCAGGAACCAGCGCGCCGCGCGACGCGGCGCGATGCTCGCCGCGCCCGGAAGCGCCGCGCTCAAGCGTGCGGCGAGCGAGGACGGCGCGGCGTGGTAATCGGCCTTCTCCCGGATCCCGGCCGACAGCTCGCGCAGCCTTTCGAAACGCTCCCGCAGCGCAGGATCGGCCGCGAGCTGCGCCTCGAGCTCGAGGCTTTTCGCCGCATCGAGCTCGCGGTCGACGTAGGCATGCAGCAGCCGAGCGGCTTCTTCGGGCTTCATTTCTCGGTCTGGAGCCGTGAGGCGAGGGTAATGACCCGCACGGACTCGGCGAGCAGCCGCCGCGCGCGGGCGAGGCGCGACATGACCGTGCCGATCGGCACGTTCGCGATACGCGCGATCTCCCGGTAGGAGAGATCCTCGAGCTCGCGCAGGATCAACGCCTCGCGGAACGGGAAGGGAAGCGCGGCAATGGCTTTATTCAGCATGCGCCGGTCCAGCTCACGCGCGAGCAGGGCCTCCGGGCCATCGGCCGGAGCGGTCGCGGCCTCGGCGGCTTCCGCGTCCGGGCCGGCGGCGAGCTCCGCCGGGCGATTCCGCTGCATCCAGCTGAAGCACGCATTGCGCACGATCGCGAGCAGCCAGGGCCGCGCCTCGCCGCGCAGGCCTTCGAAATGGCGGTACGCGCGCAGCATGGCGTCCTGCACCACGTCCTCGGCATCGTGATCGTTCCGGGTGAGCCAGCGCGCAAGGTTGAATGCCGCATCGATGTGCGGAAGCACCTGCTGCTCGAAGCGGCGGCGATCGGTCAAGGCAGGCCGATCTTAACTCCAGGCGCGTCAGGCGACGACGCGGAGAAGGCCGGTCATGCGCTCATGCCCGTCGCCGCAGAAAATGTCGCACAGATAGGTGAACTCGCCCAGCTTGTCCGGCGTGAAGCGCACGCGCGCCGGCTGCCCGGGAACGATGTCCGCCCGCACGTTGAAATCCGGCGCGTTGAAGCCCATCACCACGTCCTCGGCGGTGAACTCGAGCACCACGGGAACGCCTTTTTTCAGCGTGACCTCCTGCGGCAGGTAGACGAACTTGCGGGCGGCGATGCGCACCACTCGCTCCTCGGGCTGGGCGAGCGCCCATAGCCCGCTCGCGGCGAGCGCGGCAGCGACCGGGGCAAGAAGCAGGCGGCGTCGTTGCGGCGACACGATCAGGCCTTGATCACCGGCAGCTCGGTGATCCGGTAGGCCACCGGCCCGGCTTCCGCCTCCACTTCCCGGTAGCCTAGGCCGCGGTAGGGCTGGGCCGGGTCCCACTTGATCGGCTCGCGCTTGGGCATCGAGCCCGGCGCCGGCAGAGGAAAGATCAGCGACTTCGCCGAGTGGTGCTCGATGTGCCCGGTCTTGTAGTGGTGCTCCTGGTGGATGTGGCCGTAGAACACGACCACGTTGCGATACGGCATCAGCAGCTCGAGCGCCTGCTCGCCGTCGCGCGTCGCCCAGTCCCATTGCGGATAGAGCGGGAACAGCGGACGGTGCGCCAGGACCACGATGCGCTCGTCGCGCTTGCGCTTCTCCAGGTCGGCCTTGAGCCAGCCCAGCTGCTCCTCGCCGATGCGGGCGGCGCGATCCGACACGTTGTCGAGCGCGATGAAGTGCACGCCCTTGTGATCGAAGGCGTAATGCGTCGGCCCGAAGAGCTCCCGGTAGGCCGCCCCGTCATCGAGCGCCGCGTCGTGCTCGCCTGGCATGAAGCGCACATTGGGATTTTTCAGCCCGCGCGCCAGGTCGCGGAATTCCGCCAGCCGGCGGCGGCGCTCGCGGGGATCGTCGGTGGTGTGGGTCAGGTCGCCCGTGAACACCACGAAGTCCGGCTGCGTCTCGAGGGCGTTGACCGCCGCGATCGCCTTCGGCAGGGTGCCGGCGGCATCCGGGTTGACGGCGGGACCCTGGAATCCCCAGTGGGTGTCGGAGAGCTGGACGAAGAAGAACTCGTCCTGGCTGGAGCCGTACGTGCCGGCGCCGCGCGCCAGCCCCGAGGTGAACACGACGCCGCCCAGGCCGGCGAGCTTGACGAAGTTTCTGCGGTTCATGCGATGCAAGACCGCCGGGAGCGCGTTTTTATTCCCGGGGAAGGGGGCGGTGTGGCTTACTGCTCTTGATTCCGTTCTTGCGGCTGGCGTAGGCTGTTGCGCCGTCCCTTTCAAAGGAGCTCAAATGAAGAAGATTCTCGGAGGGTTGTTGCTGGCGTTCGCGTTTGCCGTGCCGCAGGCCTACGCCGGGCTCGTGGCCACCGACCAGGTTGCGGCGCAACAGGAGCGCGAGCGCGTCAAGGCCCTCATCGAGCGGCCGGAAGTCGCGCAGCAGATGGAGAAGATGGGCATCCCGGCGAAGGAAGCCCTGGCGCGCGTCGACGCGATGACCGACGAGGAGGTGCGCAGCCTGGCGGGCCGGCTCGATGCGCTGCCGGCGGGCGGCCAGATCAGCAGCCAGACCCTGCTGCTCATCTGCCTCATCATCATCCTGCTGCTGCTTATTTAAGAAACTAGTTCTACCGGTTCGCCGCGCTCGTTCACCGTGTGCAGGCGAACCGCGCGCCGCCAGGCGCGGCGCGTGTACTCGAGCACCTTCTTCGCGCGGGCCGCGTCCAGGCCGCGGCCGTCGCTCGCGTGCTCGTGGGTAAGGACCAGCGTGCCGTCGCTCTTCAGCTCGGTCGCCGCGACGCGCGGCGCGCCGTAGTTGTACTTCGGCGCGAGGATCGCCTCGCGGATCGCCTCCAGGTCGCGGCTCGCCACCCGCAGCTCGCCGCCGGGCCGCGCCTCGTAGACGAACAGGCCCGCCTTCTCCGCCAGGTCGCGGTCCAGGCAGTTGCGGATGAAGCCGAAGTCGTCCTCGTCGCGCATCACCTCGCGCGCGCGCTCGAGGCCTTGCTTGTCGACGATGTGCTCCCAGAGGGTGAAGCCGAGATGGTAGGGATTGACAGCGAGCGCGGTCTGCTCGCCGGAGGCAAACGGCCGCACCACGTCGGAGTGCGCCTTGATAGCCGACAGATACAGCGGCTGCGGCAGGAAGTCGGCCTCGCGCAGCAGCCGCGCGTGCCAGTACGAGGCCCAGCCCTCGTTCATGATCTGGCAGGCGAACACCGGGTAGAAGTAAAGCGACTCGGCGCGCACCGCGAGGAAGATGTCGCGCTCCCACTGCTCGAGCTCGGGCGCGTAATGCGCGATGAACCACAGCAGGTCGTACTCCGCATGCGGCGGGATCCGCGTGCGCAGCGGCGGCCCGGCTGACGGGCTCGCCTTCTCGGCCGCGCCGGGGAGCTGGCCGAAGCGCTGTTGAAAAGCGGTCTCGGTCGGCGCCGTCTTCTCCGGCACGAACTCGGGATAGGGCGGGCGACGCAGCTCGCCGCTCACGTCTACGTGCGACTCGAGGGCGAGCGCCGCGTCGAGCACCGCCTCGACGCGCTCCAGGCCCGCCGCCTCGATCGCCTGCTGGATGCGCTGCGCGTGCGCCGCTGCGTGCTCGACGATGTTGCCGCCGGCCATGGCGTGGAAGCGGGCGAAGAGCTGATTGTTCCTGGAGAAGTCGGCATGGCCGAGCACGTGCGCGGCGACCAGGGTGTTCTCGGCGAGGGAGTTGCTGTCCATCAGGAAAGCGCGGCACGGGTCGCCCGGGAACATCACCTCGAAGATCTTCGAGTGGCCCATGCTCTGGCGGACCAGCTGGTGGATGTAGCGCACGCCGTAGGACCAGTGCGGCATGCGGATCGGCAGGCCGTACACCGCGATCTCGGTCATCAGGCTCGCCGGGGCGAGCTCGAAGTCGACCGCGTAGTGCTCCAGGCCGAGCCGCTGCGCCAGCGCTTCGAGGCGTCCGGCATAGTCCTCGAGCTCAGTCATTCTTCGCCTGCTCGCGGAACAGCTCGCCGATGGCGCGCCAGACGTCGTCCTGCGAGCCGAGCCGGCTCGCGCCGACAGGCCGCCCCTTCGCCTTCATCTCGCCGAAGATCTCGGCGAGCTGCGTCTCGCGCGGCCGGTAGGCGGCGCCGCCGCCGGTCTCGACGTAGCCGGCGTAATTGGTCTGCCCGGTGAGATCGGCGAGGAGCGAGGCGGCGCCCTCCCGGTCCTCGGCGGCGTTCTCGCCGTCGGAGGCGTAGAAGAAGTAGACGTTGTAGCGCTGCGGGTCATAGCGCGCCTGCATCACCTCGAGCGCCAGGCGGAAGGCGCTGGAGGCGAGCGTGCCGCCGCTCGAGGCGGCCTGGAAGAACTGGCTTTCCTCGAATTCCCAGGCCTGCGCGGCGTGCGCGAGGAACACCGTCTCGACCCTGGCGTACTGCCTGCGGATGCCTTGCAGCGCGAAGAAAAAGAAGGTCTTGGCGAGCCGGCGCTGCGCCTCGTCCATGCTGCCCGAGACGTCGAGCGCGAAGATGACCGCGGCGTTGATCGACGGCGTCGCGCGCTTCACCAGCTGGCGAAAGCGCAGGTCGTCGTTGGTGAAGGCGACCGGGTCGTCCTGGATGGCGCGGCGCTTCACCGCCTCCCTGACCGTGCGGCGGCGATCGAGCCGGGCGGGCGCGCCGCGCCTGTCCCAGCCCTCGCGCACGTAGTCGGGATCGTCGAGCGCCGCCGCGCGTCGCGGCTTGAGCTCGGGGAGCTTCAGCTCCTCCCACAGCCAGTCGACGATCTCGTCGATCTTCAGCTCGACCACGAAGCGGATCTCGCCGTCCTGGGTGCCGCCCGGCTGCGCGGCCCGCTCGCCTTCCTCGCGTCCGGGCTGCAGCACCTCGCCCGGCTCGCCGCGCCCCTGGCCCGCGCCCTGCCGCACCTCGGGCTCGAGCAGGCGCAGCCGCGCGTGCTCGAGGATCTTCACCGGCACCAGCACCGTGCGGTGTCCCGGCTGGCTCATCAGGTCCGCGCCGGCGAGGAGCGCGGGCAGCGTCTCCTTCACTGCCTCGCGCACCTTCTGGTTGTGCCGCAGCCAATCGCGCGCGCCGCGCGAGAACAGGTCGTACCAGGGGGTTTCGGCGGCGATCCTGATCAAGGCTATTCCTGGGCGAGGAGGCTGGTCACGTAGTTGAGCGCCTCGCGGGCGCTGTGCGCGTCGTAGCCGTACTCGTCGACCAGCCGCTTCTCGACCACCGAGATCTTCTGGCGCGTTTCGTCGTCGGGCCGCGTGGTGGAGCTCACCAGCCGCAGCACGTCGCGGCGCTGCTCGAACAGGTACTGCTCGACCGCGTCGTGCAGCGGCGCATGGTTGTCGAGGGTGAACTTCTCGCTGCGCTTGTAGGCGCCCATCGCCTTGCGCACCACCTCCTGGCGGAACGACAGCTTGCCGGACTCCGAAATGCGGATCTTCTCCTCGACCGAGCGCAGGAAGCGCTCGTCGGGCTTGCGCTCCTCGCCGGTGATCGGGTCCTTGACGCTGCGGTTGTCGAGCGTCGCCTCGACCTCGTCGAGGTACTTGTCGAGCAGCTGCTGCGCCTCCTGCTCGAAGGACACGAACAGGGCCTTGTGCACGTCCTCCTTGACCCAGCGGTTGTAGAAGTCCTTGCGCACCATCACCAGGAAATCGACCCACTTGCGCTTCTTCTTGCCGTCGATGCGCACGTCGGACTCGATGCCGTCCTTCAGCGCGAGCAGCACGTCCATCGTGGTCAGGCTCTTCGCGTGCGACTGGATGATGGCGTTCGACAGCGCGTTGATCACGAAGCGCGGCGACACGCCAGAGAGGCCCTCGTCCGGGCTGCGCGCGCGCATCTTCTCGATCTCGGATTGCGGCACGCCCTCGACGTCCTCGCCGGCGTAGACCCGCACCTTCTTGACGTTGTCGGCGTCGCGCTCCTCGCCCTCCTGCAGCCGCGTCAGCACCGAGAACACCGCCGCCACGTGCAGCGCGTGCGGGTCGAGGTGCACTTCGCGGAACGCCTGGGTCGAGGAGGTGAGCTTGCGGTAGATGCGCGCCTCTTCCTTGTAGGACAGGGTGTAGGGCACCTGGATGATGACCATGCGGTCGAGCAGCGCCTCGTTCTCCGCCTCCTGCAGGAACTTGCGGAACTCGGCGAGGTTGGTGTGCGCGACCACGGTCTCGTCGAGATAGATCAGCGGGAAGCGCGACACCTTGACGTTCTTCTCCTGCGTCAGCGTGAGCAGCAGGTACAGGAACTCGCGCTTCACCTTCAGGATCTCGATCATCTCGAGCATGCCGCGGCTCGCCGCGAACACCGCGCCCGACCAGGACCAGGCGCGCGGGTCGCCCTCGTCGCCGTACTCCGAGACTTTCGACAGGTCGACCGAGCCGACGAGGTCGGCGATGTCCGCGGTGGTGGGGTCGTGCGGCGCGTACGTGCCGACGCCGACGCGCCCGGCCTCGGAGATGAACAGGCGCTCGACCGGCATCTGCATGAAATCGCCGGAGAATTCCTGGGCGAGCCGGCTGACGCAGCGCGGGCAGAGCTCCCCGGCGATGTCGATGCCGTAGCTGTTGCGGAACTGCGCGCGCAGCGTGTGCGGCACGAGGTGCAGCGGCGATTCGTGCACCGGGCAGCCGTGGATCGCGTACATCGCCCCGGCGTCGGTATGGCTGTACTCCTCGAGGCCGCGCTTGAGGAGGATCACCAGGGTCGACTTGCCGCCCGAGGGCGGGCCTAGCAGCAGCAGCAGCCGTCTGCCAACTTCCGAGCCGGCGCTCGCCGCCTTGAAGTAGTCGACCAGCCGCTCGATCGTGTCGTTGATGCCGTAGAGCTCGTCCTCGAACAGTTGACAGCGCAGCCGGCCCTTGGTGTCATCGAACCCCTCGGCGCGCATCATGTCCCAGACGTACTGGTGGCTGCTGCGCGCAAGCCCATGAGGATCTGCGGGAAAGATGGCCTCGAGAAACTTGGCGAAGGACCCGGTCCAGTGCGCCGCGCGATGCTGCTTGCTGTAGTCGCTGAGCGACCGGAGGAGACTCGAGCGCCGCTCGCTGCTATCGTTGAAGCTCGATGCCGGAATGTTCATGGCTGCACCTCCCGAGGACATCATATTCTCTCTGGCTGGTTAGATCATGATTCGGTCAAAGAGTTGACACCGCCATGCTGAAAGAAATCCTCGGAGTGGCCGACGACCCGCCGGCCCGCAGGCGCTGGTTTCACGACGATTATTTCGATCTGTTCGTGTGGCAGGCCGGCGGCGAGGTGACGCTGATCCAGGTCTGCTATGGCGCGGATGCAACAGAGCGCGCCCTGGTCTGGGACAGGGAACGCGGCTTTTTCCAGGACGGCCCGCCAGCGCCGCAGGAAGTGTTTTCGCGCTTCGAAGACGCAGCGGCCACTCTGCCTGAGGAAGTGCGCCGCGAAGTACGAGAAAAAATGCACGAATTCGCCGGCCGGCGCCTGGCGGTGCTCTCCCGGCGCAAGCGCTTCCGGCGCGCCTCCTGGCAGCGCTAGCCGCCGGCTGGCGGCGCCAGTCGTTTTTCAGCGACAATGCCCTCCCTTAAGGAGGGGATACCATGAAACTCGAACTGGCCTTGCTCGTCTGGTCCGTAGCACTCGCTTTCGTGCAGATGCTGGTTGCGGCAAGCGCCGCGACGCTGCAGGTGGGGCTTCCCAAGCTCGCGGGAAACCGCGACAACATGCCGCCGCTGACAGGATGGGCCGGGCGCGCCGAGCGCGCACACCTCAACATGCTCGAGAGCCTCGTCCTGTTCGCCGCGCTGGTCCTGGTGGCGCTGGTCGCGGGCAGAACCAATTCCATGACCGCGCTTGGGGCGCAGCTTTTCTTCTGGGCGCGGCTCGTCTACGCGCCCGTCTATCTCGCCGGCGTGCCTTGGGTGCGCACAGCGGTGTGGCTGGTCTCGGTCATCGGCCTGATCCTGATTTTTGCGCAGCTGCTGTAGGCGAGCTTCTAGCCCTGCGCCGAGTAGCCGCCGTCAACCGGGATCGCCACCCCGGTGACAAAATCGGAGCTGGAGCCGGAGAGGAATACTGCGACGCCGGCGAGATCCTCCGGCGCGCCCCAGCGCCCCGCGGGCGTGCGGGCTAGTACTCGCTCGTGGAGGCCCGCCACGTCTTTGCGCGCCTGGCGCGTGAGCGCGGTATCGATCCAGCCGGGCAGCACGGCGTTGACCTGGATGTTGTCCTTCGCCCAGGCCGTGGCGAGCGCCTTGGTCAGCTGCACGATGCCGCCCTTGCTCGCGCCGTAAGGCGCGACGAACGAAGCCCCGAACAGCGACATCATCGAGCCGATGTTGATGATCTTGCCGCCGCCGGCGCGCTGCATGTGCGGATACGCCGCCTGCGAGGCGACGAACGCGCTGGTGAGATTGGTGTCGAGCACCAGCCGCCATTCTTCCAGCGTGTAGTCCTGCGGCGCCTTGCGGATGTTGGTGCCGGCGTTGTTGACCAGGATGTCGAGCCGGCCGAGCTTCTGTGCCGCCTGATCCACCGCGGCGCGGCAGGCGTTCTCGTCCCTCAGGTCCACCTTGATCGAAATCGCGCGGCCGCCCAGCGCTTTGGCCGCGGCGGCATTCTTCTTCTCGTCCCGTCCTGCGATCGCGAGCGTCGCCCCCGCTGCGGCAAGTCCCTGCGCCATGCCCAGGCCGATGCCGCCGTTGCCGCCGGTGACGAGGGCCGCTTTTCCCGTCAAGTCAAAAGGTTTCATCGAAGATCAATTATGCATTACTTGACAAAAGCAAGTATCTCGTCCGAGGATAGTCGTGCATGCAGCACGTCGACGCGGTCAGGCGCTTCAACCGCTTCTATACGCGGCGCATCGGCGTGCTGCGCGAGGGCTTGCTCGGCAGCTCATGCACGCTTACCGAAGCGCGCCTGATCTACGAGCTCGCGCAGGTGCCGCACAGCACCGCGACGGTCCTCGGCAGGGAGCTCTCGCTCGATCTCGGCTATCTCAGCCGGCTGCTGCAGAGCCTGAAGCGGCGCGGCCTTGTGCAGGCGAAGCCGGCGCCGCACGACGCGCGCCACAACCTGCTCTCGCTGACCGACAAAGGGCGCAAGGCGTTCGCGCTGCTGAACTCGCGCTCGCGTGAAGAGATGGCGGCGATGCTTTCGGAGTTGCGCGAAGGCGAGCGCGAGCGGCTTGTCGCCGCGATGAGCACGGTCGAGTCCTTACTGGGCAATGAAAAACGCAAGCCGCAAATCGTGCTGCGTTCACATCGTCCAGGCGACATGGGCTGGGTGGTACAAACCCATGGCGAGGTCTATTCACGGGAATACGGCTGGGATGAGCGCTTTGAAGCCCTGGTCGCCGACATTGCGGCCAGGTTCATCCGGAACTTCGATCCGGAACGCGAGGCCTGCTGGATCGCCGAGCTCGACGGCGAGCGCGTCGGCTCGGTGTTCGTGGTGAAGCACTCGAAGACCGTGGCGAAGCTGCGGCTCCTGATCGTCGAGCCGAAGGCGCGCGGCCGCGGGCTCGGCAGGCGGCTGGTCGAGGAATGCATCGGCTTTGCGCGCGCCAAGGGCTACCGCAGGCTCGCGCTGTGGACGCAGTCGAATCTCGCCGCGGCGCGCGCGCTCTACAGGCGGTGCGGATTCAGGCGAGTGAGAAAGGAGCGGCACTCTAGCTTCGGCTACGCTCTCGTCGGCGAGTTCTGGCAGCTCGCGCTGTGAGCGGCCCGGGCTACTCCTGGCGGTATCTGACCACGCAGTTGCGGCCTTTCTGCTTGGCCTCGTAGAGCGCGCGGTCGGCGCGCGTGGCGAGGGCGTCGAGCGTGCGGCCGTCCTCCGGAAAGCAGGCCACGCCGATGCTCACAGAGGAGGCGATCTTGCCGACGTCCATGTCGAGCGGCCGGTCGGCCACCGCCTTGCGGATGCGCTCGGCGACGTCGAGCGCGCCGCGCGGCGGCGTCTCGGGCAGCAGGACGATGAACTCATCCCCGCCGTAGCGCGCCGGCAGGTCCGTGAAGCGCAGCTCCGCGCGCAGCGCGTTCGCGGTGTGCCGCAGCAGCCGATTGCCGGCGTCATGCCCGTGCGAGTCGTTGACCGTCTTCAGGTTGTCTAGATCGACCATCAGCACGCTCGCCGGGCGCGTATAGCGCAGCGCCTGCCCGAACAGGCGGTCGGCGGCGATCGCGAAGCCGCGCGTGTTGTACAGCGCGGTGAGGTCGTCCAGCTCCGACAGCAGCTTGGCGCGCTGCAGCACGTAGCGGATGTCGGCCGCGAACATGGTGGTGATGTAGGCGACCAGCACCACCGGCGCGAACTGCGCCGCGAGCGCGCCGAGGAAGGCGAGCGAGGCGAGCTCGACGTACGACGCTCCCGCCAGGAACACGTAGCACGCGGCGATCAGGGCCACCTCGACCAGCGTGGTGAGCTTGCCGAGGGTCAGCGCCGAGGTGATCACCACCAGCAGATAGGCGTTCAGGAGCGGGCTCTGCAGCCTGCCGGTGAACCACAGCGCCCAGGTGACGACGGCGATCATCGCCCAGGTCTCGACCGCGATCTTCCAGCGGCTCTCGGTGCGGAAGAAATTCGCGTAGCGGAACGCCATCACCAGCGCGGCGTAGAAGAACAGCGACGACGAGATCGCCGGCTCGCTCTCCTTCGCCACGCCGCCGAAGATCAGGTAAAGCAGGATCAGGATCAGGAGCAGCCAGTGGATCTCGGCTACGGTGCGCGAGATGCCGCGGAGTTCCTCCTGCTCGATCGAGACGTGGATGGGCATGCGCGATTATTGTTGCGTGTATTATCCATCGCCATGGAAACATCCGCCAACGGGCTGCGCGTGCTGGTCACGGCGGGCGGCGCCGGCATCGGCCGGGTCATTGCCCGCACCTTTGCCGACCATGGCGCCCGCGTCCATGTCTGTGATGTGGATGAAAAAGCTCTCAAGCAGGGCAACCTCCCGTATACCGTCGCCGACGTGGCGAAGCTGGCCGATGTCGAGCGGCTGTTCAGCGACGTCGAGCGCAGGCTCGGCGGCCTCGACGTGCTGGTGAACAACGCCGGCATAGCGGGACCGACCGCCAGGGTCGAGGACATCCGCCCGGAGGACTGGGACCGCTGCATCGCGGTGGACCTGAACGGCATGTTCTACTGCACGCGCAAGGCGATGCCGATGATCAAGGCGGCGGGCGGCGGCAGCATCATCAACCTGTCGTCGGCCGCCGGGCGGCTCGCCTTCCCGATGCGCACCCCTTATTCGGCGGCAAAATGGGCGGTGGTCGGCTTCACGCAGAGCCTGGCCGCCGAGGCCGGCCCCGAAAAGGTGCGCGTCAACTGCATCCAGCCCGGCGTGGTCGAGGGCGAGCGCATCGAGCGCGTGATCGAGGCGAAGGCAAAAGGCCTCGGCGTGGACAAGGAAGAAGTGCGCCGGCGGCTGCTGGAGGGCGTGAGCATGCATACGACCGTCACCGCGCAGGACATCGCGAACATGGCGCTGTTCCTCGCCAGCGATGCCGGCAAGCACATCTCCGGCCAGGCGCTCTCGGTCTGCGGCGGGGCGCGCTACCTGGTTTAAGATTTATTCGTTCCTCGGAGGAGGGGATATGAAGACGATTCCGAGCGTTGCGGCATTGCTGCTGGCAGCTGTCCTTTCCAGTGCCCAGGCGCAAAAAGTCATCCGCGTGTGGCATACCGAGACGCAGCCCAATTCCCAGGAAGCGGTCAGGAACATCGCCAAGCGCTTCGAGGCGAAGCATCCCGGCGTGAAGGTCGAGGTCGAGGCGCTCGCCTGGGGCGACCTGGAGGGCAAGATCATGGCCTCGCTCGCCGCCGGCACGCCGCCCGAGCTCTCGCACGGCCAGCCGATCACCTGCGCTGCGCTGCAGTCGAAAGGGCTGCTGCTGCCGCTCGACGAAGTGGTGCAGGCGCTCGGCGAAGCGAACATCTGGGACCAGGTGAAGCGCGTGTGCCGCGTCGGCGGCAAGCAGTACGGGCTGGTGCACGCCGCCGGAACGTCGCTTCTCATTTATCGCAAGGACCTCGCGCAGAAGCTCGGCCTCAAGCCGCCGCGCACGTGGGCGGATCTCGTCGCCAACGCCAAGGCGTTCACCACCGGCGGCATGTACGGCATCACCATCCCGGGCGACAACCTCTTCATCAACATCCTTCTCGGGGAGCTGCTGAAGGCGAACGGCGGCATCTTCTTCGACAGGCAGAACCGGCCGCAGCTCAGCTCCAGGCCGATGCTCGAGACGCTCGAATTCATCCGCGATCTGACCCGCTACGCGCCGCCGGGATGGGAAGGACACGGGTATCTGGAGACCTTCACCAACCTCTACGGCCAGAAGGCGGCGATGATGTATCAGGGTTACGGCCGCGGCGCGGGTCTCATCGAGAAGGGCGCGCTGCCAAGCATGGCGAATGCCGAGCACTTCGACGTCTGGGTGAAGCCGGTCGGGCCGAGCGGCAGGGAGCCGGCGGCGCAGGTCGACGAGGAGCCGTGGATGCTGTTCAAGGGCTCGAAGAATCCGAAGGAGGCCGTCGAGTTCCTGAAGTTCTTCTACCAGAAGGACAACTACCTCGAGTACGTGCAGACGGTGCCGATCCACCTGTTCCCGATCACCAAGTCGCTGCGCGCGGACCGGGACTACCAGGCGACGCCGATGATCCAGCGCTGGAAGAGCTGGATCGAGGTGCAGGAGGGCTACCTCAACAACGACCAGGGCAAGCCGACGCTGGTGATCGACTGGGATGACATGAATTCCAAGCCCTACCTGATGGAAGTGCTCGGCAGCGGCATCCTGCGCGACATGGTGATGGATGTGGCGCTGGAAAATAAGTCGCCGCGGGAGGCCGCGTCGCGGGCGCAAAGGCGGCTCGAAGACCTCCTCAAGTCCAAGGGCTATCTGAAGTAATGACTGCAGCGAGGACGGGGTGGCTCCTCGTCCTGCCGGCGCTGCTGCTGCTCGCCGCGCTGACGGTGTACCCGGTCGCGTATGGCATCTGGATCAGCTTTTTCAGCAAGCATTCGTTCTTTCCCGAGCAGCAATTCGTCGGCCTCGGCAACTATGCCGCGGTGCTCGCCGACGAGGAGTTCTGGCGCTCGCTCGAGCTCGGGTTGATCTACTCGCTGACGACGATCGCGCTGCAGCTCGCGATCGGCGTGGCGGCGGCGCTGCTGCTGAACGAAGCCTTCCCGGGCCGGGGCCTCGCGCGCGCGGTATCGATCTTTCCCTACGTGGTTCCCACGGTGGTGGCGGTGATCATCTGGAAATGGCTGCTGAACAGCCAGTTCGGGCTGGTCAATTATCTGCTGGGCATTCCCGTCAGCTGGATGGGGCGCGACTGGATCATGGTGTCCCTGATCATCGTGAGCGTCTGGCAGTTCTTCCCGTTCGTGCTGCTCGCCGTGCTAGCCCGGCTGCAGAGCATTCCGCCCGAGCTCTACGAGGCGGCCACGGTCGACGGCGCAGGCGCCTGGCGGCGCTTCGTTCACGTCACCCTGCCCCAGCTGCAAAGCGTGCTGTTCGTGGTGGTGCTGCTGCGCTCGATCTGGATGTTCACCAAGTTCGACACGCCCTGGCTGATGATCCAGGGAGGAGGGGCGGAAACCTACATCCGCACGCTGCCGATCTACACCTATCAGCGCACCTTCGCCTACTACGAGGCGGGACGCGGGTCGGCGATGGCGGTGATCATGTTTCTGATGCTGGTCGCGGCGGCCGCGCTGTATTTTCATTTCTGGCGGCGCGAGGAACAGCTGTGAGGCGTGGAATTCTGTTTTCAGGTGTAAGCGTGCTTCTTTTTTTCACCGCGTTCCCGTTCGCCTGGATGATCGCCACCGCCTTCAAGCGCTCCCACGAGATCTTCACCACACCGCCCACTTTGCTGCCGGAATCGCTCACGCTCGAGAACGTGGCGCGGCTGTTCGAGCAAACACGCTTTGCGGTCTATTTAGGGAACAGTGTTCTGGTCGCCACCTGCACGGTGCTGGTTACGCTGGCGATTGCCACTCCCGCAGCGTATGCGCTGACGCGGTTCCGCTTTCGGGGCCGCGAGGCGATCTCGGCCACGGTGTTGTTCACGTACATGTTCGCGCCGATCATGGTGATCATCCCGTTCTATGTGCTGATGCGCACGCTCGAGCTCACCAACACGCGCGCCGGGCTGGTCCTTGCGTATACCGCGTTCTGCCTGCCGTTCGCGCTGTGGCTGCTGCGCACGTTTTTCCAGAGCATCCCGCTCGATCTCGAGGAGGCGGCGCTGGTCGACGGCGCGAGCCGCCCGCGCGCGGTGCTGCATGTGGTGCTGCCGCTCGCTCTTCCCGGGGTCGTCGCCACCGGGACATTCACTTTCATCCTGGCCTGGAACGATTACATCTTCGCGCGGGTGCTGCTCGCCGCCGACGAGCTGAAGACGCTGCCGGTCGGCATCGCCGACCTGTACAACGCCTCGGTGGTGGACTGGGGCATGATCATGTCGGCAGGGATGCTGGTGCTGCTGCCGGTGCTTGCCGTTTTCGTTTTCATTCAGAAGTACCTCGTGGCGGGTTGGGGATCAGGAGGGATCAAGGGATGACTGGAAGACTCGACGGGAAGACCGCGCTGGTGACGGGAGGCGGCAGGGGAATCGGGCAGGCGATCGCGCTGCGCTTCGCGCGCGAGGGCGCGCGCGTGGCGATCGTCGGTCCTCACAAGGAGACGCTCGCAGACACGGTTTCGAAAGGACGCGGCATCGAGCCGATCGTCGGCGACGTCACCAAAAAGCAGGATGTCGAGCGCGCGCTCGACGCCTTCATCGGGAAATTTCAGAGAATCCGCTCATCAGCTTCACCATGACGCTCGCCAAGCAGCTCGCGCCGCACGTCAACGTCAACGCCGTGGGCCCCGGCCACACCAAGACCGACATCTGGCGCTCGCTGGCGCAGGAGGTGAAGGACAAGATGCTCGCCGGCACCTACCTGCAGCGCTTCGCCGAGCCCGAGGACATCGCCAACGCGGTGCTGTTCTTCGCCTCGCCAGAAGCAGACTTCATCACCGGTCAGCACCTGGTGATCGACGGCGGTTTCTCCCTTAAGGCGGGCTAGCAAAAACAGGGACAGACCACGTTTTTTCTCTAGACGCGGAAAGCGCAGGCAAGAAGAGCGCTCGCCCCGGAAAACGTGGTCTGTCCCTGTTTTCTACTGTTTTCTACTCAAGGCCGGCTAAAATTCGCAGATGGCAGCGGCGCAAGGCAAAGTCATCATCACGTGCGCGGTGACCGGCTCGATCCACACGCCGAGCATGTCGCCGTTTCTCCCGGTGACGCCCGAGGAGATCGCCGCCGCCGCGATCGGCGCGGCGCAGGCCGGCGCGGCGATCGTGCACCTGCACGCGCGCAATCCGAAGGACGGCAGCCCGACGCAGGATCCAGCGGTGTTCAAGCAGTTCCTGCCGAAGATCAAGGCCGCCTCGGACGTGGTCGTCAACCTGACCACCGGAGGTGCGCCGACCATGAGCATCGAGGAGCGGCTGCAGCCGGCGCTGCGCCTGAAGCCAGAGGTGGCGTCGCTCAACATGGGCTCGATGAACTTCGGCCTGTACGAGATGCTCGGCCGCTACAAGGAGTTCAAGCACGACTGGGAAAAGCCCTACCTCGCGGGCAGCGACGAGCGCATCTTCAAGAACAGCTTCAAGGACATCGCCTACATCCTGCAGTCCTGCGCCGACAACGACACGCGCTTCGAGATCGAGTGCTACGACATCGGCCATCTCTACACCGCGGCGCACTTCCTCGAGCGGCGGCTGCTCAAGCCGCCGCTGTTCATCCAGTCGGTGTTCGGCATCCGCGGCGGCATCGGCCCGCATCCCGAGGACGTGCTGCACATGAAGCGCACCGCCGACCGCTTGTTCGGCGACGCTTACTACTGGTCGGTCCTGGGCGCCGGCCGCAACCAGATGTTCATCGCCGCGATGTCGGCGGTGATGGGCGGCAACGTGCGCGTCGGGCTCGAGGACAGCCTGTGGCTCGGCCGCGGGCAGCTCGCCGAATCGAATGCTGCCCAGGTCTCGAAGGCGAGGCGGATTCTCGAGGAGCTCGGCTTCGCCGTCGCTTCGCCGGGCGACGCGCGCGAGATGCTGAAGCTGAAAGGCGGACGCAGTGTCAATTTTTAGGTTCTTGCTGTTGCTGTGCCTCTCGTTTCCCGCCTTTGCTCAGGAGTGGCCAACCAAGCCCGTCAAGTTCGTCTCGCCGTATCCGCCCGGCGGCTCGGTCGATCCGCTGGCGCGCCTGTTCGCCGCGAAGCTCTCGGTTTCGCTCAAGCAGCAGTTCATCGTCGAGAACCGCACCGGCGCCTCGGGCATCATCGGCACGGACTACGTCGCCAAGAGCGCGCCCGACGGCTATACCTTCGTCTTCATCTTCGATACCCACGCCGTGCACCAGGCGCTGAACCCGAACCTGCCTTTCGATCCGGTGAAGGACTTCGCCCCGGTCATGATCGTGGGCACTGCGCCCATGGCGATCACCACCGGCGCGATGAAGCCCTACAGGACATTCGCGGATGTTATCGCGGCCGCCAAAGCGAAGCCGGACGCCGTCACCCTGGGCAACGTCGGCAACGGCTCGCTCGCGCATCTCACGACGATCGTGCTCAATCAGGCCGCGGGCATCCACCTCGTTCCGGTGCCGTACAAGGGCGGCGGGCCGCTCTCCACGGACCTGATGGGCGGCCAGGTCGAGCTCGGCATCGCCTCGACCGCGGCCCAGGCGCAGCACGTGCGCGGCGGGAAGATGCGCGCGCTCGTGCTCACCGGCGACAAGCGCTCGCATACGATGCCGGAGGTGCCGACTCTGAGGGAGCAGGGGATCGATGTCGTGGCCCACGCGTGGTGGGGCATCCTCGCGCCCGCCGGCACGCCGCGGCCGATCATCGACAAGCTGGTTTCCGAATTGAACAAGGCATTGAATCTTCCCGACGTGAAGAAGATGCTCGGCGAGACGCTCGGGATGGACGTCGTCGCGCTGAGCCCCGAGGCGACGCAGAAGTGGATCGTCGAGCAGATAGCCCGCTGGGGAAAAGTCGTTCGGGAAAACAACATCCGCACCGAATGAAGCTCGCGATCCTCGATGACTACCAGCGCGTGGCGCTCAAGTCTGCCGACTGGAATCGGTTGGCTGTAGAAAAAACCGTCTTCCATGAGGCGTTCGCGTCGCTGGAGGACGCCGCAAGCAAGCTCGCGCCCTTCGACATCCTTTGCCTGATGCGCGAGCGCACCGCGTTTCCGCGCGCGCTAATCGAGCGCCTGCCGAATCTGAAGTTCATCAGCCTGACCGGCGGCCGCGCTGGCAGCCTCGACTCGACGGCCTGCAGCGAGCGCCGCATCCCGATCAGCCATACCGGCGCGGGAAACGGCACTG
>VBBY01000175.1 GCA_005881595.1 Betaproteobacteria bacterium | reverse complement strand
AATCTGGCCCCGCCTGGCCACTACCTGCTTTTCATCCTGAACGCGAACGGCGTACCGTCCATCGCGAAGATCGTCCAGCTCGGCGGTTCTACGGCCCCAGCTCCTGCTCTGCCCGACGTCATCGTCACCTCGCTCTCCTATGCCAGCGGGATCTTCACCAGCACGGTGAAAAACCAGGGTGGCGCAGCGACCCCTGCGGGCATAGCCATCGGCGTAGCCTATTCCGTGGATGGCGTGTACAGAACCTGGGGCGGCGTAACCGGACCCTTGGCCGCAGGAGCCTCCGTCACCATCGGCACCAACGGTGGGCCATACACCATTCCCAACGGCAGCCACACGATTATGGCTTTCGTCGATGACGAGAACCGCTTTGCCGAGTCGGACGAAACCAACAACAAGCTTTCCCGGTTGATTACGGTGGCTGCACCCGACACTCTGCCCGACGTCATCGTCACCTCGCTCTCCTATGCCAGCGGGACCTTCACGAGCACGGTGAAAAACCGGGGCACCGCAGCGACCCCTGCGGGCACAGACATCGGCGTAGCCTATTCCGTGGATGGCGTGTACAGAACCTGGGGCGGCGTAACCGGACCCTTGGCCGCAGGAGCCTCCGTCACCATCGGCACCAACGGTGGGCCATACACCATTCCCGGGGGCACCCACACGATTACGGCTTTCGTCGATGACGAGAACCGCTTTGCCGAGTCGGACGAAAGCAACAACCAGCTTTCCCGGCCGATTACGATTCCGTAGCGCGCTCAGGCGGCGGCTTTGGCCGCCCCTTGCGCTGCGGCGCGCGCTGCCACAGCAAGATAGCTAATTCTCGTTTATATTTTATCGTCTTCAACGAGATATGGTCAGAGAGGAGAGACCATGTCGAACGCATCGGTTGCCAGCATCCTGATCGTGGATGATGACAAGAGAAACCTCATGGCAATGCAAGAGCTTTTGCAGTGCCTTGGGCAGAACCTGGTGCTGGCAGACTCCGGGGAAGCGGCGCTACGGTGCGTCCTGAAGGATGACTTTGCGGTCATCCTGCTGGATGCGCGCATGCCGGGGATCGACGGCTTCGAGACGGCGCGCCTGATACGGGAGCGCCAGCGCTCGCGGCACACCCCGATCATCTTTGTCACGGCCGCGCGTGATGATCTTGGTTCGATGTTCCGCGGCTACGAAGTGGGGGCGGTGGACTATATCGTCAAGCCGCTGATTCCAGAGGTTCTGAAGTCCAAGATCTCGGTATTCATCAATCTGCATGCCAAGAATGCGGCGCTGGTCAAGGAAATCGCGGAGCATAAGCCTAAGCAAGCTTCGCATTTCGACGTTCAGGCTTTCCTGGCAAAAGTCGCGGAAGGGAAAAGCATTTCAACGTACCAGAAGAAACAAGTCGTCTTCGCACAAGGGGATCTCGCTGACTCGATCTCGTATATTCAGAAAGGTCAGATCAAGCTCACGGTCGTCTCAGAGCACGGGAAACAGGCGATCGTCGCAGTGTTAGGCGCCGGCGACTTTCTGGGCGAGGGATGCCTGGCCGGCCAGCCTCTTCGCATGACGACGGCCACGGCGCTGACGGAGGCGTCTGTCGTTAGCGTCGAAAAAAGCGCAATGATGCGCACGCTCCACAGCGAGCCCTCGCTGTCAGAACTTTTCATGTCGTATTTGCTCGCTCGCAATATTCGAATCGAAGAGGACCTGGTTGATCAGATTCTCAATTCAAGCGAGAAGCGGCTGGCTCGGGTTCTGCTGTTGCTTGCCGGCTTCGGCAAGAAAGGCAAACCCGCAGCGGTAATCCCGAAGATAAGTCAGGAAACTCTGGCGGAAATGATCGGCACAACGCGGCCAAGGGTCAATTTCTTCATGAACAAGTTCAAAAAACTTGGCTTCATCGAGTTCAAAGAAGGATTGCGCGTTCACGGTTCCCTCATCAATGTAGTCCTGCACGACTGAGCACCCGGCACCGCGTTTCGTCAGTCTCCCCAACTCGTCGAGATCAGCAGAAGTCGAGTCGAGAATCCGGAAGCGCCTGAATCGTCCGAGGCGGCGCTCCGGATCCTCCTAGAGTGATTCTGTTCAGTATTGAACAGATTTCACGTCGGGTAGTTATTGGGGGTTTCTGTTCACTCCTGAACAGATTCTAAGTCGCGTACCTGTTATCTCTTCGTCCATGCGGAGTTCCGCTAGGAGCTGAAGGGGCCGACCGTGCAGGTTCGCGGCGGCCGTAACCAACAATGAGAGTCGGTCGTCTATATCTGATCTGGGGAGTGTTCGCGGTACTCGCGGGGCAATTCTGCGTCGGCTCCGCCGTGGATGCGCACGATCATGAGGTTCCCCTCCGCGTCTTTCTCCTGGTTCCTGCGGCTTCGAGGTACACCGTGGTGGACTTCGGCGCCTTGCCGCAAGGCACCTCGCAGGTCATCCGCGCGCTCAACAATGGCGGTGAAGTCGTCGGCGGGGCGAGCACGCCAGGCTCCGCGCACCGCGCGTTCGTCCTGAGCAGCACCCGTCTCGAGAGGATCGAGGGGCTGCCGGGCGCTGACTACAGCGCGGCGCACGGCATCAACGATCTGGGCGAAGTCGTCGGCTCGTCGAACGGCCCCACCTCGGTCGAGGCGTTCCGCTGGACGCGCAAAGGGGGACATCAGCGTCTCGCCCCTCTGCCTGGCGATAACAGCAGCGAAGCGTTCGGCATCAACAGCCACGGGCAGGTCGTCGGCTACTCGAGCGGCCCCGGTGGCGCCCAGGGCGTTCTCTGGGCACGGAGCGGCGCCGTTCAGGGACTCGGCACGCTCCCCGGCAGCACGTACAGCCGCGCGCTTGCGATCAACAAGCGCGGAGACGTTGTCGGCACTGCGGGGAGCTCCCCGACAACGCGCGCCTTCCTGTGGACCCCGTCCACTGCCATGAAAGATCTCGGCATGCTGCCGGGCGACCGCGAGAGCGAAGCGGTGCACATCAACGATGCGGGCGACGTCGTCGGCTGGTCGAGCGGCCCGGACGGCAGTCGCGCCGTACTCTGGTCGGCGGGGGGCGCAATCGAGGATCTCGGGACGTTGCCCGGTGGAAAGTACGCCTGCGCTCGCGCCATCAATGCGCGCGGCGA
>VBBY01000174.1 GCA_005881595.1 Betaproteobacteria bacterium | reverse complement strand
CGACCGGAAAGGTCTTGTTATATGGGGTGTACGCTTCCGGGGGCACCGATGTTCGCCTCTGGGATCCAGACACGGCGAGCACTTCCTTGATGCCCCTGCCAGGTTACAACGTCTTCTGCAGTGGCCACACGTTCCTGGCCGATGGCCGGTTGTTCTTCGTGGGGGGGCACATCGTTAGCGGCGTGGGATTGCCGAACTCGAGCACCTACGACGCCGCGAGCAATGTCTGGACGGCCGGCCCCAACATGAACGCCGGGCGCTGGTACCCCACGGCCACCACACTGGCCAACGGCGACGTGCTGGTGGTCTCCGGGGACATCGATACCACAGTCGGCGTCGACCCCCT
>VBBY01000173.1 GCA_005881595.1 Betaproteobacteria bacterium | reverse complement strand
CGGTAATGTATGACGATGGCAAGGTGCTCGTGATGGGCGGTGTCGATCCGCCGACCAGCGCTGCGGAGGTGATCGATCTGAACGCGCCCACCGCGGCTTGGCGATTGGTGGCGTCGATGGCAAACGCCCGGCGTCAGCTCAACGCCACGCTGCTTCCGGACGGCAAAGTACTAGTGACCGGGGGCACCAGCGGGCCTGGATTCAATAACACCGCCACCCCGGTGTTCGCGGCGGAAATGTGGGACCCCGCGACCGAACGCTGGACCACGATGGCGAGCGCGCAAGCGCCACGGCTCTACCATTCGGCGGCGCTGCTCCTGCCCGACGGCCGCGTGCTCACCACCGGTGGCGACGATATCACGCAGGTGGAGCTGTACTCGCCGCCGTATCTGTTCGCGGGAGCGCGCCCGGGTATCACCGCGGTTCCGGCCGCCGTGAGTTTCGGTCAAAGCTACTTCGTGGAAACACCCGACGCGACGAACATCGCAAAGGTCACCTGGATCAGGCTCGGCTCGGTGACCCACGCGTTCGACATGAACCAGCGGATCAACTCGCTGAGCTTCTCCCAGGCGCCGGGGGGCCTGAACGTCCTGGCACCGTCGAACCCGAATCTGGCCCCGCCGGGCCATTACCTGCTTTTCATCCTGAACGCAAACGGCGTACCGTCCATCGCGAAGATTGTCCAGCTCGGCGGTTCTGTAGCCCCGGATCCGACTCCGCCGACGGTTTCGATCACCGCCCCAGCCGACGGCACCACCGTTTCAGGCTCTTCCGTCACAGTGTCTGCCAATGCATCTGACAATGTCGGCGTCTCAGGAGTGCAGTTCAAGCTCGACGGCACCACCAACCTCGGCACCGAAGACACCCTCTCTCCCTACTCTGTCGCCTGGAACAGCACGACCGCCACCAACGGCCTCCACACGCTCACGGCAGTCGCACGAGATGCAGCGGGGAACACGACGATAAGCGCAGGAGTGAGCGTAACGGTCAACAATACAGGTCCTGCTCTCCCCGACGTCATCGTCACCTCGCTCTCCTATGCCAGCGGGGTCTTCACGAGCACGGTGAAAAACCAGGGTACCGCAGCGACCCCTGCGGGCATAGCCATCGGCGTAGCCTATTCGGTGGATGGCGTATACA